>JBFMHD010000299.1:0-2516 GCA_040752395.1 Candidatus Hydrogenedentota bacterium
GATACCGAAGGGGACACACCCGTTCCCATTCCGAATACGGTCGTTAAGCCCTTCAGGGTCGATGGTACTAATCTGTTACCAGATTGGGAGAGTAGAACGTTGCCGGGGATTTTTGTTTTTAAATCGGTTAATTCTAATTCTGGTGTAATTCTTGTAATTCTGGGACGGTTCTGGTTTTATTATGGATTTTGGCGTTCGGTTATTGACGTCACGGCCGAAAAATTTCTTGAATGCGGTATCCCGGATTACCGCTTTGCCAGAGTTCGATGTCCAAAATGCCAATGTTCTTGCCAAAGTCCCTTATCGACACTTTTATCTTCACCGTGCCTGAATGTTTTCGAAAATATTTCAGAAAGAACCGGTATATTCGTACATACCTTGTGATGATGAACTGCCTTGATCTGCGCCTTGGTGATCTGAGTTCAAGGCAGCCTTGAACTCTTTTTTAATTTCACCTTGACTTTTTCCGCTGTTTTCCTATTCTTCGCTTGTTTTCCCTATTCTTCGCTTAACTATGTCAAATCAAATTGTCTATGAATTTTATGGCGTAAGTCTCGATACAGATTTGTCTAACACGCAAAACAATAGTAAATTATCAACAATTTTGCGTAAGACACTTATATTTTAAGAGACTCACGCCATAATTTATACATACATTTACAGATTTTCCCGCCATAATTGTGGCAGGGAAAAGAACGTTACACGCAATTTCGCCCTAAAGAAAAAACGAGAAATATGTTGACAAAAAGCACACAATGTGATATTATATAATAAATGAAACCTATATTATGGAATGATGATAAAAACAAGTCGCTAAAACAGGAGAGAGGTATAGGATTTGAGGATGTTATATATTATATTGAGAAAGAAATCGTAATCGATATAATAAAGCATCCCGATCCGAATAAGTGCAAGAACCAAAGGATTTATGTGATTAACATTAACGATTATATATATTTAGTGCTATTTGTCGAAAGTGATGAACTTATTTTTTTAAAGACTATAATCCCAAGCAGAAGGTTTACCAAATTATATTTAGGAGGAACTAAAGATGAGTAAAAAATATAAGTTAGATAAAGAAGAAAAAGAAATTTTGCAGAGTGTAGAATCAGGGGAATGGGTTTCTATTCCAGATGTTAAGGGTGCTATAAAGAGATATGCGAATTATGCACGAGATACGATTAAAAAAGACAAGAGAGTCAATATCAGGATTTCCAATAGAGATTTAGAGATGATACAGCGGAAGGCGATTGAAGAAGGAATACCTTACCAGACATTGATTTCAAGTTTAATTCATAAGTATATTTCAGGAAGATTGGTTGAGGGAAGAATATAATGAAGGCCGAGATTGCGTGTAACTTCGGGCTGCCGCAGACTGTCCAATAATGCAAAATTATTGCATTTTGAAAAAACTAATTTCAATGTTGACAATCTCGCAATTTGTGAAAATTCGTTAAAAATCGAATTATTGGACAGTCTGTCCACCGTCAATAACATTATGAATGGTGGCGGTGCGGCAAGCGTTGTTCGTTACGCGTAACAGCGCCAAAATAAAAACGGAAAAAGGACTTGACTTTGTATATACAATATACTACAATTAAGTCGGCGGTGATTATAATTGAAACGGTTTATCTACAGTAAGATCGAATGGGATGATGATAACGTCTATAAGAATGAAGCGAAGCACGGTGTTAAATATTATGAGATCGAGGAAGCCATTGAGAATAATCCTAAATGTATTATCCCACACAAGAAATATAATGACCGTTACTTGTTATTCGGCAGAAGTGACGCCGGTAGATATTTGTTTATAATCTATCAGGATAAGGGCGGTGGTATTATACGCCCTATACATGGTAAGGATATGGAAGATCATCATAAGGACTTTTTTCTGAGAAACAGGAGGTATTACGACCATGACAAAAAGAAATAGGACTAATAAGGAAATTGACAAGGAATTAGAGACGGCTGATATTAATGATTTTGATACTACTAAAGCCGTTTTTATTAATGAACAATGGAATTTAGAGAAGACTTATCCACTTAATATTCGATTGAATAAAGGCATATTGGCAGAGGCAAAGGTTATCGCCAAAGAGAAAGGTATCCCCTATCAGACATTATTAAAGTTGTATATTGCTGATGGTATACGACACGACTTAAAAGCTTTGGCTGGATAAGTTTTGGCGCTGTTCGCGTAACTTAGCGCTACCGGTCAGCGCAGTCGCGCCGCCTGTGCCCTTTACGTTTGGTTCCGGGCACGGGAGAGCTTGGGCGTTAGCTGTCACTGGATTATATTATGAACGAAGCAGATAAAAACACAACTAAATCTCATTCACCTTGGGAATTTATTTTCTGGAATTATTGTTTTATTGGTTTAGGACATTTATTGGTCGGTAAGTATATTAACTATACTTTCGCACATTTTACCTTAAAAAAATAAAAAGCCGCCGTATAATATTGACTACAATTAAATAATCAACACTATACGGAGGAAACCTCAATGTTTACTACAC
>JBFMHD010000003.1:0-38081 GCA_040752395.1 Candidatus Hydrogenedentota bacterium
GAAATAATACTTACATTTGCTAAAAAGACAACTATAAACTCCAGGACAATCAACTTTGGGGGTAAAAACAACAGCATTATTATTCTGGATATAGGGTTGAGACTGGATGAATATCTATCATTTATAAGTAGAAGTAGCTATTTTATAGGGCCGAGTACAGGTCCCACTCAACTTGCAGCTGCGCTTAACATCAAAACAGTGGGTATCTATTCACCAGTAAAAGTTCATAGTGAAAAAAGATGGGGTTTTTACGAGAATAATAATGCTGTTGTTTTTACCCCCAAAGTTGATTGTCCTGGAGTTTATAGTTGTCTTTTTAGCAAATGTAAGTATTATTTCTGTATGGAGCAGATTAAACCTGAAGATATCGTTGAGTATATAAGGCAGGACAGGAGATAGTGGAATGGCAAAGATTTCAAGTGTTGTTATAACAAAAGACGAAGAGAGTAATATTAGAGAGTGTCTTGAATCATTAAGATTTACAGATGAGATAATTATTATTGATGCAGGCAGCACAGATAAAACCCTTGAGATAGCTAAAGAATACACAGACAAGATTTATAATAACAGATTTGAAGGTTGGGTAAGACAGAAGAATTTTGGTATAGAGAAAGCGCAACATAATTGGATATTGTCAATCGATGCTGATGAAAGGATAAGTTTAGAATTAAAGAATGAGATTTTAAGAATAAAAGAAAGACTTAACGATGAAATTGCAGGATACGAGGTACCGATTCTGCCATATTATATGGGCCGATGGATACGGCACTCGAACTGGTACCCGGGTTATAAAGTTCGATTATTTAACAAAAAATTTTGCAGATGGGATGGTGATTTCTCGCATGAGTTTGTAAAGGTAAACGGGATGACAGCAAGATTGAAAAGTAATATTTTACATCTTGCTTTTATAGATTTTGATAAACATTTAAATAAGATGGGATACTATACGACATATTCAGCGATTGAACTTTCAAAAAAAGGTATTAAATTTTCAGTAACTCAGCTGATTTGCCGGACCATATACTCATTTATAAAACATTATTTAATAAAACGTGGGTTTCTCGATGGAATACAGGGACTTGTAATTTCCTATGTCTCTGCTTTTTCGGTGTTTGCTAAATACGTAAAACTTTATGAGTTGAATAAGTACCAGGCTGTATCTGAAGAAAATAAGGATGACAAAAAAGATGAGAGTATTAATTTGTCTTACTGAACCGTATGATAGCGCAATAACTTATTATGGTTTGTGCATTGCCAAAATACTGAAAAAATATAACATAGATTTTGCAATTATCACTCTGAAAGATAAATATCCGGAAACCATAGCAAAACAGGCGGGATATAGTATTATAAATCTTGATTTCAGGACGTATAATCCTATCAGGTATTTTAAAGAGACCAGGAAACTATATACTCATCTAAAAGATAAAGAAAAAAATATCGTTATTTTACTACGTGCTGAAATGACTCTTGCTTTATATCTTCTTTCGAGATTTACAGCCGTAAGGTTTAAAACCATCAGGGTAAGAGGAGAAGCTCGAGATATAAGAAAAAATTATATTAATAAAAAACTTTATACAAAATTTTATGATAGGGTGGTTTTTACTTCAAAAATTATGCAGACAAGACACATCAGCATAATACCCACCCCTTTTGTGAATTCTTGTGTAATATATTCACCAGTTGATACTGATTATTATAATAAAGTTAATGACTTAAAAAATATAAGAGGTATATATGGTTTAAAAGATGACGAAAAACTTATCACTATTTATGGCAGATTAGACCCTGTAAAAGGACACCAATATTTTATAGAAGCGATGAATAAAGTTTTCAGGGAATATAAAGGAGGATTAAAGGTAGCAGTTATAGGAAGAGAAGAAAATGTTAAGATACATGACCTTAAAAAGGGCTGTGAAAAATACGGTATCATTGATAAATTTATTTTTACAGGTCATATTGATAACCCGCTCCCTTTGTTATCAATAACTGATATTGGTGTAATTTCTTCAATAGGTTCTGAGACTGTATGCAGAGTTGCTGTTGAATTGTTGTCTCTTTCGATCCCTCTTGTGAGCACGGATGCAGGTGTTTTACCCGAGGTTGTAAAGAATAACGAGACAGGATTTGTTGTTCATCAAAAAGATACTGATGCTATGAAAGACAAAATCCTTGAACTATTAGATAATGATGAATTAAGAAAGAATATGGAAGAAAAAGCACGCCGTGATGCTGTTTTAAGATTTTCTATTAATGTTTTTGAAAAGGAGTGGATGGAGTTATTAGACTCTTTGTTATAATGGTACAGCAGTTATCAAATGGCAGAAAGGGTTGAGGCACTGCCTCATCCGTCTCTTTGTCAAAGAAGGTTTTTGCTTTTTCCAAGTAGAATTTGCTTTTGCTGTATGGCATAGCAGTTATCGAATGGCAAAAAGGGTTGAGGCACTGCCTCATGGATTAATGGATATTTTATTTATAGTTCTTATAGTCGTTCTCGGTATTTTTTCTCTACGCTTTAGCTGGTGGAAACCACAAAGAAAAGGGATACCTGTTTTATTGTACCATAATATAACCGATGAATTGTATTCTGATTCTGATAGAAAAAAAATGAATATTTCTATCTTGCAATTCAGGAAACAGCTTAGATTTTTACAGGAACAGGGATATAGAAGCATTACATTTAAAAGCGTGGTATATCAAGAAGGGTTGCCATCTAAACCTGTGATTATAACTTTTGATGATGGTTATAAAGGTTGTATTGATAATGCGATGCAGATATTAAATGAGTTCGGGTTTAAAGGAATTTTATTTGTACCCGCTAATTTATTTAATAATAAGACTAAAATAAAAGGGCTTCTTTTTGATGTTATGAATAATGATGCTTTAGTGTGGTGGAGCAGAGATGGAAATGAGGTCGGGTCACATGGACTACAGCATAAAAATTTCTTAAACTTGAAAAAAGAAGAAAAAATTAAAGAACTAAAAGATAGCAGGAAAATTCTTGAAGATATAATACAGGAATCTGTGGTATCTTTCAGTTTTCCGTATGGAAGATTTACTGAAGAAGACATTGATTTAGCACTTGAAGCAGGATACAGGTTCGTCTGCATTATTAAAAGAAAGATAGCAGATTACACTTTAACCAATCCTGTTCCGAGAGTATATATAAGAGGCGATGACACGATGTTAGACTTTTATTTTAATATTACAAGAGGAGCAAGCAGAGTTTGATTATTAATAAAAAAAGAATTATAATATGGGTTATAATAGTAATACTTGGAATAATATCTGTTTATTCTATCTGGTATTCTTATAAAAGATATCTGGATAGTCATAGCGCTTTTATTAACAGGATGCAAAACATAGATAAAAAGATAGCAAAAGAGCCGATGAATGCGGACTTATATTTAATGAAGGCTAATTTAATATACTTTAAAGCATTAAAATTACTGGAAGAGATATTCTCAGCAGGTGAGAATGTTGTAGAGGGGAGCGATACAGGTTTATACAGTGAACTGGATAATAGTGTTATTGAGATTGCAAAATTCTGGATTAACTCAGGGTATCTAAACAAGAGTGCAATTTATGATGTTAGTAGTATTAATGATGAGGTTCTGGCAGAAGTGATAAGAAGTATGTTTGAAAAAGCAAAAGACCTCTATTTATTTGGCCTTCCATTGGCTGAAAAAGTCGATGGTGTATATCAGTTCAGAATTGGAGAGTGCTATTTCAGAATGGGTAGAAATTATTTTGATGAGGCTGAATTAATGTTCAAGTACGCACAGGAGTTAGGTATAAAAGAAATAAAGATTTATGTTTTTCTTGGAAATATAAAATTTATAGAAAAAGATATTGATGCGAGTATCGATTATTATGACAGGGCAT
This sequence comes from Candidatus Hydrogenedentota bacterium, assembly GCA_040752395.1. GTDB lineage: Bacteria > JBFMHD01 > JBFMHD01 > JBFMHD01 > JBFMHD01 > JBFMHD01. The sequence continues at coordinate 3,886 of JBFMHD010000003.1, forward strand.
TAAAACTGCAACCTGATAATATGTTAATAAAGTTTAACAAAGCGATTGCACTAAAAGAGAAGAATGAACTTGATAAAGTGATTGAACTTTTAAATGAGATTATAAAAACGTATGAGACATCCGAGAGAGTAACCTCTGAAGAATACAGCGTGTATTTAAAGTCAATCTATACTTTAGGCAGAGTTTATTATTTAAAAAAAGAATTTGATAAATCAAGAGAAGTCTTTGAAATGATGATAGAGCGTGAATCAGAGATGGCACCGGTACTATACTGGCTTGGTAAAACGTATATGAAAGAAGGTGATGACACCTTTGCTTTAAGTATATTTGAGCGGCTGGAAAAGATAAAACCAGATTATAAAGATACAAGACAAAATATCAGGTTATTACGAAAGAAAAGAAAATAAATCTATTGACTTTTTAATATCCCATCAGTTATAGGTGTATAACAAGTAAAAAGTTAAAAGCTAAAAGTGAGAGAGGTGTTCGTAGGAGCACATTGTGGTCGGCCGAGGCAGGAAGCAAGATAACGGAAAACCGTTGTAGTGGTGGGCGTATGTGTCTGGCCGTAGGGGATTTTTGATTATTTTATTGGAGAGGTGGCCGAGCAGGTCGAAGGCGGCACCCTGCTAAGGTGTTGTCCGGGGAAACCTGGACCGGGAGTTCAAATCTCCCCCTCTCCGCCATTTCTTGTAAAGCCAATTTTCCTGAAACAACACTCCAAAAATTCGGTGGCTCACATTCGGCGAGTGAACAATAGTAATTTTGATTTGTGGATAACCAGTCATTCATAAGCATCATATATGAAAAACAGTGGTGATTAACAAGAAAAATTAGTTCAGGATAGTCTGAACTAAAAAAGAGTATTTAAAACTGTACTGGTTTATAATCATCGTTGAGCAAGGATACGGTAAACGGCAAAATAGACAAAAGAGCACAAAGGAATATTGTGGCTGCGTTGAGAGAGTGATTACCAGGCATCAGCCCGGGGCTGTTTATCGTCACATAGTACATAAGAATAAATAGTTTCTTGTGGTGGAGGACCACGTGCAGTGGTTGTTTGGTTGAAATATCCGGTTCAACTCATAGCGGCACTTTGGACATCGAAGCCATTCCTCCTCTGAAAAACATTGTAACTCTAATGATATCAAGTAGAGGCAAGAAGCAAGATAACGGAAAAGAAAGATAACGAAAGAAGCAAGAGGCAAGAAGCAAGATAACGGAAGAAGTGAGAGGTGTCAGGACAGGCTACAGGCTACGGACTACAGCCGGCTGGAGCCCCCTATGAAAAGTCTTGAGTCTTGAGTCCTGTTTTGACTCACGACTTGCGACTCACGACTCTTTTTATATCATCTTTAGTTTTTTATCCTTTGTGTAGAGCGCAAAAACGCAATAACCCAAGAACCCAAGAACCTAATAGTGTAGAGCGCAAACGGCACTCATAGTGACCCCTCTGATCAATAAGTATAGTGCAATGAGAATAAAAATAATACCTGCAATTTTTTTGAATACGATTCCTGTCCATTGTATTGAACGTGATTCAACAATTCGTTTCACCCATCCGGTTGATGTTCCTGCAATAAGAATCGGGATGCATTGACCAAGCGCAAATATTATGATAAGCGAAATCCCGCGGAGTGCGGTTTTCTGCAAAGCAACCATTGCTAACATTGGTGCGATAAACCCGAAGGTACATGGTCCTGAGACAATACCATAACTGGATCCCAGAAGCAGTGCACCAATCATCCCCTTGCGTGTCGCCCGCAGTTTTTCAAGTCCGGGAATGGAGATTGGTAAAAACCCTAACAGATGAATGCCGATAATCAAAAAAAACACGCCGATGATAAGGTAGCAGATGCCGCCAGTTAAACCCAATATCTGTCCCGCCAGTGATGTAATCACGCCGATAAGAGCGATCACAATGAACAGTCCGAGCGAGAATAGGGCAGAATACCAGAACGCATTTTTTATTTTTTTATCCTCTGTAAACCCGCTAATGTAAGCAATAACGAGCGGGATACATGCTATAAAGCAGGGACAGAATATCACGCTGCAGATTCCCCACACAAAAGAAGCTGCAAACGCAATAAAGCCGCTGTCGGTCAAGGATAGATTGATTATGGTAAAAAAATTGTCAATCACTTAACCCCTCGCCGGTTAAGTATCTTTATAATTTCTTTTTCCGAGAGATATCCTTCGTGTCGAAAGAATTCTTTACCGTTTTCATCAAGAAATATCTGAGTGGGAATAAGTCGTATGTCGTACTGTTCAGCCATCGGTTTACCAAGCGGAGTCCAGACATCAAAGGTCTGAACCTCGACCTGTCCGGCATATTTTTGCCTGATTGATTCTATTACCGGTTCCATCATCCGACAGGGCATACAGCGTTTGGACATAAGTTCAATTAACGTCACTTTGATTTTTGGTTTGCTCTGTTCCTGCAGCATCTGCGTTATGGTTTCAGCAGCAGGTTTATCAGCTATCGGCTGATGTACAGGTTCTGGTGCTGTCACCTGTTTAGTATCTGATACAGTAACCAGAGCCGAGGTATCGGTGGCAGGAAGAGCTGGTTGTTGAACCACTGTTGTGACCGGAGTGGTTGTTTTTCCGCAGGCGAGGAGTAAAGAGAAGCAGAAGTATAAGTAAATTATCTGTTTTATAATCATTGTTGCCTCCTATATGATTTTTTATGCACTTTATTATATGCCTGGCAAAACGGGCAATATCGTTCTATGCGGCTGATGTGCTGTGTGGTTTCTGACTGTGCGTGGCGCCGGCGCCAGATGCAGAAGGGGCAGATCGTACAAACAAGCGCAAGCAGTTTCAGCCAGGCCATTCTCATGTTATGCCTCCCTTTATTGCGCAACGAGAAATACCATGCCAGCAAGCAGTCCGACAATGATGTTTATCAGTTTGATAATGACAAAATCCTTGCGCGACAGCGAAAGCATCGGCAACATGGCGTGACCATCCTGAACAATCGAGTTGCAAAGCAGTATCGCAAACGGCAGAACACCCTTGGCATACAGGGTGACAAACAGAAGGTGCGGACCGGATTCCGGGATAATGCCAACGACCGCGGAAAGCAGGAGTACCGCATAAACATTGTCGCTAATAAACGATTCAATGGCAAAGGTTTTAATCAAGCAAGATGACAGCAGTAGTGCACCGAAGGTCCACGCAAAGATCGGGGCGATATGCTCCTTGAAAATATGATTCCAGAGATGCTCTTCGAGAAAATGCTCTGGCGTCACCGTCACCAAGGCCAGGCTAATCACCGAGGTCAAGAGGGTAGTGACTCTCACCCAGTTCCAGCCACCGTGCTCGCCGATATAACCGGAGAGTACACCCAGAGCAAGGAGTGACAGGCAGATGATCAGCACCCCGCGCTGCAGGGTCATATGTTTCAAATTGCTGATGATCTGGTTTTTAGCGAACCCGATGAGTTTTTCTTCCTTGTGGATTATGAGACCACGGCAACAGGTATCAGTGAATGAACGATTTTTGAAAAGATAATCGACAGTCTTTGCCGCGACAATCCCAATGACAAACAACAGGATGTGAAGAACTATTGTCTGGACTGGGAACAGAGTTAGCATAACAAACGCTTCGTCGCCAGAAGTGGCAATCATTGTGCAGACCAGGGCACCAAGCGTAATCTGGTTGTGCGCATAGAGGGTAACGCTCACGAACGAACCGAGACAGCCCGGGATAATGCCCAGGATGCCGGCAATGATGTATTGAGAGAAGCCGGTACGGATTCTATTCAGGATGATACCGCTGGTGACGGTATTAATGTATTCCACAATCAGCATCATGCAGAACACGAACACCGTGATAAAAATCGAATGGTTGAAACTTTCCCGAATCAGTTCAATCATACCTTAATCATTCCTAACTTCGAAAAACTTCGCAACTATAATTAATAATATCAAATAGAAGCAAGAAGCAAGATATTTGGTTATCGGTACTTATGGCGCGATGTTTTTTCCTCTCCGCCTAATGGTCTCCGCGCTGCTGATCGGCTGAATCTGTTTTACCTTAGCGTCATACACCATGACAACTTGCTGATTTTTAAAGTATCTTTTTATAACGTCCATATCCTGCTGTGAAAGCGGCCGAACGCCGCAAGGACGCAACGGTGTGTTTAAATGTGCTTCATCAGGCTTGATTTCATCAGCAAGAGCCGCCAGTTGTTTCACCTGGTGCTGATTATGCTCGATAAACATAATCTGTAGCACCAGCTGGCCCGTGTATTCGTTCCTGAAATCTTTTATACCACGGATAATATCATTCAACCGAATACGTTTTACTGGCTTGTTAACTGCCTCAAAAATCTCCTGCGTTGCCGCGTCAAGTTTCACGGCGACTAAATCAGCTGCCAGCAAATCCTGGCGGACAGCGGTCTGCGACAGCAGAGATGCGTTAGTCAGCACCGCGATTTTCTCGGGACGGACATTTTTTATCTTCAGAATCAGTCTGCCAAGATTCTTTGCCAGTGTCGGTTCACCGGTGCCGGACAGGGTGATATAGTCAATCTGCAGTGGTGGTAGACTTTTTAATTCTTTTATGATTTGCTCAATCGCAACAAATTCTTTCCGCTGATCCGTGCACGTTTTCGTTTTTCCGAGCTGGCAGTAAACGCAGTCAAAAGAACATATCTTGTGTTTCCGCGAAATCGGGTCAATGCCAAGTGAACTGCCTAATCGCCAGGACGGCACAGGGCCGTAAACGTATTTCAATTTCGACGTAGCCATAATGCATCTCTCACCGCAGGTGCGGTTTAATTCTTTCCTCGAGCGCCGATTTTTTCATCACGCCAATCATAGTATCAACGACCTTTCCCTGCTTGAAGATCATCAGAGTCGGGATACTCATAATGCCGAATTCCGAAGCTGTACGTAACGCTTCATCGACATTTAGTTTGCCGACTTTCAGTTTGCCCTGGTACTCTTTCGAAATCTCCTCGATCACCGGTTCCATCATCCGACAGGGCCCGCACCAGGGCGACCAGAAATCCACCAGCGCCGGGATCGGCGACTCAAGTATATCTTCCTTAAAATTATCATCGCGTAACTCGATCTCCATTGGATAATCCTCCAAGCTTTTTATATACAACAATCTTCGACCCCTACTTCTTTGACAATATTAAAAGCTTTATCAATAAATTCCTCTCGCTTAATATTAAGCAGGTCTTTCACACAGGTAAAACGCTCTCGATTATAATCGCTCCCGTATACCTTAATATATAGATCTTCTGGTATAGAATATAAAATAGACCCATGCTGTAAAGAACCGAACCTGGTTCTATATTGAGCACTGCCCATTATCTTTTTACCGTTAACCGCTATCTCATTGTATGAAATAGAATCAAAACAATGCCTTCCTTTACCTTTTTTCTGTTTACCACAAATTTTAGCCTTTATTCCAAGGTTAAAAAAAATTCTTAAAAATATCCTGTGGATAGCTTCAGTTAGCCCCAAGATAGTTGTATCTTGCGGATAAAATTTTGTGGGGATTGCCAGACAATAGCTTATATCATCAGTATGTAAAACACTCCTGCCACCTGTCGGCCGTCTCACTATATCAATACCATTTATGGTCTTCTGCCACTTTTCAAATTTACCAATCGATAAAGTAGGCTTAATCCAGGTATAAAGCCGAAATATGATTTTATTTATTTTTATCGCGTGCTCAAACATCTGTAAATCCTTTTGCATATTACAAAAGCCAGTATCAGAACAATCTTTTGTTAAAATTAGATTATTATTTATAATTTCCATATCTTTGCTAGTGTTTCATAAGTTCGATGTTCGGTTCACCAATAACCGAATATCTTGCTTCTTGCTTCTAATTTCATTAACCTGTTTTTAAAAAGAATTTCCAGTTTGTTTCAAAAGTATCAAGGTCAATAAAATATATCTTTTTAAATGCTTCCCCAAATGTGTCACCCTGATGTATCGTGTCAAGTAGCCTTATAAATGAATATTCACCATAGGTTTTACTCAAATAGTATGCTACAGAATATGATTCTTTATAAGCTTGAGCTGCCTTTTTCGCATCTTCAAATTTAACAAAAGTCGTGTTGAGGGTCTTTAATGGCAACCAATCAGGTGTATCAATAGTCAAAGCAAGCTCTTTTCTATATTCATCAGACCAGGTTCTGCTCGGCTCAAAATACTGCGCAAGCCCTTCATTCATCCATACCGTTATCTCGTTTCCCACCCTTTCATGAATAAGTGCGTGAACATATTCGTGATAAAGAATATCTTTTAGCTGTTTTTGATTTCCTGATATATCACCCTCTTTAACACGAATCTTACCATCATATAAACCACCGGACCAATCAGGTACCCCGGAGACTGTTTTATATTTTTCGCCGGTATAAATAATAACAGTGAGTTTTTTTGCAGACCAGAACCCTATCTTGTTCCTTAATAAATAATATGCTTCATCAAGAATATTTAACACCTGCCAGGCTAAATCAGACCGCTCAATGCCTTCATACTTAACTGTAAACCGAACCCGTTTGGTCTTTTTATAATTTTTTTCCTGGCTATACTCCTTTTTAGCTTTCTCATATTTATATCTAATCATATCGTTATCCGGGTCATATTTCAAAGTCTCTCCATAATACTTTATAGCATTTTCCAGGTCATCCTCATCATAGTATATGTTTCCGAGGCCGGATAAAGCAGTAACAGAATCAGGTTTGTATTTTAATACGTTTAATAAAGCATTCTTTCTTAGGTCACCATCAACACTGAAGGCATAATTCAGCGTAAGATTAACATAATTGTCTTTCAATGTTTTATTAGAAGGATCGTACTCTATAGCTTTATAAGCATAGGAGATAGCGTCATTAAGTTTGCCTTTGGAAGCTATATAAACAGCATAATTACCATAAAGGATCGCTAAAGTTTTTGATACTTCTTTATTATTCTTAAGTTTGCGGGCTCTTTTAGCCCATTTCAATGCATCATTAAACTTCTTTTTCTCTATTAAATAACTTGCAAGACTTAAATAACTCTTGAATAAATTTTCTTTAATAATCTCTTCATCTGGTTTTAAGCGATACGCCTTTTCAAAACACTTAACCGCCTCATTCCAATCTCCCTTTTGTGTTGCCTGGACACCTTTCTCATTCCAGTAAGAAGCAGATTCCTCACCCAAAAGAACAACATTGAAGATAAATACTACTAAAATTATACTGTATAGAAAATATCTTATCATCATATCAGATCCTATGAAAGAAGTTAAAAGTAAAAAAATATCTCTTCGGGCTACAGGCTAGAGGCTACGGACTACAGCTGGCTGGAGCCAAAAGCCCAAAGCCTGCTGAAAAGTCTTGAGTCTTTGAGTCTCGAGTCCTGTTTTGACTCACGACTCTTTTCATATCATCTTTAGTTTTTCATGCTTTCAACATTTTTATCTTCTGTCTCCTCTCTTATATCATATCTTCAAAGATTTCTGCAAGACTTGGATGCAATGAAATATATTTATTCCTTTTTAATATAGCTGCGGGTATATGTATCAACTCAGTTGCATTATATGAGACAATGGCTACGCCGAGGATATCTCCTTGTTTACTTTTTATTACCTTTAACATACCCTCGGTCTCATCCTCACAATGACTTCTTGAGATAGTCCTGAAAAACCTTTTTGTAACAATATAATCTCTTCCTTCTTTCTTGCAAGTCTCTTCTTGTAACCCGAAATAAGCTATCTCAGGAAAAGTATAAATCCCATCAATTAAAATATGGCTCTTGATTTTATCATTCTTACCAGCGATAAAACCTGCTATTTCTCTTCCTTCAAAGATTGCTCTTGCTGCGGTCATAGGTCCATTTGCAGCATCACCGATGATATACACATTTTTATACTTAAAAGCCCTATAATTTGAATCTCTATCAATCTCTGTGTTCTTTTTTCTACCTGTTGAAAATAATATCGTATCTGATATTATGCTGCACTCTTTTTTATCATCTGTAGAACAGGATGATGCCGAAATCTTAAAATAACCATTATACGCGATATTATCAATCTCTGTTTTTTCATACAAAATTATGCCGTTCTTTATCATCTTGCGCCTGATAATATTTACAATATCAGAATCAATACCAGGTAATATACTTTTACAACTCTCAATAAGCTGAACCTTTACGCCAAAAGCATTAAATATAAAAGCGAGCTCACAACCAGCTGCTCCGGCACCAATGATTGAGATACTTGAAGGAAGCTCTCTCATCTGAAAAATAGTTTCTGAATTATATACAGATGGATTATTTTTTAAACCTTCAAACTTAAAAGGAATAAGAGGTGTGCTACCTGTACCAAGTATTATAGTATCACACTCTAATATTTGATCATTTACTCTAACACTCCTGTCATCTATAATTTCACCCTTGCCATAAATTATTTCAACTCCTTCTATTTTTTTTAATAATCCCTTTTTATTTATCTCTATAACTTCTTTTACTCTATCAAGCGATTTCTTGTAATCTATATTTTTTAGTTCTAATTGTATCCCAAATTTATCGCTTTTTTTAATATTAAATAAAATTTCAGCTGTCTTTCTTAAGGTTTTGGTAGGGATACACCCCCTGTTTAAACATACACCGCCTATTTCATTCTTTTCAATAATAGCAACTTTATAGCCATATCTTATCAAATAAGCCGCTGCTGTACATCCTGCTGCTCCTCCACCGATTATAACAATATCATGACCCATAGTTTTTTATCATCTTCCTTCGAAAAAGTTCGAAGTTCGGAGCTCGTATCTATTATTACGAACTCCTAACTTCTAACTCCTATGACAAGTTAAAAGTAAAAAGTCAAAAGTTAAAAGTAAAGAAAGCGAAAATATACACTTCCTTGCCGTATCTTTCAATTTTTTAATCTTTCAATCTTTGTGCCTTTGTGCCTTTGTGCCTCTGTGCCTTTCCATTCTGTCTCCTGTCTTCTAAGTGGGTTTTGGGGAGAGCTCTTTATTCCATCTAAGAACAGGGTTTCGGGCTGCAAAAACTTCATCGACACGACGAACAGGGGTATTATGTGGTGCTTTTTTAATTAAGTCAGGATTAGTCTCTACTTCATTCATTATCTGTTCAAAACTCTTTGCAAATTCATCAAGCGTTTCTTTGGTCTCTGATTCAGTTGGTTCAAACATCATTGCTTCAGGAACTATTAAAGGGAAATAGATTGTAGGTGCATAAAACCCGAAATCAAGTAGACGTTTAGCTACATCAAGTGTTTTTACGCCTTTTTCTTTTAATCTCTCTCCACTTAAGACAAATTCATGCATACATTCTCTATCAATTGCTGGCGGTAGCAGATTCTTTAATTTTTCTAATAAATAATTGGCATTTGTAACAGCTTTAAAAGAGGCTTCTTTTAATCCCTCTTCTCCAACACTTCTTATATAACAAAAAGCCTTAACTATAACACCGATGGGTCCATTAAAAGCACTAATATTACCTATAGTTTCAGGACTACAAATTTTATGATACTTATTATCTTTAAATATCACTCTTTGACCCGGGAGATATTTTACTAAAAAATCTTTACAGCCACAGGGTCCTGCTCCTGGTCCGCCACCACCGTGCGGTGTGCCGAAGGTTTTATGTAGATTTAAATGCACAACATCAAACCCCATATCACCCGGCCTCGCATACCCAATAATAGCATTAAAATTAGCACCATCATAATATAAAAGACCACCGCTACTATGTACTAACTCAGTTATCTCTAATATATGCTCATCAAATAAACCTAAGGTATTAGGATTTGTTATCATTAACCCTGCAACATTATCATTTAATTTACTTTTTAAATCCTCTAAATCAATATTACCACTCCTGTCACTCTTTACAGTAGCAAGTTCAAATGAGGCGAGCGCTGCTGATGCAGGATTAGTTCCATGAGAGGAATCCGGGATTAGAATAATTTTTCTTTTCTCTTTTTTGTCTTTAAAATATTTAGCAAATATTAACATACCGGTTAATTCGCCCTGGGCACCTGCTGAAGGCTGAAAACTAAAGCCATCCATACCTGTAAGCTCGCATAAATATTTATCCATTAAATATAAAATCTCAAGCACTCCCTGAGCATCGTCATCAGAAGCTGACGGATGTAAGGAGGTGAGTTTCTCCTTTTTTGCAATTTTTTCACTTATTTTGGGGTTGTATTTCATTGTGCAGGAGCCAAGTGGATAAAAATTCGTATCAACGCAATAATTTAGTTGCGAAAGATTTGTATAATGTTTTACGAACTCGCGTTCAGTAATATCCGGTATATTAATATCATCTGTTCTAATAAATTCTTTACCGAAATAATCTTTGATATTAGTTAAATCAATCGGCTCTCTTTTATCTTGAACCAGCTCAAATATTGTTTTCATAAAGTTTCCTTTAATATTCTATGATATTTTCTGCAATCTTCCTCAGTTATTTTTTCAGTCACAGCCACAAGTAAAGAATCTTTATATCCATCAAGCATAAAGCCCGGACTTATCCCTTCATTTTTCATCTTTGTAATAACTTTATCCAGATCTCTTTTACAATCAAAAGTTATCACAAATTCATTAAAAAATTTATCATGATACAATTTTATTTTGTTTATGGTTTTGAGCAATCCATATAAATAATGAGCTCTTTTAAAATTGGTTACAGCGAGCTCTTTTAATCCTGTTTTGCCAAGATATGTAATATACATTAAAAACCCGATGGCATTGAGCGCTTGATTAGTGCAAATATTTGAGGTGGCTTTTTCACGTTTTATATGCTGCTCCCTTGTCTGCAGTGTAAGAGTAAAGGCTCTGTTATCATTAGCATCTTTTGTTAAACCAACAAGTCTGCCAGGAAGCTCTCTTAGATAATCAATTTTACACGCAAAAATACCAAGTCCAGGCCCTCCATAAGATAATGGAATACCGCAACCTAACCCCTCACAAATAGCAATATCTGCACCATAATCTGATGGCTTCTTCAGTATCACTGAAGATAGCGGTTCAAATATATAGATAATCTTTATATCATTTTTTTCATTCTGTATCTTAAGTAATATATCAAGATCGCATACCCGACCTAAAAAATCGGGCTGCTGGACTATTATGCAAAGAGTATCATCTTTTAAACTTTCATTTGATAATTCATCATCACTCTCAACAATAATCCACTCAATCTGCCTTGATTGGGTATAGGTTCTGGCTACATTTAGAAAAAAAGGATTTATCTCTTTTTTAATTATGATTCTATTGTTTGGGTAATATTTTCTAAATAAAAGAAGTATAGCTTCAGAAAGCGCTGACCCGCCATCATAGAGTGAAGCATTTGAAACGGCAAGCCCTGTTAGCTCGCAAACCACACTCTGATATTCAAATAAAGCCTGTAATATACCCTGTGATACCTCAGCTTGATAAGGTGTATATGGGGTAACAAATTCGCTTCTTGATAAAAGATACTCGCAGGCAGCTGGTATATAATGATCATATACACCTGCTCCAATAAAATTTTTATATACTTTATTATTATTAAAAATCTTATTCGACAACATATCGAGATCTATCTCGCTTAATGGTTTTCCGATATCCTTGATCTCTGCCTTTTTACGGATTTCTTCAGGTATAACGTTAAAAAAATCTTTCATTCTATTAGTTCTCTGTATTTTGAGGGTGTAAGTAAATCGTTTATTTCATCAATATTGCTCAATTTAATTTTAAATAGCCATCCGTCGTTGTATGGGTTTTTATTCACGGTTTCAGGAGTAACTTTAACCTTCTCGTTAATCTCAATAACTTCGCCTGTTACAGGTGAATAGATATCCGATGCGCTCTTTACACTCTCAACAACACATACAGTCTCTCCTTTTTTTATCTTTTTACCTATAACAGGTAACTCAAAATAAACTATATCGCCGAGCTGGTCCTGAGCATAATCAGTAATGCCAACAATTCCAATATCTCCTTCAATCTTAATCCATTCGTGTTCTTCTGTGTATTTTAAATCTTCAGGTATTAACATATACTATCTCCTCTGAAAAACGTTGTAACTCTAATAATATCAAGTAGAAGCAAGAAGCAAGATAACGCGAGAACGCAAAAACGCAATAACCCAATAACCCAAGAACACAATAACACAATAGTGTAGAGCGCAACCCGCGCTCATGTTGACTCCTCTGAAAAAAGTAAGAAGTAAGAAGTGAGAAGTATGAGGACAGGCTACAGACTACGGGCTATGGACTACAGCCGGCTGGAGACAAAAGCCCAAAAGTCTGCTGAAAAGTCTTGAGTCTCGAGTCCTGTTTTGACTCACGACTTGCGACTTTTGACTCTTTTCATATCATCTTTAGTTTTTCATATTAATTTTTTAGAGTCAAGAATGATAGTAACTGGTCCATCGTTCTTTATTTCAACGAGCATCTTTGCACCGAATCTGCCTGTCTGAACTTTAAGCCCCAAACCCTTTATCTTCTCAACATATTTATTATACCATATCTCGCCTTCAAGTGGCGGTGCTGCATCATCAAAACTCGGTCTTCTGCCTCTTCTACAATCAGCAAGGAGTGTAAATTGACTAACTATAAGAATCTCTCCCTTTATGTCAAGGAGAGATAGATTCATTTTACCCTCATTATCTTCAAATATCCTTAAATTAATCGTTTTATCAACAAGATAATTTAAATCATTCTCTGTATCGTTCTTTTCCGCGGCAAAAAGCACAACCATACCCGCAGATATCTCTCCCACGGTATCGCGATGGATTATTACTTTTGCCTCTTTAACTCGCTGTATCACTATTCGCATTGTCGTTTTGCTCCATTGTAAATTGTAGATTGCAAATTGCTTTATTTAGAAGCGAGATAACGGAAGAAGTGAGAGGTATCGGGACGGGCTTTGTGCCTCTGGCTGCCTGCCGCGGTGGAGCGCGGCGCGGGCAGGTACCTTTCAATCATTGATAACAATTCTCGGTATCAAGGGGTTGAGTCTTGACACAACCTCATAATTAATTGTTCCCGTCATTCTGGCGATGTCATCTGCTGTAATAGATTCATCAGCTGATCTTCCAATAAGTATAACCTCGTCTTCAACAGAGACACCAAAAATATCAGTTACATCAACTATGGTAATATTCATACAAACTCTGCCGCATACCGGTGCCCGTTTTCCGCGAATTATTACAAAGCCCTGATTAGAAAGTTTCCTATCATAACCATCATAATAACCGATGGGTAAAATCGCAAGTTTAGTTTTATTAGTTGTTTTGTAAGTGCATCCATAACCGACGTATTTACCATGCGATACATTTTTAAGCTGAACTATTTTAGTTTTCCAGGATAGAACAGGCTTCAGTTCAACTATATTTTTGTGTTTTAGAAGGCAGCTAAGATAAGTCTCTTTTGATGGCCAGAGACCATATAAAGAGATACCAAGTCTTATAAAATTATAATGCGTATCAGGGAATAACAGTCCTGCGGCACTGCAGGCGATGTGTTTACAGTGGATATCTATTTTATTTTTCTTAAAGAGTTTTAAAAATTTTTTATATTCATTCTTTTGTTTAAAAGCGTAGGTATGATTTGTTGTATCTTCGATATTTGCGAAATGAGTGCTTAATCCTTCAAGTCTGACAAAACGGCTCTTTTTAAAAAATTCTAAAAACCCAGCTATCTCATTAAAATCCACGCCCTGTCTATTGGTACCTGTTTCTACTTTAAGGTGAACTTTGATAATTTTATTTTTTTTTGCACCTGTATCTTCAAGAAACTTGAGGGTATCTATTCTGAATACAGTTGGTTCAAGATTATATTCAAAAAGAAAATGAAGCTCAGAATTAAGCAGACCACCAAGTAGTATTATTCGGTTACCGCACAATTTTCTTACTTCTATTCCTTCTTCTAAAGAATTAACCCCAAACCCGAAAATATCCTCCCCCTTTAATATAGTAACTACTTTTTCTAAGCTATGTCCATAAGCATTAGCTTTTACGACAGGCAAAATCCCTGTATTTTTTTTCAATACTTTTTTAATACATTTTAGATTCCATAAAAGATTTTTTCTATCAATCTCTATAAAATTAAGGTAGTTATTCTTCATTTTATTTGTTCCTGCTTATCTCTCAAACTTTTTAATACAGATGTTATAGAGTATTTCTGGGTTTCTGTTTCCAATTCTTCATCTATGTCTTTTTCAATCTCAATCATACCTTTCTCACCAAGTCCAAGTATAATTCTGAATGCTTCTTTTTTTAACTCATCTTTAGTCTGTGAAATAAGACTTTTAACTGCGTCGGTTTTTACCCTTGCCTCTGGGTCCTGCAGAAGAAACCCTGCCAGACGCAATGCTTTAACATCCTCTACCTGACCACATACCCACGCCGCTGTGGCTCTCATCCATTTATCATCACTTGATGCCATCTTTTGAAGTATTTTATAACACTCCGGCGCCATAAATTGATAGAGGAGTTTACAGGCATTGCCTTTAACCCTGTTATTATCTGATTCAAGTAACGGTGAGATACTAATAACAACTTTATTTTTATCTATTATAGGCACTATGGTTCGTTCAATCGCTTCAATTGCATTAGCACAAACTCGTGGATCCTCATCTTTAAGAAGTTTGAGGAATTCATCAAGCAATCTCCTATCTTTAAGAAGCCCGAGTTGAGTAACAGCAGTGGCTCTAATTTTTTTATCATCATCCTTCAAACATCTTTTAAGATGTAGGATTTTACTTTCTTCCTCAAAATTCGATATGCTTAAACAGGCAGCATATCTTATATCAGGATCAGGTTCTGTTAAAGCCTTGATTATAATTTTTAAGCTATCTTTATTTTTTAACTTACCAAGTCCGATCAAGATTTCTTTTCTTTCTTCAATATTAACAGTTATCTGATATAATCTCATAAAAAAATCTGTTACTTTAATATCTTCTATATTTGAGAGAGCCTGTAATATAACTATTTTCTCATTTTCATCTATTGTATGTGTATAGATATCAATAAGTATCTCAACCCCTTCCTTTGATTTTAATTTACCCAGGAGTTTTGCATAATTTAATAAAGAATACTCTTCTTTTTTTATTTTTTTTTCTTTTATGTCTCTGATAATAATGTTGAATAATCTATTTTTCTGCCATTTATAACGTAAATTAAAAATCTCGGAAAATAAATATTCTTTATCTTCTTTTCCTCTCATCTCAAGATAACCATAAATTTTTTGTTTCAATCCCTCAATATCAATATCTTGTTCACTCTTTAAAAAATCGAGAATCGAGCCCAGAATTTCTTTATCTTTGATATCTGTCATAATGTTTTTAATTTCTTTTCCCAGCAAGTCAAGACCATCAGGGGCACCTGTTTCCTCTTTTTCCTTTTCACCTTTCTTTACCTTTATATTTTTAATTTGCTGATAATAATTTATTACGAAGGCGATGAGTTCTTCTCTGTCTTTTATAAGTCTATAGACTGTCTCCATCAAAACATTTGAGAATAACTCGTCAGCTTTTAACATTTCATCAATAAACACTTTAATAATATGTGATGTAGCTCTGTTTATCTTACGTAAAACAGCGATTTTAATAATTTTCTCTTTGGTATTAAAAACTTCTAAAAGAAAGTCTAATGAACGTATATCATCTATTTTTGAAATAACATCTATAATACTTACCTTTTCTGCTAAAGTAGCGGTTGTCCATAAGCGTTTCATAGCATCGAGTAATTTCAAATCTGCGTAAGAAGCAAGTAATCTGATAGATAGTATCCTGACCTTTTCAGAAGCGGTCGGTAAAATCTTGAAAACCTCGTTTAAAATTCTAATATTTTTTTTACCCATCAACGATTCGAGCGCTGCTTCGACTAAAGTTTCATCTTTATCTTTTACAAATCTTAATATCGCATTCAATGATTCTTCAGTATCAAATCTTTTAAGCCCCTGGATAGCTTCTCTTACCACTTCGTTATCATTATCTGATAGAGCTTTAAAATAAATAGCTTGGTTATTATAATCCGGCAGTAACCTCAAAATAAATAAAGCGGTTTTTCTTAAGAGCGGTTCTTTATCGGAGCAGCTTAATTCAAATATATTTCTTACCGCAGCCGAATCGTACCAGGCAAGATATTTCAGACTCAAAGCCCTTGTCTCAGTATCGCCTTTATCCCATAATTCAAGAAGATATTGATAAGCATCGGTTGTTTTAAGACTCGCGAGGTTCTGTAACAGTTCTCTGTTTTTATTCCAATCCATAGTTTCTGCCTGTCCTTCACTCAATTTGGTTCACCAGTCAATCTTCTACCTCCACTACCTCTCCACCAAGTATATCCTTTAGCTTTTTTACTGTGGGATGTTTTTTTGCTTCAAATATTTTATCGTCAATTTTATTACTCTCTTTTTCCTGTGATATCGTTTCATCTTTATCAATCGTTAATTTAAAGTTATATTTAGAAAGATATTTTTTAAAAATTATCTCAAGTATATCCATTCTTCTCTCAACCTCCTTTTTATGTCTATCAGATGCCACGGTAAAAATAATGTTATTCTCTCTGATAACATATTTTACAGGGTTTAGCCAGGCTCTTAAAATAGGGTTTTCTCTGTCAATCTCTTTTAAGAAAAGGTCGATTAAATTTAATTCGTTTTCATCTTCACAAGAGTCACTATCAATATCAATTAATTTTGTTTTTTCCCTGAAATCCATCATTTTTTCATTACTTGCCAGTCTCGTTGTTGCTGTGCTACCAACCTCATAGTATAACTCCATCATCTTCTCGGTTATTTCTTTTAAGGTGAGTGGTTCGACCCCAAATTGAGATATCCTGTGCAACGAAAACAATAGAACATCTTCAGGGAAAGTAGATTTTTTACACCACTCATATGCTCTCAGTATGTTTTCGAGTACCTCCTCAATAAATCTTAAATTCATTCCAAGGGCTAAGTCTTTAATCCTGTCATTATCTATAAACGGATATTCTATACTATCAAAATTCTTTATTACTTTTACCTCAAGCAGTGTTCTTAAAAAATGTATAAATCCTTCAATAAAACTCAGGATATTAGCAGAATGTTTTGATACATCATTTATTATCTCTAAAACTTTTTTACTTTCATTTTTATTAATAGCTGTTAAAAGTTCAGGATACAATTCGGTTTTTGTAAAACCAAGCACTGTTTTAACAGCTTCTGTTTTTATGTCTTTTTCGCAATAAGATATAACAAGGTCAAGGAGACTTAAAGCGTCTCTCATACTCCCATCAGAAGCAAATGAAATAATATCAAGTGCCCCATCTTCAAAATTAATTTTCTCTTTTATTAATATCTCTTTAAGCTGAGAATAAATTAGCGTTTTTGATATCCTGTGAAAATCAAATCTCTGACATCTCGAAATGATAGTAGGTGGTAACTTTTCAGGAGCAGTTGTAGCAAGAATAAATACAACATAGAATGGCGGTTCCTCAAGTGTTTTAAGTAATGCATTAAACGCCTCAGGAGTAAGCATATGAACCTCATCTATTATATAAATTTTATACTTTGAGTTAAGCGGAGATACCCTCACCTTCTCTTTTAATAGCCTTATCTCATCAATCCCGCGATTAGATGCACCATCAATCTCATATACATCTAAAGCCCTGTCCTCATTTATTTCAGTACATTTTTCACATACATTACAGGGTCTATCTTTAGATGAGAGACAATTTAGCGCTTTTGCAAGTATCCTCGCAGTTGAAGTTTTCCCTATGCCGCGACATCCTGAAAATAAATAAGCATGATGAACCATATCAAGTTTTATAGCATTCTTTAGCGTTCTTGCAGTAAAATCCTGGCCTATTAGAGTGTCAAAATCCAAAGGCCGATACTTCCGAGCAAGCGCTAGATACATCGATATACCCTCCTCTGAAAAACGCTGTAACTCTGATAATTCGGGCTACAGGCTACGGGCTACGGACTACAGCCGGCTGGAGCCAAAAGCCCAAAGCCTGCTGAAAAGTCTTGAGTCTTGAGTCTCGAGTCCTGTTTTGACTCACGACTTGCGACTCACGACTCTTTTTATATCATCTTTGGTTTTTCATATATTGTGTAGAGCGCAAAAACGCAATAACCCAAGAACCCAAGAACCCAATAGTGTAGAGCGCAACCCGCGCTCATGAGTACTCCTCTGTGCCTGTCTATAGATGGGTAAACCCGGCTCTACTACGGGTCTTGTGACCCTCACTACTGGACTGATTTCATTTTGCGATCTGCATTTTGCATTTTTCAATTTGCAATTCGACATTCGCAAGAATGTCGTCTAACGGTTGTGCACCTGAAACTCGACCAGTTGGGATAAGCTCAATCAAAATAAGAGGTCTCCGGTCCAGCACCTCTGCGGCTCACAGGTAAAATTGTTTATGGCTGCTCGGTTCCCCGCCTGACCAGGTTCACAAATAACCTGTAGCACAGAACCAGACCTTCATCGACCCACAATCTTAATTGCTTTTTACCTTGCCTTGCCTCATATCAGGAATTAAGCCCTGCTATGGCGGGTTGCAGGTTCAGGGCACCGCCAGCTCCCCGCTTAGCACAACCGTAATCATATCTCATACATCATCGCCATTGAAAAGTGTGCCTATAAAAATTATTGTATATCATAATTTAATTTTATAGTCAAAAATATTATTTTTTATAACGAGTGTTTATAGATTTTTTCTCTTTCTTTAAAAATGTCTATTAAGGTTTC
Organism: Candidatus Hydrogenedentota bacterium; assembly: GCA_040752395.1. GTDB lineage: Bacteria > JBFMHD01 > JBFMHD01 > JBFMHD01 > JBFMHD01 > JBFMHD01. The sequence continues at coordinate 22,592 of JBFMHD010000003.1, forward strand.
TTTTGTCAGTCGGATTCTTTTAATTTATTCCAGAATAGTTTCTCAGCTTCCTGATATTTGTTTAAACTCTCGTTTAATACCTGCAGCGTATTCTTATATTCTTCACTTTGCGGAGCCAATGTTTTTAAACTCTCAACGGTCTCATTAATAATCTCGGCCTGCTCTGACATTATTGTGACTATATCATATATTGTAATCTGTGTTCTCTCTTTTTTATCAGGTTTGTGAAGCAGTCTCCAGGGTCTATGTCTTAATTCCTGGGATAAAGCATTCACATTATTCGTAATACTAACAACATTGTCTATTATCTTATCTATATCAGCTCTATTCTCTTTTACTAAACTATTAAGTGTATCAAGTGTAGTTTGTAATTTACTACCAGCTTGATTCAGGTTGGTTATTAATTCTTCTATATCGTTCTGTTTCTTTTTTAATATTTGATAGATTACTTTAATAGCCTCGGAGAGATTAGAAACTGTTATAGATAGTGTATCAGAATTTTTACTGATAAAATTATTAGCTTTCTCTGTTAAGGAATTAATGTTTGTAATAGTGGACGAAATTTTAGGTTTTTCTTTAGATAACAAATCTTTAGCATCTTTTAATAAAATCTTTGCATGGTTAGATGCATCATTTAAATTAGCAAGCATCTCATCAACATCGCCACTCTGGTCTACTCTGCCGAATAAATTGTTTAAATGGTCAAGTAGACTCTCTACTTTTGTAATAACATCACTGGCACCAGAGGTTAATTCAGAGAATTCAAGCGGTGGTTTGCCAATAATAATATCTTCCTTTTTAATATTACCTTTACCTGCTTTAATAACAAGCGAGGTTACGCCTGTTAAAGTAGCAGAGATAGTAGCTTTAGAATCATCTCTTATAATAACATCCTTTGTTACCTCGCAAGAAACTTCTACATGTGTAATTGTTTCTTTATTTATTTCAAGCGGTACAAACTTCATCTCTTTTACACTGCCGCTTTCTACACCTGCATAAAACACTGGGTCACCAATTTTTAACCCTTTTGCATCATAAAAATAAATTTTAACAATCTTTTTATCTTTAAACATCTCACCATAATCACCAACAATAATCAGAATAGCAGTAAATAATATTACACACACAAGTACCATAACACCGACTTTGAACTCGTTACTTATTCTCATTTTCGTTTCTCCTCTTCCAACCCCAGTAAATCCTGGAGATAATCTTTACTCGACCTTGACAAAGGTATTGGTCCATCAGCAAGCCCTTCAATAAACTGGTTTACATAGGGATTAGTTTTAGCTTCGTTCTGTATTTGGGTTGGTGGTCCTTCAGCCAGTATCCTACCATTAAAAAAGTAGATAATGTTATCAGCTATCCTGAAAGTGCTTTTCATATCATGGGTTACAACAACATTAGTCATATTCATAGTTTCTTTAAATTTTATAATGAGTTCATCTATAACCGCGGTCATAACAGGGTCAAGTCCTGCACTCGGTTCATCATAAAATATTATTTCAGGGTCCATAGCGATAGCTCGCGCGAGTGCTACCCGTTTCTTCATACCACCGCTTATTTCAGCTGGTATCAGTTTTTCAAAATCCCGAAGGCCTACCATCTCAAGCTTCATTTTTACCATAATCTCTATAACATCATCAGTCAGATTAGTATGCTCTTTAAGAGATAGCGCAACATTTTCACCCAGAGTCATAGAGTTATATAAAGCACCTGATTGAAAAAGTATGCCAAACCGCTTCCTTATATGATCAAACTCTTTGCTTGACATACCTTTAATATCATTCCCAAAGAGTTTTACTACGCCTACATCGGCTTTCTCTATGCCTACAAGGATCTTAAGTAAAGTACTTTTACCGCAACCACTCCCACCAAGTATAACAAGTGTCTCGCCCTTTTTTACTTTGAAATTAACATTATCAAGAACCTTACGGACACCATCAAAACTCTTTGATAACCCCTCAACCTCAATTATATATTCAGCCATATTTTTACCATATATAATAAAATAAAGCTGCGAAATAACAATCAGCTACTATAATAAACACTATGGATAAAACTACAGTGATAGTCGTACACTTACCAACACCCTCGGCACCACCCTTTACCTTAAATCCTTCATAACACGCGATTAAAGTAATGATTATAGCAAAGACCTCGCTTTTGATTAATCCTTGAAAAAAATCAGAGAGTGTCAAATCCTCAAGTGTTTTATTCCAGTAAAGAACAGGTCCGATATCAAGTATCGTTGTTCCAATAATAAATCCACCTAACACTCCTATCAAATCACCAAGTATCACAAGACAGGGCACCATAATCATAGTAGCAAGCAGCCGTGGCACCACAAGAAATCTTACAGGGTCAATAGCCTGAGTACGTAATGCTTCGACCTCTTCACCAACAACCATAGTCCCTATCTCAGCAGCAAACGAAGCACCCACAAAACCTGACATTACAATACAGGCAAGTAGTGGTCCTAATTCTCTAAAAATAGAGACAGAGATAACATTCGCAACATACTCAAGAACACCAAAGTCTTTAAGGATACCTGATAACTGAAAAGCTAAGATCATCCCTACAAAAAGTAAAACAAGCGCAACGATTGGGATAGAATTAACCCCAACCCTTACCATCTGAAAGAAAAGATTCGATAACTGAAACCTCACCTGACGACTAACTATTTTTGTAAACCAATACGACGAAGCAAAAAATAACGAGAATAAACCACCACAATAAGAGATAAAATCTACAGTATTTTTACCAATGTATTCTACCAGTACCCTCAATTTGACCTCTCAATCTTAAAAACACTCTGTAAACGAGCTATACCAAATACATCCATAATTTTATTAGAAGGGTTATAAAGAATTAGTTCACCCTTTTTCTTATTAATATGTCGCAACCCATCAATAAAAATGGCTATCCCTGAACTATCCATATATACAACTTCACTCATATCAATATATATCTTATCACCATTTGAGATTGACTCAATAATCTCTATTAAACTTTTATGTACTGTTGAAGCGGTATGCATATCAATCTCGCCTTTTACTTTAATCCCTTTTTTTGATTTTATCTCTACTTTTGTAATTTCCATAAGATAAACCCCTCTAATATAAAAGCAAGATACAAGAGGCAAGAAGCAAGATAACGGAAGAAGTAAGAAGTGAGAACTAAAGAAGTATCAGGGAACAGATGGTGGTAGTTTTTTGGTTAATCTTAAAAGATTACCAGGTGTAAAACTTTCGTCGTATTCCCAGGAATCCATAATGGTTCTTATAAAATGGACACCAAGACCATGCGGTCTTATATCATCCAGGTCACGCGGTCTAATTTTCGAGACATCAACTTTGGGGCCATAATCGATAATTTCTATTACCAGTCTGCTACTATTGGGTTGAAAAGATATCTCGATAGGACTATTACAGTCACCTTTATAACAATGTCTGATTATATTTGTTACAGCTTCATCTACACAGAGTTTTATCCGATTAACATCTTCTTCAGAAAATTTTAATGTAGTAGTAATTTCTTCTGTTACTCGTCTCACAGAAGATAGATATTTAGACTTACCAGGTATCTTAATTACTATTTTTTCAGCATCATCCATTTTTTTTCTCTACTATCAACAGAGTAATGTCATCCTTCTGTTTCGTTCCTTTACAAAAGTCATCGATACTCTTCAAAATATTATTAATAAGTTCCTCACCATTTTTATCAATATTTTTAATTAAAACATCTTTCAATCTCTTAACACCAAACAATTCTTCTTTATAATTGGAGGCTTCACTAATACCGTCACTGTACATTAATAACAAGCTTCTTTCCTGTATGGTGATATTTCGGGATTCGTAATTAGCGTATTCAACAATTCCAAGTGGTGGCCCACTTGCCTCACATATCTCTATAACTTCTTTTTTGATTTTATCAAGTAACATCACTGCACAATGTCCTGCATTAGCGATACTAATATCGCCGTTTAGCGGGTTAATAAACCCTATCACAGAAGTAATAAACATACCGCGATGACTTCTTGGACAAAGGATTTCATTTAAGGCGTTCAGTAATTTATCAGGTGAAGAATAATGTGAAGCCATATGACGTAAATCAGATATAAACCGTGCCATAAATAATGCTGCAGAAACCCCTTTGCCTGATACATCACCTATAACAAAACAGATCTCACCATTTGCTAAATTAAAAACATCATACAGATCACCGCCAACCTCCAACGCGGTTTTATTATAAGCATAGATATTAAATAAATTAGATTCAGGAAAACTTTTGGGTAGAAACGATTGTTGTATCTCTTTACCGAACTCAAGTTCGCGGATAACTCTGTCCTTCTCAATCTCCACTTTATGAAGCCGCGCATTCTCAATGGCAACTGCGACAAGGTTGCAAAATGCAGTAAACATCTGAAGGTCTTCTTTATCAAATATCCTGTCCCCCCTTTTATTTATCACCTGACCTGTACCGATAACTTTATTTTTAGCTTTTAAAGGTACACACATAATACATTTTGTTCTAAACCCTGTCTCATCATCAAATTTTCTGTGAAAGCGCGGGTCTTTATAAGCATCTTCTATAAGCAATGGTTCGCCATTCTCTGCAACCCAGCCTGAGATACCCTGACCTACTTTTAATCTGAACTTATTTTTTAATTCATCAGCCACCTCACCGCGCGCCACCTCAAAATATAGCTCCTGTCTTTCTTCATCAAGCAGCATAAAAGACGAGGCATCAGCTTCCATAATCTCCTCAGATAACTTTAATACATTCGCTAATATCTCCTGAAGATTAAAACTTACACTGATCGACGCTGTCAACGATATCATCTCGTATATCTTATCTACTATCTCTCTGTACCTTTTTAATGTTTCATTGTTTGTCATTTCTTTGCTCCCACCAGTCTTTCCATTTTTCTATAATAAGCTGTTTCTTATTTTGACTTAAATATACTCTAAACCCAAAATCCACTCCTGTCAAGTCAATTAATGCATTATTTGCAAAAGTCTGGACCGTTGTCTCATCATCATTCAATAAATCTATAAGTTTAGGGATATCTGAGGTTCTGTTTTTCTCAACTATATATTGTATCGCCTCTATTTGTTTAATCGGGTCTTTAGAACTCAATCTCGAACTATGGATATATGGATCATATCTGGAACAAGAAGCAAGAAGCAAGAAAATCGGGACAGCTCTTAATAAAATATTTTTTTTCATTATATTCTTCCCTTTTGTTATATTAGCTATCACTTTCGCACCGATGATTTCTAATAAAGGCTTTATACCATCCTGTGGTCGAAGTATCGATATATCTTCTTTCTTAATCACCTCACCCTTTTTTAAATCTCTTATAGCCACAGGGCTGCGCCGGGAAGTGTATCTTAAGTTTAATTCTTCTGCAATGAAATCTTTTGTGAAATTTTTTATATTCTCCTCGAGCTCTCTTATTTTCTTAACCATTTCCTTAAATTCGACTGGCGTTATCGATGCAGTATGGTCAGGCCCTTTCAGTCTTTTATTCAGCGTAAAATGTTTTTCTATGACAGAAGCACCGCAAAATACAGCAATAATCGCAGATTCCAAAGAAGTAGTATGGTCAGAAAAACCAACAGGAATTCTATATCTTTTTATCAAATACTCAATCTTTCTCAGGTTTGATTTAGAAAAAGAACAGGGATATAATGAGACACAATGCATTAAAACAAAATTCACTTTATTTTTTTTCAAAAAGTTTACGGTTTTATCAGCCTCTTTTATTGTACTTGCACCTGCCGAAATAAATACAGGCAGTTTTTTCGATATGACCTCTTTTATAAAAATAAAATTATTAAAATCGCCTGAGGCTATCTTTAAAAAATCAGGTTCTAATTTTACGGCATTATCAAGGGTATCAAAACAAAATGGCGTTATACCAAAATCAATTTTATATCCATAAACAAAATCTCTTATCTTCTGCCACTGTTTAAAAGTAAAAGTATATTTACTTAAAATTTCAAATATCTTTTCGTCTCTTTTTACAAGGTTTTCAGGTATAAAATATTGGAACTTTACAGCATCAGCACCAGACTCTTTTGCTTCCTTTATAAGTTCTCTGGCTAACTTAATGCTACCATTATGATTAATTCCTATCTCTGCAACTATATACGTTCTTTTAAATCTCATCTTTTCTTCTCAACCCCTGTCTTCTGTCTTCTATTATTCCCCATATTTCTTCTTCATTACTAATAACTATCTTTTTTTCTTTTTTAAACCAAATCTTTTGTCTTCTTGCATACTGACGTGTGCGAATATATGTTCTATGCATAGCCTCATCCAACCCTATCTCACCTTCTAAATAACTTATCGTTTCTTTATATCCTATGCCACTCATAGATTCAAGATTTTTATTATAACCAATATCAAGTAATCTTTTTGTCTCATCAATCAGACCAAGTTTATAAATGTTTTCGGTTCTCTGTTTAATTCTTTTATCAAGTGTTTGTGGATCAGGGTTCAAATAAAGATGGACGAAATCATAGGATGGCTTTTGTCTTTTATCCCATAACTCAACAATGGAGAATCCTGTCTTTTCTTTTATCTCAATCGCTCTTATAATTCTACGCTGGTTATTAGTATCAATTCTTTTAAATGTCAGTGGGTCTTTTTCTTTAAGTAATTTTTTTAGTTCGTCAATTGTCATCGAATTAAGCCTTTTTCTATATCCATTATCAATTTCGCCTCTTTCTTCAAATATCCCCTCCTGTAAAATTTTTATATACAACCCTGTCCCTCCTACTATCAGCGGAACTTTTGCTCTCTTTATAATATCTTCCACTACGTCTAAAGCTAATTTATAAAACTCATACACACTAAATCTTTCATCAGGGTTTTTTATATCAATAAGGTGATGTTTTACCAGGTTTTGCTGTTCTTTAGTTGGTTTAGCTGTGCCTATATCCATATATCTATAAATCTGTCTTGAATCAGCTGATATAATCTCGGTATTGATTTTTTTACTTAAATTAATTGCTGTCTCGGTTTTGCCTGATGCTGTTGGACCTGAAAGTATAATAACTTTTTTCAAATCTTAAATTAGCCCCCGGAGAGTATAGGAAATATAAATATCTCATTACAAACACCAATGGTTTCATCATTTCCTTTTTTTCTACCCTCTATCACCACTTGCATAATTTCACCCTTGGGAAGATTAAGAAAAGATATTAGCTTTTTAATCTTCATATCAGGTTCAAGTTCAAGTATCTTTATCTCTTCACCATTATTATAGTGTCTTAAACTTGCTAAAAAATTAATTTTCACTTGCATCTTGTCTACGTTTCCCTCAAAAGCCATTTCCAGAGAGGAATAAACCTTATCTTTTTTTCCTTAAATTTCTCCTGGGCTTCATAATCCCAACTTATAACTTGTAAATTATTACAGCTTAATTCTTCCGAAGCTCTTATTAAACTCTTTAATTCTCTTTCTTTAGTAGAAAAATCTTCTATCTCATAACAAACTTGAATTAATTGTTTAATTTTTAACCCATCTTTTAAAAGAAAATCTACTTTTTTGCTATTAGAACTCTTGAAATAATAAATCTCTATTAGAGGATTTTTATTTGTTTTTCTTAGAAGTTCTAAGAATACAACATTTTCCATTAATTTTCCTAAATCTGGAAAAAATCTTGAGATTTTAGAAATACCTGTATCTGCTATATATATTTTTTTTGGCCAACTTTCTCTGGTATATATTTTCGAAGAAAATCTATTAAGAAAGAAGATAGCTACGGAATCTTGTATTTTATCTATGTAGTCATAAATTGTATTTTTACCAAAATTTTTCCCTTGAGATTTAAAAAAATTTAAAATTTTATTAACACTTATTTCTTTAGCAAAATTTTGAGCAGAATAGGAAAGAAGAAATCTCGCCAAACTTATATTTCTTAAATTATGCCTTTCTATAACATCTCTAAAAAGTATAAGATCGTAAAATTCTTTTAATATCCTCTCTTTTTCTTTTTCTAAAACAACTTCAGGGAACCCCCCAAATTCTAAATATTCTTTGAGTTCTTTTCTTATTAAAGCTTCCTCGTCTTTTGAAAGAAGATCAGAAGAAATCCCCTTTGCTTTAAGATATTCTAAAAAACTAAAGGGAAGTAAAATATAGGTTAATGTTCTCCCTCTTAAAGAAGTAGCTATTTCTTTGCTCAATAATTTTGAAGAAGAACCTGTTATAAAAATTTCATATTTTTGGAGATCTAAAATTTCTCTTAAAGCGGATTCCCATTTTTTTATATTTTGAATTTCATCAAAAAATAAGTATTCCGGCTCATTCCCGGCTATTTCTCTGTAAATCCTTATCAAATCTCTTATCTCCCTAAAATTAATATCAATTAATCTTGTATCTTCAAAATTTAGATAGAGGCTCTTTTCTTTGTTTTTTTCGATTAATTGATAAAAATAATAAGTTTTTCCAGCTCTTCTTGGACCAATTATAGAAATTATTCTTCTTTTTGTTTCTGCTACCTTTAATTCCCTTTGAACAAACCAGGGTGGCTTCTTGTTTTTGTATTCAATAAGATAATCTTTTACTGAAGATTTTTCCATAGGTAATCCTGGAAAGATAATTTATTAGTTTTTTTCTCTCCTATTGAGAAATTTTAGTGAAGATTAGAAAACCTGTCAAGAAAATTTCAGGAGATTTCTTGGAAAACCTCATTTTTTAAAGACAGCTCTAAAGTCTAAAGAACGGGTCTTGTGACCCTCTTTACATTATATTGATTATATTGAAATTACAAAAAATAAAAAATGTGTAGTGAGCATCTTTAGATGCGATGACCAGGTTTTTCAGAACTCTCTTCAGCAGGTCTTGTAATCCCTTAGTTATAGGCGGGAGTAAGAAGCAAGAAGCAAGAGATTTCATTCCGGCTCAAGGGATACCAAGTTCTCTAAGTTTCTCTTTTGTTGGTATCCCGAACTCGTCCCACTTCCTTATATTATAGTATGCATACAACATATTCCCTAAATCTGCAAGCACACCTTTTGCTTTACCATCAGGTTTTGCACCTGCAAACATCCTCGGTGGCAGCACATCATCTTTTCTACTTATCCCAAGCCTTACATCAAACATCCGCTTCAAATTAACAAGCCTCTCACCTGTTCTCATAACATCATCCATCGTAAAATCAAAACCACATACAGCATTGAGCCACTGAGCTATTATTTTAGGACCTACTCTACCTATGAATAAAAATTTACATAATCCAAGCGGATTAAAACAAGAGAGATAATTCTGCATATTAACTACAATCTGGGGTTTATCATCGGATCTATGGGAGTCAGGGGCCACGGTATAACCCAGGTCTTCTACAGGAATCCCTCTATCAAGGAAATAAGTCAAGGCTTCAAGATGACAACCGCCACGAACAGCTGTGGCATAATTAAGCGACATACCAACATGTGCTCGCGGGTCATGGCCGGGTATCTCAAGCCCCTTTACCTCAACAGCCAGTTCTTGTGCATTCTTCCCTATCGTTAAAGCAGCTCTCCTGACACCAAGAGCTAATATATCACCTATGTGCTCCCTTTTTCCTATCATCTTAACAAGCTCAACAACAGATTTTCCACCCCATTCTAATTTTAAACCACCTGTCTCCTTCTCAGTAATTATACCTCTTTCAAAAGCTTCGATAGCAAATGACACAAGATGACCACAGGAGATAGTATCCATACCAAATTTATTACATAACTCATTTGCTTCAATCAAATCAAGCGGGTTGTCATTCAAACAATTTGAGCCGAGCATACCGATTGTTTCGTATTCAGGACCATGACCATAGAGGTTTCTCTCTGGTACCTTATAAATTTTAGCACAACGTATGGGACAGGAAAAACAGGAATAATGTCGATCAAGATAAAGCGGTTGCATAGCCTGACCCGCAATCTTTTTCGCACCCTCTTTCCACGAACCAAGCTGCCAGTTCTTTATCGGTAAATCACCATACATCTCAACTGTCTCAACACCACCAGATGTACCAAAGTTTGTAAGTCCAACTGTAAATTCTTTTATTTTCGGTATCTGTGCTTTAAGAAGTTCTTTGAGCAATTCTTTATTTGCGATATTCGGGATTTTCTTACCTTTTACAGCTATGGCTTTTAAGTTTTTACTACCCATAACAGCACCTATACCACCACGAGCAGCAACCCGTGAGATTGGCGGATCAAATATAATGCTTGCAAAAAAGGTAAGGTTTTCACCAGAAGGACCTATGGTACAAATCTTAAAATCATCACCTAATTCTTTAGCTAATATTTCTCCTGTTATGTAGGTATCTTTGGCCCAAAGATGAGATGCATCTCTTATTTCAATTTTTTCTTCTGTTATGCAAAGATAGACAGGTTTCTCGGATTTACCTGTTATTATCATCCCATCAAAACCAGTAAATTTGAAAGTTGCAGGCCAGTGACCACCAACGGTTGCTTCGTTCCATATACCTGTAAGCGGCGATTTAGCACATACAGAGAGTTTTGAAGAAGCTGGTATTGTCGTTCCTGTAAATAAACCCGCCATAAAAATTAATTGGCTTTGTGGAGATAATGGTTCTATATTTTCTATATCTTTCCAGTGGCTGAGTATCTTTGCACTGAGTCCTGAACCCATAAAATATTTTTTCACGTCTTCTTCATTGATAGGTATCTCTTCAGTCTTTTTATTGGATAAATCAATCTTCAATATTTTACCGTGATAACCATTTGTCATCGAAACCTCCTCTGAAAAACATTGTAATTATAATAATATCAAGTAGAAGCAAGAAGCAAGATAACGGAAGAAGTGAGAGGTATCAGGACAGGCTACAGGCTACGGACTACAGCCGGCTGGAGACAAAAGCCCAAAGCCTGCTGAAAAGTCTTGAGTCTTGAGTCCTGTTTTGACTCACGACTCTTTTCATATCATCTTTAGTTTTTCATCCTTTGTGCCTTCTCCTCCTGTCTTCTGTCTCCTAATATAATTCCAACTCATTCGGGTCTATGATATAGCCTGTAATAGCAGAGGCGGCTGCAACTGCAGGGTTCGCCAGATAAACCTCACTCTCAGTATGACCCATTCTTCCAACAAAATTTCTGTTTGTTGTCGCAATAGCACGTTCTCCCTTTGCAAGGATACCCATATGTCCTCCGAGACAGGGTCCACAGGTTGGCGTGCTTATAGCACACCCCGAATCTATAAGTTTTTCAATATAGCCATCTTTTAAAAGTTGTAAATATATTTTTTGCGTCGCAGGAATAATTATTGTTCTTATATTTTTATCAACCTTTTTACCATCAAGTATTTCAGCCGCTAATTTGATGTCTCGATACCAACCATTAGTACAGGAACCAATAACCACCTGATCTATTTTAACATCTTTTAATTCTTTTGCAAATTTAACATTTGATGGTAGATGCGGGCAACTGACCACAGGCTCAAGATTATCACAATCTATCTCAATGATTTCTTTATAATCAGCATCTTTATCAGGATATAATATAGTGCCAACCTCTCTGTCTTGATTATGCTTATTCAGATAATCAATAGTTTTATCATCAGCAATAAATAGTCCGCATTTAGCCCCGGTTTCTACAGCCATATTTGAGATGGTCAGTCTATCAAAGATTGTTAAATTATCAACAACTTCTCCAGAAAACTCTATAGCTCGATAATTAGCTCCATCAACACCTATCCTTCCAATTGTGTAGAGTATTAAATCCTTTCCATAAACATATCTGTTTAATCTCCCTTTATAAACAACTTTTATCGTTTCTGGTATTTTAAGCCATATTCTACCGTTTGCGAAACTACAACCCACATCAGTTGACCCCACGCCTGTGGCAAAGCAGGATAAAGCGCCATAGGTACAGGTATGACTATCAGCACCGATTATTAAATCACCACAATGAACAAACCCTGATTCAGGTAATAAAGCATGTTCAATCCCTACTCGACCTATCTCCCAGAAGTTCTCTATACCCTGCTCCTTTGCAAATTCTCGGACAAATTTTACCTGAAGAGCGGATTTGATGTCTTTGTTTGGTGTAAAATGGTCACAAACAAGGGCTATCTTTTTTTTGTCAAAAACTTTTTTAACTCCTGTTTCGTAAAATGCTTTTATAGCTAACGGTGCTGTGATATCATTTGCTAAAACTAAATCTACCTTTGCTTCGATGATCTCCTGTGCTTTAACATTTCCTTTAGCGACTTTTAAACTTAAAATTTTTTCAGCAAGTGTTAAACCCATGTTTTTAAAACTCCGTTTGACTTAATGAAAGAATATGTTATTAAATAAAAATGTCAATGTTATAAAAATGAGAAATAACAGAAAGAAATGAAAAAGAGAGTTATTTTAGGTATCAGTTTAATAGTAATAACAGTATTTGTGTATAAATATCTTGAAAGAAGAAATATTAAAAATGAGGTTTATATAATCTCTCATTTATTGCAAGAAGAACAGATAAAGGAATTATATGATTACATCTCAGATAATTATTCGGACTCGTTTGGCTATACAAAGGACGATTTAATAAGAAGCATTGATGTTTTTTTGAGTGAATACGATATTAAAATCAGGATAGAGAAGATAAAAATATCAATAAAAACCAGACCTGCGGTTGTATATGTTAGAGGTAAAGTAGACTACCTTGGTCGAGATTTTAATATTGTGGCTGTGGTTGAAGATATAAATCTGGTTTTAAAGAAAGAGAAAGATTTATGGAAGATAATATCAATTTTATCAGATAAACACCTGAGGTAGTGCCATAACTACTATTCCTGAAGATAAAGTTTTAATTCTTTCTTTGTTCTATAGAACCTCATCCGCCTGAGAGCTTGTTTCTCAAGTTGTCTCACTCGTTCTCTTGTAATACGTAAAACATTTCCTATTTTTTCAAGAGTCATAGGTTCTTTGCCATCAAATCCATACCTCATCTTGATAATCTCTTTTTCTTTGCCTTTCAATACTTTAAGCAAACGTTCATGAACGAACTTTTTCACCATATCAGACTCAACAATTGAATAAGGTGAGATGCTCGTATGGTCAGCTATAAAATCAGCAAGTTGTATATGCGGTGAATCATAAATGGGGCTGTCAAGACTTGCAGAGTCCTGCATAATATTACTCCATAAAATAATCTTTTCTGATGGAACTTCAAGTTCTGATGAGAGTTCATCATGCGTTGGTTCTCTACGTAGTTTCTGAGTCAGCTCCTGTTTAGTTTTAGAGAATCTATTTAGCTGGTCAACAAGATGAACAGGTAATCTGATGGTTCTACCCTGGTCTGCAAGAGCCCTTACTATTGATTGCCTTATCCAATAAGTTGCATACGTCGAGAATCTATAATTTTTCCTGTGATCAAATAAATCAACTGCTTTTAAGAGACCAAGGTTTCCCTCATTAATAAGGTCAAGTAACGGTAAACCACGATTTTGATACTTTTTAGCTATAGATACAACGAGCCTCAGATTAGCCTCAATGAGCCTTCTTCTCGCTTCCTCATATTGAGTCTCAAGAATATTTTTCTGTTCCTTTATATTCTTTCGAGTAGCAGATTGCAATGTCTTCCTTTTTCTGAAAGATATTTTTCTAGCTTTTAGGTTACTTATCTTTATTTTAATTTTTTTTTCAATTTTCTGTAATTTAATTTTAACGTTTCTAATTTTTCTGGCGAGTCTTATTTCTTCTTCAAAGCTTAATAACTTTACCTTGGAAATTTCATTTAAAAATAATTTCAGTGTATCATCAACAACGATGCTTTCTGTTTTAATATCTTCTTCTGGTTCTTCTGTTTTGGGCGTTGTTTCAGCAACCTCTTCAATAAATTCCTGTACCTCTGAATCGGTTTTAGTAGCAAGGAATTCATCAATTTTACCATAGGATATTCTTTTTGTTTTTTTAATCTTTTTTCTCATAGTTAATATTCCTCTAACTCGGCATAGCCCGTTAGAGAGTTGATTTATCATCCTATCGCAATAACATCGCTAATCTGTTATCTGTGCCGGGGTAAATATTTAAGGGGGTCAACCGGCTCACCATCGATCCTTATCTCAAAATGTAAATGTGAACCTGTAGTATGACCGCTCATACCAACCTCGGCAATCTTCTCTCCTTTTTTAACTCTTGTATTATAATTTGCAAGATTTTTTTTATTATGTGCATATACTGTAATAACCGAATTGTTATGTTCTATCATTATAACATTGCCATAACCTCTCATAACATCAGAATAAATAATGAACCCATCTGCTGCTGCAAGTACCGACTTACCTAATGCCGCCTGTATATCTATGCCTTGATGATACCCGCCATTATCCCCAATCCCAAAATAAGAACTGATTTTACCATCTACAGGCCAGATAAACTTTAATCCCATTAAATCAGGTGTTTCATTTTTTTCTTTGGATCCCTCATCCCTCTGACCTTCATCAATTATTATAATTCTTCCTTCATATGGGATATACAATTTCTGTCCCGTATAAATATTAGAATGGTCTTTTAAATGATTAACCTTAACTAATGTATCAACACTGATCCTATAAATCTGGGATATACGCCAGAGTGTCTCGCCTCTTCTAACTGTATGATACCTTCCACCCCTTTGTATAGTGAACCTCGGGTATGCTAAACAGGACGATAAAAGAATAATAATAAAAAATATATTAAAATAACGAATATATTTATTCAAGGTTAGCTAACCCTTCACGTAAAGCAAATAATGTAGCCTGAGTTCTATCATGCACATCTATCTTCTTGAATACACTGCTTAAATGATTTTTAACAGTCCGCTCACTAATAAAAAGACGGTTAGCAATATCTTTATTTGAACATCCCGAAGCAACAAGTTCCAGAATTTCAACCTCTCTATCAGTTAAGCCCTTTTCATCTATAACGTTTTTCTTTTCCTGAATAATATTCTGTAGCATTCGGCTCGCAATATTTATATTTATTAATGACTGACCGGTAGAAACCTTAATGATAGAATCTACAAGATCTTCATATTTAATATCTTTTAACAGATAACCCATTGCTCCTGCTCGTATGGCCTCCAGAACATAATTATCATCATCATAAACAGTTAAAATTAATATAGCAAAATCAGATCGTTTCTGCATAATCTGTCTTGTAGCTTCAAGACCGCTCATCTTTGGCATATTTATGTCCATTAATATTACATCAGGGAATTCTTTAAAAGCCAGAGCAATGGCTTCCTCACCATTGGTTGCCTCACCCACAATAATTATATCTTTTCTTGCGGAAAGCATTTTTCTTAATCCCTCTCTTACCATTGTATGGTCATCAGCAATGAGAACTTTAATGAATTGCATTTGTAAAACCTCGGTTCATCCCTCTCTTTGCCAACAAGGCTTCTTTTTTTGCAAAAACACTTCAGTTTCGCAGTATAGCATAGCAGCTAGCTGATGGCAGGATGGCTTGAGGCACTGCCTCATCCGTCTCTTCGCCAAGAATTTT
>JBFMHD010000030.1:0-17372 GCA_040752395.1 Candidatus Hydrogenedentota bacterium
AGCTTACTCATGCTTTTCATAGGGTATGTTCCTCCTTTTTAAGAGTTTTTATACTTAATTAAGGAAGAATATGCCCTTTTTTATTTCTTTTCAATATTCAATTTGCACTAAACTTTATACATTATCCGTGAGAATTTTTACCTTGACTTTTATATGAAATGGGTGTAAAATATATATTTAAAAGGGAGGAGAAGATTTATGAGAAAAATTTATATATTATTTTTAGTGAGTGCAGTAATACTTTTTAATGTATTTGTATTTACTTCTATAGTAGGTAAACCAGGGAATGATTTTACTGTTTTAGAAATTAAAGGCGATGTAGAGATAAAACTTCCAAAAGGCAAGTGGCAGGTACCTACTCAGAATATGATATTACCTGAAGGAACAGAGATTTCAACAGGTTATAATTCTTCAATAAAATTGAAATCGCAAAACAGTCATATGGAAGTTAAACCCCTGACTCAGATTAAGATTGATAAGAATTCGATTGAGAATGGGGTTTATAATACACACATAAAATTAGATTTTGGTAAAGTAAGCGCGAAGATAGATAAACTTGAAGGAACAAAGAATGAGTTCAACGTACAAACACCAACAGCAGTCGCAGGCGTTAGAGGGACAGAAGAAGAGATTGGTTATACTGATGATTTAGGAACAGAGATAGAGCTTATTGAGGGTAGTGCTGATCTTATGCCGGTTGATGAGTCAACAGGTGAGGTGATGGAAGAGCAGGTAACAACTGTCGCAGAAGAACAAGAAGCTGAGGTTACAGATGAAGGTGAAGTAATAGAAGCTATTGAAATAATAGAAGAAGAAGCAGAGGTTGATATAGTCCCAGAGGGCGTTACTGAAGAAGAAGAAGAGGCGATAGAGGAGATAGCTACAGCTGGTATGACTGAGTTTGATGAAGATGAAGCAGCTGAATTGATGGATGAGATAATAGAAGAAGATTATGCTTATTAAGAGATGATGTGTGGGGCTTTGTATTTTTCATCAAGAAACCATTGTAATCCAGTAAGTATAAACCAATAGCAATAATAATTTACCAGACTGCGGTAAGAAAAATAAAGACATATAGCTGGAAAAAACCAGAATATGTATCTACTTTTTTCTTTTATTTTGATTTGTATTATTACGAGTGTAAAAAATACTACGATAAATAAAAAAGTATAAACATTTTTGTCCCAGTTTACTACACTGCTTTGAGATAGAATATTCAGGCCGCAACCATACATAATCTGACCACCTAAAAATGGTGCTGTTATCGCATCAAACCAGCTTGAAAAGTTATGGATCATAAATGGGAGATTGAGAGATAAAAAGGTGAGCATAACGATGGCTATAAATTGTAAAGGTCTCTTTATCCCGAAATTTTTATAATATTCTATACAAAAGAAAGGTAATAAAATCCAGGGGGTCTGTTTAAAAGAGCAAGCCATACCCAAAAGAACACCTGCAAGAATTGTTTTATTAAAATAAGGGACAAGGAATAAAAGAAGAATAAGCCAGACTATGTCTGTATTACCGCCTGCTGTTAAATTTGTCATACCTTCTAACATACACAAACCTGTAATAAATAATATGGAATAGTCTCTTTTTATGTATAGAAAAAGGAGTAATATTGCAATAATATGTAAAAAATACATCACAACGCGTATATCTTTTATCCCCATTTTAACAAAAGGAGCAATTAGCATAAAGTTTAAGGCAGGATAAGTTATTTTATCTTCAGTTGTACCGTCGTATCTTAGAGTAATATGTTTTGGGGGAATGTTAAATCTATTATAAGTGGGTTTCATAGAATAAAGATAAGGGTTTTTTCCGTCGAGGAAGAGTTCTGCTGAATAATGCGTGAATGCTATTGAATCAGACATATAGCCTTGCCACGCTATATTGCGTGCAACACAAAACCGAAAGATAATAGCAAAAATAATTGCGATAAGAAAAGATAAATTAATTTTTGTAATATTTGATTCTTTATAAAATAATGGTGGAATGAAGATACTAAAGAAGCTGAAAATATACAGGAGTATAATAATGGGTAAAGCCCAGTGATTAATTATGGGATTACTTATGTTATAGAGACGCCATGCTTCTTTAAGAAAGAAAATTGAGCATAATATAGCTTCAAGATAAATTAACAAATTCTATCTCTCCTTAAAAGCCAGGTAACACATCATTCTTTGGTTTTAGTTTCTTTATCTTGCTTCTTGCCTCTTGCCTCTTTCGTTTTATCTTTCTTTTTCTTTCCTCAACCTCAACCTCAACCTTAACCTTTTCTTTCTTTCCGTTATCTTGCCGCTCGCTTCTTAATGCTATCGATGTTCAGGGAACCTTCTTTATCTCTAAAACCGAGTGTTTGATTACTTTATAATTATATAGTTTAATCTTTCCAGATAATCTGTTTTTCACAGTGATGGTCAATATATTATTTTTTTTGATGCTGACTTTTTGGGGGATGCCATCAGGATAATGTATAGTTTCTACGTATCTGCTTCCATCAACCATATAATCAGGTATTAAGAATTCTATTTTGACTAACCCATCAGATTTATTACCCTTAATAACAGTAAAACACCTGATACTTTCATTACTTTTCCCATCACCATTAAGGTCGAGATTAGTGAGCGTTATTATCTCATTGATTTTTGGAGCAGCCTCTTTTTGTTTCCCACAGCTTAAAACAATGCTCACAAATACTAAAATAATTATTATACCAGGGAATAATCCTCTCATTTGTTCTTTATCAAACCATAAGATAATAAAAAAGTCAATATTATAGTAATCCATCAGTTACCGCTGGCTTTCAGGCTCCAGGCTACGGGCTACAGCCGGAATACTGCACTAACCCACCTCTAACTGACCGATTGCATATCATATTAAAAGATGTTAATAGTTTTTTCTAAATATACATCAAAATTAATAAATTCTATCTTTAGTTTGATTATATATTTTCCTGTTTCAAAAATTGCCGGCATAGTTGTATCAAAAGAGAAAGTCTTGTTGAAAATTATAATAAATAAATCTTTTTTAACTATATTACCTGTGTTATGGATTTTCTGGCCTTTGAGTATCGTATAAGCTATCTTGATATAAGAATTATCTTTACCAGCAAGAGTACACCATGTGGCATCATCTGTTGTAAAGATAAGTTTTAATTGGATAGGATGATTTACCGGATGGGTATTAAATAACTCGAGCTGAATAAGTGGTTTCATATTTTCATAAGACAGTAGAGTATATAAGATATGGTTAGTATCTTCAAAAATAGAGGTGAAAGGAGATCCTAATCTGGTTTTGGTTTTATCTTTATGAAGCAGAACATATTGTATCCCATAGGTTGAGAGAAAAGAGGCTTTAGCTTTATCGCAGAGAGAATCAAATTTACCTGATAAGACCCACTGATTAAGCTGTGGGATAAATGAAGACCAGCCATTCATTATAGGATGTTTATGAACAAGCTGTGCAAGATAGTAATAAGCTATATTAAACCGCTCTTCTGTATTTGTTCTCTTAGCTGGCAGTTCTATAATAGGAGCATTATCTTTAAGTTGCGCAAGATATTTATAGCCAGGAGACGGGTCAGTTAAAACAGGTTCCTCGACAATTACATTATTTATGTTAAAATTCTCAAGAAATATAAACGATATAAAAATAAATAAAATAATGAAAGATTTTTTGATTGATAATTTAAAAAATTCTTGAAGATTAAGAAAACCAAAGCCAGACAAAATTGCCATACCTATATGTATTCCAACGGCAAATACAAATATCGCTCTTGCAAAAAACACAGAGGAGAATATGTGCTTACAAAGTTTAACTATATGAATAAACCCACTTGAAGGATATTTTAGCCCTATACATATATAAAAGCAAATAGCAGTAATGATTAAAGCATATATTGGCCAGGACCTCTTTTTTAAAAGGCCTGATAATGAAAGAACTATCACGCAAAAACCAGGAAACATAGGCCACTCTGTTTTGAAAGGGAGTATAGCTAGATAATGATATAATAAAGCATTTGGTCTTACTGAGGCAAAGTTAGTCAGGGTTAAACTGTGTCTTGTAAGATTAGCAATAGTTCGTTCAAAACCTTTGTTGGCAAGGGTGTTATGGATGGAATATACAAAAGGCAGAAGCACAATCAAGATAATGACAATAGATAGAAATATAAAAAGGATAAGTTTAGGCTTTAATTCTTTATAATCCAGAATACATAGAAAGATCGTTTCTATACATATTATTAAAGTACCTACAACACCATAATACCAGGAGGTAAGAGTATTTGCTACAAATGAGATTGAGAATAATAATACATATCTAAATTTTTTCGATTTAAATAACAGGTAAAATGACCATATCATTAAGATAAACCATACGCAACTTACCTCATATGGGTGGATATAAAAATATTGACGTAGCGGAGAGAAACCCGCTACAAGAGCGGCGATAAATGCAGGTCTGTTCATACCTGTTAGATACCTGATAAAAAGATGCATAACATACATATAGATAAAGAAATGAAAGATAAATAGAACGTTATAAGCAGCTAAAGGGCATGGGATGATTAATCTGAAGATGATGTATACCAATATATTTGTGAAACCGTGGTCGCCATAGAAAAGGGTATTTTTATTAGGGTAAAGGATAGGTGCATCAAAATAGTCTGTATTAAGATTAATTAAAGATTGATAACTATATTCATAGAGCCAGATAAAATAACGTGCATCTATTCTATCATAATAATGAGCTTTTGTTATAACAGGGAGTAAGCTCGAAAATTGTAACAAGGTTATTACGAGATAAAATAATATAATAACTATTTCTTTTTTTATTTTTGAGTTTCGGCTCATATAATAATCTTCCAGATATTGTCTTTAGTTTTTATATTATTAATAATATTATCAACAGCTGTTATAGCAGTGAGCATAGCATGGTCATGGCTATCATAGTGATGCATACCATTTCTACCGATTAAGAAAAGGTTTTCAAATGTATTAAAATAATCTTTTATTATATGAAATCTGTTGTAAGAGCCGCAGTAGATGGGGTATGCTTTATATATTCGTAAGACTGTGCTATCAATGTAATCTTCTTTATCAATCATACCGATGCTAAATAATTCATCAATAGCTAAATTAATTATATCGTTATCTGGCTTATTCCATAATTCGTCTCCTTCGTTACAGAAATATTCAAGACCTAACCATACCGTATCCGGATCATTAATCATATAAGGGCTCCAGTTATTATAAATTTGTATTCGTGCGAGTTTGATATTTTTTTGCTGCACATATATCCAGCTATCGGGTATGATATTATTTATAGTTTTTATTTTAGTTTTGTTTTTTATTTTTAGTTTTTTTACAAGAAGACCAACAGTAATAAAATCACGATACCGCAAATTGTTTGCTATATTATGGACTTCTATCGGAACCTCATTTTCCATACATTTTACTAATTCCTTGACAGGCATTGATGAGAAAAAATAATCACCACTCTCTGATTGCGTTTCTCCTGTTATGGTATCTTTAAATTCTATAGCGATTATATTATTATTTTTACAATTTATTTTGACGGCTTTTTTATTTCTATAGATTATACCCCCTTTTTCTTCAACAATTTTTGCAACCTCTTCCCATAATTGACCGGGCCCTAACTTTGGATAATAGAAATATTTAATAAGAGTTGTTTCAGTATGAGAGGGATGTTCAAAATCCGCACCTACAGTTGCCAGGAATGACTTTCGGCACTGGCTCATTAGAGTATCAAGGATGGCCTTCAAAAGTGACAGAGATTTTACTCTGTGAACACCCCATTGAGAAAATATCTCACTTGCAGATAGCCCCCATACTTTTTCAGTATAGTCTTTAAAAAAAATAGTATATAATTCTTTACCAAATCTATTTATAAAAAAATCTTCTATGGTTTTTTCTTCTTTTATCGGGAATAGCCTGATACAAATATAGCTTAATAGTATTTTCAAAATCCTTAAGATACCAAGATTAAATATAGTATTAAGAGAGAGAGGATAATCAAAAAATTTATTCATAAAAAATATTCTTGAAATACGGTTTCGGATAAGCATAACCTTGTCGGTTTTTTCAGGGTCACGACCTTCAGGTTTTATAGAAAGCGGGAGCTTACGACCAAGAACAATGTCATCTCTGGCAGGTTTGGACTGTAAAGGTAATATGTTAAACCACCATTGAAGTATTGTGTTTGATTTAGTATAGAATCTATGTCCGCCAATATCTAATCTGTTACCTTTATAATTTATGGTTTTACAGAGACCACCAACATTAGAACCCATCTCGTAAATCACAGGAAGGAAGTCTGTTTTATGGATAAGTTCATACGCTGCGGTTAAACCCGCAGCCCCGGCACCAATAATAATTGCTTTCTTTTTTCTCATAATTACTTAGTACCCACTCAGTCTTCGGTTTTGGTTTCCTTAATCTTGCTTCTTGCTTCTTAAGTAAATTCTACTGCACCAATAACTGACGGATTACAGTTATTTAATACATATAGCCCATTGAGCAATCAGACCCACTGTTTTTATAATTTTTTGTTTAAAATAAGGTATATCTTTAAAATATATTAGATTCGTATGCGGGCTTGTTCGTTTCTGAGACAAGCCCAGTAATTCGAGTAAATACGAGAGCCAGTCTGTATTTGGTTTTGGTGAAGTAAGCATTAACATTCCACCAGGTTTTAATAAATCATAACAATCTTTAATACAATCAACGTGTTCAATGACTTCAAAACCAATAATTACGTCATATGATTCTTCTTTCAGCCCGAGTTTTCTCCACTCGAGTATGTTGCCGACGATATCAGCTGGTGGTTTGAGGTCAATACCTGTATAGTCTTTCCTGTCATTTTTCAGAAGATATTCTTTTACCCAGCCTGTTCTGCAACCTATCTCAAGAATTTTAGCAGTTTTAGGTATTTGTTTTAAGAAGAAATCAATTTTTTTACGACGAGCATACTCACTTAATATCGGCATAAAAATACCTGCTTTTATCTCTCCAGAGATTAGAATTGAGAATAGCTGCCTTGCAAACTCACCCTCTGTCACCAAATCAGGATTATACAAAAGAGGCTATAAATTATGAAGGAATTTATTTGTTGACTTTATACAAAAATTAAACAAAAGATACTATAAATTATGAAAAAAACTGTTTTATATTTTTGGTTGTTTTTAATTTTGGGTATTTCCTGCGGAAAGAAAGAAGAGGTAATAAAATTTGTAGGATTCTATCGAAGTGAGTGCCCGGAAATACAAAAACTTAAAGTGAATTTTACTAATACGACTGATAATGATATATCTCCGCACTTTTTTATACAACAAGTACCTTATCAACCAGGATATTGGAGAATTATCAAAGGCTCGAAGATTGTTTCACCAGCTAAAACAGAGATATATGTTATAAAATCACCTTATGATGATTATGGTTTAATGCCGGAGAAAGAAGCTGTTATTTCGATTCGAGATAAGAATTATCAGTATGCACAAAAGATACGGATACCCGAGATAGAATTACCCCCGATATTTAACCCCGATTTCAGCTATTATCGTTTTAATAATAGCAGGTTAATCAGAGTGCCTATGCACTGGAAGGTTGAAAAGATAAATATGAGAGATGATTCTTTTAATATTATCCGTGATAAGGTAAATAATATTTACTATCAGATAATTTTTCCGGTGCAAAAAGAAAAATCAAAAGTCAGGATATCGCAAAATATAGACTATTTAAATAAACCATTAACGATACTTTTGAGATCGAATATTTCAGCGACAAAAAATAACACTATTATAATACGATTACGATTTGCTGATACAATAATAGATTATGTATTAAGAGATGATTTAGATTCCCCCAAAACAATTAAGCGGAATAAAAATCATATTGTTATATCTTTGAGATATTCCAGGGATAAACTTACAAGACTTGTCCTCAAGCCATTTGCGTATCTATCAATTAAAGATGCATCCTCAAAAAAAATCTTTCTTGAATTGAATATTTTTGTAGAAAACAATAAAGAGAAATATTATTTTGTTCTTGATAGAATAAAATATGCGATCTAGAATACGACGTCTCTTTTAAACCCTATTTTGTTTATGGGTTACAAAGTGACAAAGGTACAGAGGCACAAAGGGATATAAAAAGCCTCAAAAAACTTTGTGCCTTTGTGCCTGAAAAAAATGACTTTTAAAAGAAACCTCGTATTCCCTCAGAACTTGTGAAATAATCAACATTAATACCTGCTAACTTTTTTATTATCAGTCCCCATTTTCTAAAAAAGTCTAATTTTTTCACAGGTTTTCAGTCTTCAGTGGGATTCCGTAATCTTGCTTCTTGCTTCTAAAGTAATACTTTCTCTTGACAAATGATTTTTATGCAGTTATAATGCATAAAAAAGAGAAAATTTGTGTATTAAGAGATTAAACTATGGGACTTAGAGAGATAAAACAGATCTTAATTGACCAAAGTGAAAATCTAAAATGCAACAATCTACTAATTTTGACTGATGATGTAGAAGAAAAAGAAAAGGTTAAGGGTAAAATAATAACCTTTATCCCGGTATGGAAATGGATAATTTACCCATAAACAGGATTACAAAACAAGCGTTACAATCTTTGTTACTATAAAAGCGATCAATCCGCAGACAGGAAAAGTCAAAAGCCATGCTGCTATTATCTGATTCGTAACTCCCCATCTGACAGCAGAAAGCCTTCTTATACTGCCCACACCCATTATTGAGGTATTTATAGTATGAGTTGTTGAGAGTGGAATCCCGAGTCTGGAAGCGATTTCTATGGTCAGAGCTGCTCCTGTCTCTGCTGAAAATCCGTGAACAGCCTCAAGCTTTGTTATTTTAAAACCCATTGTTTTTATTATGCGCCAACCTCCGAGAGCGGTTCCTATTCCCATAACGATACTGCATACAAGGATTATCCATACAGGTATCTGAAAGGATTTATCCTTAAATTCTTCCATAGGGATGATTCCACATAAAACCAGAGAAAGAGCAAATACACCTATAAATTTCTGTCCGTCATTTGTTCCGTGGCTGAATGACATAAAAGCAGAGGATAGAATCTGAAGTTTTGAAAATATCATACGTATTTTTTTTTGATGAACTTTTCTGAACAATTTATAGACAAGAAGCATAATAAAAAGACCGCCGAAGAACCCGAGAAATGTTGAGAACAAAAGTCCTATAAAAACCTTTTTCCATCCGGCTGCAACAAGAACCGAGGGTCCTGCTTTTGCCAGTCCGGCTCCTGCAAGACCGGATACCAGTGCATGGGATTCACTTGTTGGGAGTCCAAAGTACCATGTTATGCTTGAAAAAATTATTATTCCAAGCATAGCTGCTGATATTGTAGTAAGATCAATCACAGAGGGTTCGACTATCCCTTTGCCTATGGTCATAGCAACTGAGGTTCCTGCAAGAAGCACGCCTGCAATATTTAAAAGCGATGCCATTATTACTGCCTGAATTGGCAACAAGACCCTTGTTGAGACGCAGGTAGCTATAGCATTAGGAGCATCGGTCCATCCATTGACAAACTCAGCCCATAAAATAAGAATAATAACAATTATCAAACCCAGGTTTTCCATAAGTGGTTATCCGAATTTTACCATTATCCCGCGGCAGATTTTACCTACATAATCAACCGAATCTACCATCTCTTCAAGTAGTTCATAGACTTCCTTAAATTTTATTATATCTATAGAAGTGTAGTTCTCACTAAAAAGTTCAGCGATGCTATCATGAAAAAGATAATCACCTTTATTCTCTAACTCATGCATCAATTTAACAATATCATTGACATTTTTCTTATTTTTAAGAGCTTCAATCAGTTCAGGAAGTTTTGAGGTGATTTCAATAATTAATTCAGTAAAAGAGCATACATTTTTCGGGACCTTTTTAATAGAATAAGTCTCAATCTTTTGAGATAGACTGTTAAGTATATCAAGTGCTCTATCTATGTTTATAGCGATATCGTGTATATCTTCTCTATCAAGTGGTGTCACGAATGTTTTATGAAGCTCGTCAATAATCTGAAACTCAACATCATCACCTTTACCCTCACATTTTTTTATATCCATAAGCAATTTTTTTATCTCGTAATTATCTAATTTTTCGATGCTTGATACTAAATTTTTGAAAATATTACATCCCTCAAGTAAAATACTTACCTGCTTACACATCATGTCAAAAAATTTAGTTTCCCGTGGCACCAATAAATCTAAAAAATTGAGTTTCATTTGTTTACTCCTATGACAAGTTAAAAGTTAAAAGGCAAAAGTAAAAAATATCATATCATCTCCTATGACAAAAAACAAGAAGCAAGATAACGAAAAAGTAGTGAGCTAACGGTTCACAAAAACGAAAAAATCTATAAATTATCAAAAATTGTCAATATTTTTATGTGAGGTATCTTTTAGAGAGAGATCTTATAATTTCATAAGTTGCAGAAAGGATATAATTTATCTCGTTTTTAGTTATACAGAATGGTAGATAAAAATAGATTATATCACCTAACGGCCGTAAAATAACTCTTTTCTTTAACCCCATTTTATATATTTTAAACCCAATTCTTTCTTTGAAGTCAAATCTTTGTTTTGTATTTCTATTTCTTACCAGTTCTATAGCTCCAACTAAACCGATATAGCGAACATCACCGATAATCTGGATATCGAGGAACCTCTCCATTAGTTGATGAAAAATCTTTATCAACGGCTGTATTTTTGTAAGTGTATCATCTTTTTCAAATATTTCAAGGCTTGCTAAAGCAGCTGAACAGGAGATAGGATTTGCTGTATAGGTATGACCGTGATAAAATGTTTTTTTGTTTATATAATCATCATAAAATGCCTGGTATATATCTTCAGTAGTTAATGTTGCAGCGAGCGGCAAGGTACCTGATGTTATACCCTTTGAGAGACATAAGAAATCAGGTTTTATATCACAATATTCACACGCAAACATCTTTCCCGTTCTGCCAAACCCTGTTGCAACCTCATCGAGTATAAGATGGATATTATATTTTTTTACTAATATATCTACTTTTTTAAGAAACTCTTTGGGATAAATTATCATTCCCGAAGCTGCGAGAAGCAATGGTTCTATAATAATAGCAGATATTCTTCTTTCATTTTTTCTAATTAATATCTCAAGCGGTTTTAGACACTCGATTCTGCAATCTTTTTGGTTTTTATTCACAGGGCATCTGTAGCAATATGGGGTTGGAACTTTATAATGTTGGATATAAAGTGGTTTAAAGATCTCACTAAATAAAGAGATACCGCTAACGCTCATCGAACCGATGGTGTCACCATGATAAGCAGAGTCTAAAGAAACAAATCTGTTTTTATCTTTTATACCCTTATTTTTCCAGTACTGAAATGACATCTTTAATGCAACTTCAACAGCTGTGGAACCGTTATCAGAGTAAAAAACTTTTGTTAAATTGGGAGGCGATATAGAGATCAATTTTTCAGAGAGTAAAATTGCAGGTTTATGCGTAAAACCTGCAAAAAGAACGTGATCAAGTTTATTTAGTTGGTCTTTAATTGCTTTTACCATAAAAGGATGATTGTGACCATGAACATTACACCACCAGCTTGATATCGTATCATAATAGAAATTACCTTTGCTATCGTATAATTTCAATCCTTTAGCTTTTTCAATGAGGATAGGTGGCAGTGTTTGACAGTCTTTCATCTGGGTATAAGGGTGCCAGTTATATTTTAAATCTTTTTTTATCCAGTTATCCATCGCTCAATTCTCCTACCAATTTTAGTAAATTCCTGTTTAAGTGTTTCTATGTTTTTACTAAAAGGCAAGGTACCGAGAAAATTTACAGAACCAAATCTATGAATAATCTCAGGGTTATCCACGAGTATTATTCTATTTCCTTTTTGTATATTATTAAAGATCACACCTATTATTGGTATCTTTCGCTTTTTTAGAATTTCTATAGAAAGGAGCGTGTGGTTGATAGTGCCGAGTTTATTTAATGTTACAAGGATCACAGGTAATTTAAGTTTTGCGATATAATCGACAAGTAAATCATTATGATTCAGCGGAACACAGAGCCCACCTGTACCCTCAACAAGAACAGTATCAAATAATCGAGTCAACTTAATAAAAGCTTGATATATCTTCTGAAACCTTATCTTTTTTTTCTGGATACTTGCTGAAAGATGTGGTGATGCAGGGAAGGTAAAATAATATGGCTGTATAAGTTTTTTTATCTTTCTGTCTGCAAAAATTTTGGTTTTGGTCCCGAACATTATTTTTTGATGTATCATTATATCAGATGGTTTACCGCTCTGAACCCATTTCTGGGTTATAATATTATAGCCTCTATCAAGCAAATATTTTCCAAGAAGGCCGGTTATCAGAGTTTTTCCGCAGGAGGTATCAGTACCTGCAATAAAGATACTTTTCATTTTTCTGCTTTGCATAAATAAACCTGATAAGTTGCAGTGATATTTTTAGAAATGGTTTTATAAACATCTTCAACATCCGCTATTATCTTTTTTGTGAAAAACAGTCTTTTATTTAAACCAATGCCTTGAGTTCCTGTATGTTTTATTTTGAGTAAGAGTTCTTTTAATGATGAATAATTTTCTTTATAAATAATTTCTTTAATAGAGACATTATAAAAATATTTCTGTAGAATTGTGATGAGTTGTTCTTTTGAGAAGAAATTAGAAGATGTTATTTTTGAATCTTTTTTAAGATATTCACAGATAGAAGAACGTAGTTCATTGAAAGTTTCAGGCCCGAAAATGGAAAAACTTAACAAACCATTCTTATTCAACATATTCTTATAGCTATCCAATGTCAAATCCAGATCATTAAACCACTGAAAGGTTGCGTTCGAGGTTATTAAATCAAATTTAGCTGTTAGGTGGGTCTCTTCTGCGTCTGCTACGAGAAACTCGATCTCTGCACCATTCTTGAGCGATTTCGCTTTATAAATTTTGTTTCTTGCTTGCTTTACCATTGCTTCAGAGATATCAAGACTTATAATTTTCGATAAAGGGAACTTTTCTGTAATTAGTAGAGTATAATTTCCTGTGCCTGTTCCGAGTTCAAGAATATATTTGGGGTCTCTATTCCCTGAAAACTCAAGCAGATCCGATGCTGCATTATTTTGGATGTTAGCATATCTATCATAGGTATTGGCATATTTTGAGAAGTTTTTGCTAATTATAGCTTTATCAATCATACAAATTTTCTCAAACTATCGAGTAGATTTATAATTACTTCTTTTGAATGATTAAAAGTCATAGAGAATCTAAGTCTTGACTCATTTTTAGGGACTGTGGGATACCTGATCGGGAGCACAAAATAACCCTGTCTTTGAAGTCTGGCAGCTATTTTTATTGTTTTATTGTTATCGCCGATAATTAGCGGTATTATCTGGGAAGACCCACGAACTTTAAGACCGAGGTCTTTTAAATTGTCTTTAAAGAACTCCGAATTTTTTAATAACGTTTCTCTTCTAAACTTTTCATTCCTGATAATTTCAATAGCTTTAAGATTAGAAGCAATCACAGCTGGCGGCAGGCTGGTTGAATAGATGAAACTTCTTGCAGTGTTAATTAAATACTCAATCATTTTTTTATCTGAAGTGCAGTATGCACCAAAACATCCGAGCGCTTTACTGAAAGTACCCATAATTATATCGATCTCATCTGAAATACCTTCTTGTTCAACTATACCCGAACCATTTTCTCCAAAAATCCCGGTAGCATGTGCTTCATCAACCATAATTATACAATCATACCTCTTTTTTAATTCAATAAGCTCTTTTAAAGGTGCACGATCACCATCCATACTGAAAATTGTCTCTGTAATAATCAGGGCTTTTTTATATTTTTTTCTTTGTTTTTCAAGCAGGGACTTGAGATTATCTGTATCATTATGTTTAAATCTTATAATTTTTGCTTGCGAAAGAATTATACCATCAATAATGCTTGCATGATTCAATCTATCAGAAAAGACACAATCATCTCTTGATAAGAGTGCACTTAATATCCCGAGATTTGCCTGATAGCCTGAATTAAATATTAATGCTTTCTCTTTTTGTTTAAATCTTGCAACCTCTTCTTCAAGTTTATGATGTATCTCAAAGCTTCCGGATAAAAGTCTTGACGCGCAGGCTCCAGTACCATACCTGTTAACAGCTTCTTTAGCTGCATTAATTATTTGGGGATGATTTGAGAGACCGAGGTAATCATTTGAAGAAAAATCAATATATTCTTTGTTATTAACTATAATTTTACAGCCTCTCCTTTCTTTTATCGGATATAATTTTCTAAGTAGACCCTGCTTTTCTCTGTTTTTTAGACTCTCTGTCAATAAGATATAGACTTTTTGCATAGCTTAATTCACGCTTGCAGGTGGAGTAGACCAGGCTGTCGGCCTGGCCCTGCCTGCTTTATTGCATCCATAAAGATTTAATAAAAGAAACAAGTTTCAGGTCTTCAGCTACTTCTCTGCCTTTTATAGTTAGATAACCACCAATTATCATACCATTTATACCGGAAAGAAAAGCTAAAGCCTGAAAATCTTTTAGTATCGATTCTCTGGCCGCAGCAAGTTTGATTATTTTAGAAGGAAGGATAATTCTAAACAAAGCCAGAGTTCTTATAGCATCTACAGGGGATAGGGGAACGATATTTTCAAGTTTTGTCCCTTTAATAGGGACAAGGATATTTATCGGTATAGAATGTGGACTGACTTTTTTAAGAAGCAGAGCCATATCGAGTCTGTCCCCCCAGGTCTCTCCCATACCTATAATCCCACCGCAACATAGTTCAAGACCAGCTTCTTTTACTGCGTCTATAGTTCGTAATTTATCAGCAAAAGTATGTGTAGTGACAATTCGTGGAAAAAATTTTTCTGATGTTTCGATATTATGATGGTATCTTGAGAGTCCTGCGTCTTTTAATATGACAAGTTTTTCATAATTAATGCTGCCAAGAGAAGCACAGACATCTATTCCGACTTTTTCTTTAATAGCAGCCACAGTTTCGACAATTCTATCGAAATCTTTATTTGATAAGACATTACCGCTTGTAACGATACCGAATTTTGCTGCGTTATTTTTTTTTGATTTATAAGCCTCTTCTATTATCTCAGATTTATCTTTAAGTGGATAAACAGGTGCATCAGTTTTATGTCTTTTAGATTGGGCGCAGAATTTACAGTCCTGTGGGCATAACCCTGATTTCGCATTTATTATCGAACACAATTCTATATTATTATCCCCGATATTTTCTTTACGCAGACGGTTTGCTTGCTGTATTAATTCAAGTAGCGGTAGATTTAATAAATCTTTATATTCAGCTATAGAATAACTTATCATAGTTAAAACGATGATAGGTAAGAGAGATTAAAGCTGTCAAGCAGAAAAACGAAAAACATAAATTAGTTGATTAATATTATAAAAATAATATTATTTTTTCGGATGATCTGCTATTGATATGCGATACCAACGCAACGTCTGTAACAAAGACATATGCTTATAACGTAGTAATGAGCCGTGTAGAATTATTATTGACTTTTCATCTGGTCTTTTATATTAAGAATATTCAAGTATGCAAAAGAAGTTTGAGTATATAGATGGAGGAAGAAGTAAAATGCAAACTGTAACAGTAAAAATTGAATTTCCTAAAGATATTTTTTTACATTGGGGAAGTTCCAAGGAAAACGTAGAAAAGGATGTAAAAGAAGCCACGGCCTTAAAACTTTTTCGGGAAAAAAGACTTTCTTTTGGCAAAGCCGCTGAGCTGGCCGGTATGTGTTTGTCAGATTTTATGGATTTAACAAGGGAACACAAGATCCCGTTAATAGATTATTCAAAAGAAGAATTAGAAGACGAAATAAAAACATCTAAAGAATTAGCGCAAAAATTTAAGAAAAATAAAAAATGATAATTGTTTCAGATTCAGGACCTTTAATCAGTTTATCAAAAATAAAGAAATTTAATATTTTAAATCAGATATTTAAGCAGATAATAATACCAGATGCTGTTTACAATGAAGTTGTGAAAGACGGTAGGAAAAGAGCGGGTGAGAGTGAGACAAAAGATGCATTGGGGACGGAAAATATAGAGAACACCCTTACCCCTCGTACGATTATGAAGCGGTAATGAGCTGTTGCAGATAGTTTGCGCCTGCGTTTACAAGAAAATGAAGATGTTATTTTTAAAAGTTGTTGTCTATTTTTTGATATTTGTTTTTTTTCTGAAAATGTTTGTTTGGTTTTATGAAAGAAAACTTATCTATTTCCCGTATAAAATTTTAGAATATACACCTGATGTTATTGGGTTGAAATGGGAAGATATTGAGGTGGTCACAGATGATGGGATTAGACTGAACGGATGGTATATACCTGCTCTGGATAGTATCTGCACTCTAATATTTGCTCATGGGAATGCGGGCAATATCTCACATAGACTTGATAAGATTATAATGTTTTATAAAAGAAATATCTCTGTTTTTATCTTTGATTATCGTGGTTATGGTAAAAGTGGTGGCAGGCCATCAGAAAAAGGTTTGTACCTCGATGGTTTAGCTGCATATAATTATCTGGTAAACAAAAGAGGGGTCCAACCGGAAGATATCGTAGTATATGGTGAATCCATAGGGTCTGCTATAGTTTCGTATATCGCTTCAAAAAACAGAGTTAGAGCGATTATCCTTGAGTCGCCGTTTACAAATGCTCGAGATATGTCAACTAAGATATTGCCTTTTTTACCTGTAAAATATTTTGTAACTATAAAATTTGATATTATGTCAATGCTAAAAGATGTAGAGGACCGTATACTTATTATTCATGGCAATAAAGACGAGATTGTTCCGTTCTTACTTGGCAAAAAGTTGTTCGATTCATTAAAAACTAAAAACAAAGAATTTTATGAAGTACCTGAAGCGGGTCATAATGATGTCAGTTTTGTAGGTGGTGACAGATATTTTGACAGGATAAAAGAATTTATTCTTGCAAATAGAGATACAGAGTAATTCCTCGGTTCGAAGAGTCAAAGAGTTGAGGGTTAAGAATGGGGTGGTGAACAAAGGGATGACTCGGTGGCAGCTGAAGCAAGAGGAAAGAGACGCCGCGAATTTAGAAGAAGGTGGAATTCTAGAGAAGAGAGACGGGATAATTATGAACAATAGTAAACCACTGGTAATATAATTGCTAAGATCATAAAATCATATAATAAAAAAATCGTTTTAGATATTGGATGTCAATAGAAAAATTGTGTAAATAAAAAGAGGGATAAAGAAAGCAATAGCAAAGAGCCCGATAAAAATTACGATTTAGGGAAAAAC
>JBFMHD010000300.1:0-2505 GCA_040752395.1 Candidatus Hydrogenedentota bacterium
ATGAAGGTATTGCAAAGTGGAAAAGAATGATTACATCATAAGGAAGGTTTTTAAGACAAGGGATATAACACCGGCTAATACCACACCTACCATCCATTTAAGAAGCCTGATTTCAACTTCAACTTCTTTCAGACGAAGGTCAAGATACTCTTTTGTTACAAGACGCTCTCCTATAGTTTCTCTGAAAACCTCTGCTATCTCTTTAGCGGCTATATCCGATAGTTCGGCTTTTTTTAGCCTTTCGTATATCTTCAGTGTATCAAATACTGCTTCCATGATTGGATTATACAGATATGGTCATGTTTTTGCAATGAAAAAATATTTTGTTAGTTATATACACAAACCGAAATAAATTTTAGAGGGGGTCTGTTTAAAGAGGAAAAAAATAGTTAAGTTGTTAGTATGCAAATCGAGCTAACAGAAAAAGAAAAAGCGGAATTAAGACGCTATCACAGAACGATAAAGGATGGGAAAAAAAGGGATAGGATAAAAGCGATATTATTGTTAGATGAAGGATATAGTGTAACGGAAATAAGCCATATATTATTGATAGAAGAGAACACAGTAAAATCTTTGTCATCAAATTATGCGAAAAATGGAAAAGAAATTTAAGCGGCTGATAACTTTGGGATAATGAAGAATTCTTTTAACTGTAGCGCCGTAGAGATAATAGCTTTTCCAAATTTTGTAATATAATATTTATAAGAATTTTTGACCTTCTTTATTATATGATGAAGAAGAAGTCGTTTTAGAATTCTTGAAACACCGGCAGAGCTAAGGTTTGAAAGAAAAGTTCTTATGTCTTTATTTCTGAAACCATTAATAAGGAATTCACCTCGAGAGATAGTTATAAGCAGCCTGAGATCGGATTGGTTGAAGAAGTTGAAACCTTTTAATGAACGATCGCCTGAATATATAGGCTCGGATACATTAAATAAATTTTTTCTTCCTCGAGTGTTATCCTCGAAGGCAGAAATAAATTCAAGATAGCGGTTGTTTGAACTTTTTAATAGCTGTCCTAATGCGTACAAACTATAAATGTTCTTTTTCATTTTTGCAAAGCCATAACTTTTAGTTCCGTCTTTCTTATTAATCTGGCGGAAATGATTAAAATCAGTTACGGAATTAACTGTGGTTTCTATTCTGAGGATAGTAGAGAATTTGTCATATATTTTAATATAATTGCCACCCTTTCGGTGCTTAATTCTTGTACCAAGAATGCGGTTATTATTAAAATTGTTACCAATTTCACCTTGATAAGCAGGTGATAATTTTTTGCCTAAGAAAGTAGAAATATTATCAGGCTTAACAGAAAGAGTTACTCTGTAAATTAAATCTTGATAGAATAATTGAAAGTTCGATTGGTTCTTAAAAATGATATCAGTTGAGTATTCGGCTTGCATAATACTCCATCGATAGACTTGATTATATTCTTTAAGAAAAGGAAGATATCGATCGGTAAGAATATTGAGAAATTGATGAAGGTCTTCAACTCTAAAGTTATCGGATAGAAGCTGAGCTTCGTCAAAACCAGCTATATTTAGGAAAGCATTATCTAGCATTTTGTATGCGATATTTTTATTCTTTAATTTATGAGCAAGCAGATTATGTCCGTTAAAATAAAATTGTAATCTGAAAGGTGCATAGGTAGGAATCCTAAGGAAGCAGAGACCATAATCTTTATCAATAAAGTAGATATAATAATGAAGACAGATGCCTTCTTTAGTTTTCAACGAAGAAAGCTTTGTGGTTTTGTTGAAGTGAGGCTTATAATAAAGACAAGGTTCTAAAACAGAATAAATATGAACGATACCTTGTTGAATATTCTTTTCAGCAATAATTTTTTGAATGTTGGATTCTTTTGAAAAGGCAGATGGTCTGCGAATGTATTCGATTTGAATATTATTTTCTTCAGCAACGGATAAAATATTTTTATTAAGGGAGTCTCTTAGGGATTGGGCAAAAATAGGGAAGTCGAAAATTTTAATGTTGTTGTTAATGGCGAATGAAGTCATCCCTTCAGCATAGCACCACTGCGAAAGGTTTGCTTGAAGGATTACTCTATCATAACAACTAATTATTCCGGCGATTTGTTTTTTATATTTTTCAGTTAGAAACATAATGCACCTGATTGGAATATTAATTTTTCTTTGGTTCTTTCTTTTGTATAATACAAAAGAAAGAACATAAATGAAACTGTATCAAAATTTTATCCTCGATATATATGACTAGAAATCATCAAAAGGTTTTTACTTCTTGGTTCCGGCTCGTCCGGTTTAGGAATTAATAACATTAAATATGAATTTAAAATTGGAATAATTCTTGATAAGTATTATTTGTACTTGTAAATATTGAGGGAATAGAAGTTGCCCTTTCACTTATCCCATAATTTTTTCACTTCAGGTTTTACATAGATTTTGTTTACTTGCCTGGTAACATTTAACAAATGGAAGTAGTTATGAAAAGATTAATTAACTGTATTTATCTATTTATCATTATTTCGGC
>JBFMHD010000301.1:0-2502 GCA_040752395.1 Candidatus Hydrogenedentota bacterium
GTATAGACCCTGAACATATCCGTTGACAAAAGTGTTTGCATTTCTTTTGCAAAATGAGCATCAGTGGAAGCAACAACAACTGCTGCAGGTATATTTTTTGACACTTCTTCAGCATGACTTGGCCCTGATAAAACAGCGATCTTTTTATATCCTGCTTTTCTAATTACTTCACTTAATCTTAAACCGTTTTCAGTAAAGCCTTTTGCAACATTTAATATAGCAACATCATTTTTCAGGATTTTGCTTAATTTATCAAACATCGAGTGGAATTCAAACGAGGGCATAGCACATATTAATAACTCAGTCTCTTTAATTGAATCATACAGAGATGAAGAAATTTGTATTTCCTTGGGAATTTTAATGCCAGGCAAAGCATCCTTATTTTCTCTGTATTTATTAATCTCCTGAACTTTATTTTCAAAGAGCTCAAATACTTTTAAATCTCTCTCTCCCTTTTTAAATAAATGAACACAAAGACATAAACCCCATGAACCGGCACCAAGTATCGTGATTCTCATTTTATAATTATATAACTTTAATAATTTCTGTCGAGAAATTTATTCAGGTTATTATTTTATCTTTTATTTGTTTAGCTATATTAAAAGTATTACCGGCTTTATTCTGCTTTAGCGCTTCCTTGTCAATAAGTTCACTCATACCAACTGCATATGCACCGGCTTTGAGATAATCAAGAAGATTATCTTTATTTACCCCACCTGTTGGGATAAGTTTAGCTTGAGGTAAAGCTGCAAGTATAGCTTTAATAAAGTTAGGTCCACCAAGAGATGAGGCAGGAAAAACTTTCACAACTTTTGCACCAGATTTGGTTCCATTAACTATCTCGGTTACAGTTCCACAACCAGGAATATAAAGTAAATTATTTGAGACTGCAAATTTCATAATATCAAAATCAAGATGTGGTGAAACAATAAATTTAGCACCTGCGTTTATTACCCCCTGTGCAGTACTACTATCCATAACAGTTCCTGCACCTAAAATAATGCCTTTTAGAAATGATAATTTTTTAATAATATCAATAGCTCCTTTCACAGTCATTGTTATCTCAATGATTCTGAAGCCGGCTTTTAATAGCTCATCTACCGCGATCTCGGTCTGAAGATGATCTTCTGTTCTAAGAACAGGGATAATTTTTTCTTTACCAATTAATTCTAAAATATCATCCATATATTCCCCTCAGTTTCCGGTGTTCGATGTTCGGTTCACCGATAACCTAAAACCCAAAACCTATAACCGAATATCTTGCTTCTTGCTCTTTGTCGCTTCGCTCCATTATAAATTTAGGCTTCGAGCCACTGGCTTCAGGCTCCAGTTGAAAAGTCGGGAGCCACGAGCCCAGAATCGTAAAATCAGTCAATAAGTCGTAAGTCAAGGACTGACGACTCAAGACTCCCCAGACTGATTTCATTTTGCAATTTCCAATTTCCAATCTTCAATTCCGAATATCCTGTATCTTGCTTCTTGACTCAAAATATGGTATAGTCCTTTTTAGACCATCTTCTAATTTAATTTTTGGTTCCCATTTTAATAATTCTTTAGCAAGAGAAATGTCTGGTTTTCTTACTTTCGGGTCATCCTCAGGCAAATTTTTAAACACGATTTTGCTTTTAGATTTCGTAATCTTTTTTATAAGTTCGGCTAGTTCTAAAATAGATATTTCATCAGAATTACCAATATTCACCGG
Source organism: Candidatus Hydrogenedentota bacterium (assembly GCA_040752395.1). GTDB lineage: Bacteria > JBFMHD01 > JBFMHD01 > JBFMHD01 > JBFMHD01 > JBFMHD01. The sequence continues at coordinate 1,703 of JBFMHD010000301.1, forward strand.
GCCATTATAATCAGAGAGAAGAAATTTATAAAGACCATCTATCAAATCATCAACATAGCATAGACTCCTTGTCTGTGTTCCATCACCGAATACTGTAATGTCTTCATTATTTAAAGCCTGAGTTATAAAATTAGGCACAACTCTACCATCATCAATTCTCATAGATGGACCATAGGTATTAAATATTCTTGCTATTCTAACCGGTATTTTATGTACTCTGTGATAGGCCATAGTCATAGCTTCACTGAAACGTTTAGCTTCATCATAAACTCCTCTTATACCGATTGTATTAACATTACCCCAGTAAGACTCATTCTGGGGATGCATCTTTGGGTCACCATAAACCTCACTCGACGAAGCGAGCATAAAAACAGCCTTTTTTGCCGTTGCAAGTCCAAGAGCTTTATGGGTTCCTAAAGAGCCAACTTTCAATGTCTGAATCGGGAGTTTTATGTAATCAATTGGGCTTGCTGGTGAGGCGAAATGTATAACAAAATCGACTTTGCCTGGAATATGGATATAATTTGTGACATCATATTTTATAAAAGAAAAGAATTCACCAGGTAAATCATTAATGTTTTCAGTATTACCTGTCAAAAAATTATCGATGCCTATAACAGAGATGCCTTCTTTAATAAGTTTATGACAAAGATGCGAACCCAAAAATCCAGCTGCCCCAGTAATAACTGCTCGCATATAATCTCCTCTGAAAAACATTCTAACTCTAATAATATCAAGTAGAAGCAAGAGGCAAGAAGCAAGAAGCAAGATAACGGAAGAAGTGAGAGGTATCAGGACGG
>JBFMHD010000302.1:0-2480 GCA_040752395.1 Candidatus Hydrogenedentota bacterium
TATCTCACCTGTATTTACATCAATTACAAGTTTAGCATTTTTGTTATTCTCTTTTATTATTACTGCCCTATTTTTATCTCTTTTGATAATCTCCATAGATAGTCTCCTATGAAAAGTCTTGAGTCTCGAGTCCTGTTTTGACTCACGACTTGCGACTTGTGACTCTTTTCATATCATCTTTAGTTTTTCATACTTTGTGTAGAGCGCAAGAACGCAAAAACGCAATAACCCAATTATCTTGCATCTTGCATCTTTTGTTATCTTGCTTCTAATAATATTATCGGCATATTTTATTATTTTCTTGATAGATTATGTAAACCACGAAAGTGGTAATCTATATAAAAGTGTTGCATTAACGCGACACATTCCACAGCGTGTAAACTTATAAATAATTTTTTAATGTGTATTTATATTGAGTTTCAAGTTTACCAAATGCTTTCCCGCTCCTTGTAAGATTTGAAAACCATCTGAATATATCTCTCTCAAGTTTGCTTGGTCTCTTTTTATAGAGTTCTGTGCCGGGCAATGGCATATAATAATGGCAATGTATCTTTACTCCCAGATTAACCATCTTCTCACAAAATAATATTGTTTCTTCCCTGTCTTTTCGTGTCTCATCCGGGAAACCAAATATTATATCCACTGCAACTTTAAAACCGGCTTTTAAAAATATCTGGACTGACTCTTTTACATCCTCTTTTGTATGTTTTCTATTTATCTTTTCTAAAATATTTTTACTTGCATTCTGTAAACCTATGACAATCAATTTTGTATCAGTATATTCTTTTAATATTTTAACTTTATCAAGTGTGACAGAATCGGGCCTTATTTCAGAGGGGAAGGTACCGAAAAATAAATTAATTCTTTTTCCGAACTCATTTCTTATGCTTTTTAATAACCCTTCGATACAACCAGTATTATCTTCGTTATTTATGCGACCATAATTAAATGCATCAGGCGCAATCATTCTTAAATCTCTCATCCCTACCCGAACCATCACTTTAAATGACTCAACAATATTTTCAATGCTTCTGTGTCTTACTTTGTGCTGGAATAAAGATGGTACCTGACAGAAATAGCAGTTGTGGCTGCACCCTCTTGTTATTTCCACAGGCCCATATAATCCATATTTTTCTGAAGATGATTTATATTTATCTAAATCAACAGGGACCCCATAATAAAATTTTTTTAACCCTGAACTTAAGTAATCATTTATAATTTCCTTTATAACTCCTTCACCTTCACCGACACAAACAGAATCAGCTCCATAGTTAAGCACTTCATCAGGTGCTCCACTCGTATGAGGTCCTCCAGCAACAATTTTAATATTTTTCCGTTTATTTTTTAAATTACATATAATTTCTTTATAAAATTCTTTATGATATGTTAGAAATGATAAAAATAAGAGACCTTCATTTACAAAGCAACTGCCAGCATCGTTTATGATGCAGAGTGGCGCTGGAAAAGTTAAATCGTCTATCGCACTAACCAGACTTTTTATGCTATATTTGTTCTTCTCTGTTATAAGAAAATAAAGGTTGGTTTCTTTTTTATTCATACATACTCTTTCAATCCCATAATGTTCTTTAGTACTATTAACCCCCCTTTCTCAAATCCGGTTTGCTCTATTGACCAGGTATGATTATGAGGAATATAAAACGCTTTTAATCCAAGATATAATCCTGGATTTATATCAGATGAGATACTATCACCAACTATCGCTATTGTTTCTATATCGAGGTTTAATGATTCAACAATTTTTTTAAGATTTTCTGTGTTTTTCTCATCAACAATAAAATACCTCTCAAAATAATGTATGATACCTGATTTCTTAATCTTTAATCCCTGGTGTATTTCTTCACCCTTAGTATATATAAATAGCCTGATCCTTTTATTAAAAAGATACTCGACTGTCTCAAAAACCCCATCTAAAAGCTCCATCGGATGATTATAATGTTCATCCTGTATTTTTTTCAATCTCTTTTTAGCTCTTGTATCAGCATCAGGAAATAGTTCATTAAATACTATTGTCAGTGTCTCATTATAAGGAACAACCCCATAGCCAGTGAGCGTTAGTCTTTCAATATCTCGTTTATTAAGAAGAGTTTTTGCATATCCTTTATCAACTCCCTGCGCTGCACAGAGATTCAAAAACTCGTTTTCAGCTTTAATAAAAAATTTACCACTCTCCCATAACGTATCATCAGCATCAAATATTATAGCTTTTATCAGCCCCATTTTATAACTCCTGACCGTTACCCCCTCACACCAATACATGCGGAATACATACATTTTATCTTTACAATTTCTTTTATTTATATAAATTATAAAAATCAGTCAATGTTGAAAGATTGAAAGATTCAAGATTAAAAGATTAAAAAATTCAAAATTAGTAGACAGAAGACAGAAGACAGGAGGGGAAGGCACAAAGGATATTAGGGGATGGGTCATAGGGGATGGGGTATATTAGGGGGCGGCGG
>JBFMHD010000303.1:0-2470 GCA_040752395.1 Candidatus Hydrogenedentota bacterium
TCTTAACGGAAAAGAAAGATAACGAACGAAGCAAGAAGCAAGAGGCAATAACTGACGAATTACTATTATTATAGAAGTTAATATCCCTGCAATAATGTCATCCATCACGACTCCCAACCCACCTTTAAATCTTTCCATTTTATTCATCGGATAACATTTAATAATATCAAGGACTCTGAAAATAATAAAGCTTAATGCTGTGAACTAAAATGTTATAATTTAAAAATATTTGTTTTTAAATATATTCAAATATTCCTGTGCATCAACTATTATCATATCACGTACTTTATAGTCTTCCTTGTTTCTGGTGATTATTGTATGAATTCCATTATTTTTTGCTGTATAATACTGAACAGCGTCCTCAAAATCTTTAAAAGAAGAGACTAAAGATAACTCAATTATTTTCGAATCAATTGTCAGTATATTTGTTAATATATTTAATTTGCCTAATATTTCTTTAGCTTTTGCAACCGATTTTTCTTTCCTTACAATATAAAATAAGTTCGAAAATATTAAAGGCGATACGCACCCTGTTATTTTGTTATATTCAATCAGAGAGAATAGATCGGCAGCATATCTGCTGTAAGGTCTTCTATCTAAAAACAAATCAAGAATAATGTCGGTATCAATAAAAACTTTGTCTTTCATTTATATTTATCAGTCAGATATGCTGAATATTCTTTATTAACTTCGTCGAGATTTACACCTTTTATTACACCTAAGAGTTCAGAAGTAATAGCCGGATATTTTTCTTTATTCGGTTTTGTTAAAGATACTGCGTTAAAAAACTTTTTTACCAGGGCAGATATACTGGCATTCTGCTTTTTTGCATAGGTTCTAGCGTTAATAATTGTCTCTTCATCCAGTAAGAGTGTCAATTTGTGGTTCCTCATAAGCCTACCATATACTTATAAATTATATCATATTATACGAATTATACAAGTAATAATTGAGATTTTTATCCATCTCTTGATTTTATGTCAATTGTTTTATTATGCAAATTATAGTATCCCCTCAGTCTTCTTGCTCCCACACCAATTGTTTATTAGACAGCTATTGTTTTCTGGCAATTGGTTTGTAGCGTTTGCTTCTTGCTTTTATTTGAGATTATCATAGTTACAAAATTTTTCAGGGGAGTGATTAACTAACTATATCTCTTCAAAGACAATCCTTGATGCCTCAACAAAATCATTAGCATTATTCTTTATATTCTTTAAAATCTCATAATCAACTTCAATCTCAGTACCATATTGGAACTCTTCTCTTAGAGCCTTGGCATCACTACCCATCAACACGTCTGTCCTTCTAATCATTGCTATAAATTTTGGATCAAATTTTATCTTTCCTGTCTTTATGAGAAACTCTATTGCATTAATCGTGCACTCCTGATTCTTTGAGTCATATCCTGATTTATAAAGAATAGCTAATAATGAGTGATACATTGCATAAAAAGCAGCTGAGACAGCCCAATCTCCAAACCCACCTTTTATGTTATATTCAACAGCTTCAAGATTATGTAAAGCTTTTTGTATATGATTACTTGCTTCGTTATTATCGGGTCTTATTTTTCTTAAACCCCTATGCTTTCTACCACCTTTTCTGCCTTTTTCAAGACACCATTTAAACTTTCTTTCTATAATATCCATTATACGTTCCTCAGTGTTCTTATTATTTCATCTTCACCAAAAAGTATTACACCTTTTCTAAGTATATCTACTATAACCTTGTCTTGTTTTTTTATGTTCTTTTGTAAATCTGACGCTGTCATTGTTAGAGGGTTTACTCTTCTGGGTCTTAGATTTGAAAGTTTAAGACAAAAATCTTCAACCTTTTTTGATTTTCCTTTATCTACGATAAACAGCACATCAACATCTTTTGCGTCTTTTCTATTAAGAATAGAACCGAAAAGAATAACTGATTTACTAAATGTTTCTACTTTCTGTAAGTCCTTAGCATATATTGAAGCATGGGGATTTTTTGCAAGTGCTTTGTTTCTGTTCTCTATTAATACTAACTCTGCAATAATTTCTGTTTCTTTATTTTTAAGATTTAGATTGTAATAAATTCCATTACCTATTTTCTCCGACACAAAAATCTGTTTTTTCTCAAGTGATTTGAGTATCTTATAAGCACTGCCAACACTTATTTTCAGATTTCTGGCGATCTGATTTACATTAAACTTATTGGGAATATTTTTGACGAAATATTCTATTATTTTAGTTAGATTAAGCGGTAACAATTTATTCACCCTTAATGAATATTCATTCACTTTCTGAAAATATCACTTCGTGGTTTTCATCTCCCTCGTCGTTTAATCTCTTTTGGTCTAACTAATTTTTATCCCTCTCTTGATTTTATGTCAATTGTTTTATTATGCATATTATTGTACTCCCTCAGTTATAGGTTATATAATAGAAGCAAGAAGCAAGAGGCAAGAAGCAAGAAACGGCAAGCAAGAGGCAAGAGGCAA
>JBFMHD010000304.1:0-2442 GCA_040752395.1 Candidatus Hydrogenedentota bacterium
TCAGCAGGCTCTGGGCTTTTGGCTCCAGCCGGCTGTAGTCCGTAGCCTGTAGCCTGTAGCCCGTCCTGACACCTCTCACTTCTTACTTCCCACTTCTTCTCCACCTATAACCGAGGGAATACAGGAAAGAATAAAAACAGATTGACGTTAAACAGCTATTATGTTATAAGAAGAAAAGAGTGTGTAATGCCTCAGTCTTCGGTTTTAGTCTCTTTATCTTGTTTCTTGCTTCTTACTCATCTATAACTGAGGGATTACAAGAATACCATATTGGAGGTTTCACCGTGGGTACAACAAAAGCTACCATTTATTTTGATAGCGGATTATACAAAGCTTTTAAAGTCAGGGCTGCAATGATAGGCACAAGTGTAACCGAAATAGTTAATGAAGCTGTTAAAAAGCATATTACAGAAGATGCTATGGATTTAAAGACTATAAGGGATTGTGAAAAAGAAGAAGAAACATAGAATGAGGTGATATGAAAAAATAAGAAATGAGAAATGGGAAATAACAGCAAGGAGTTACCATGGGAAAAGTATTTGAAAAAATTAAAATATACAATTTATTTGATATAGAAAAAGCCGAACAAGGATTAATAAAAGAATCACAAATAAGACACGTTGAGGTAGAGGGTTTAATTGATACAGGAGCAACACTACTTCAATTACCACAAGAGATTGTTAATATATTAGGATTAAAAGTCTATCGTGAAGTGACTGCAAAGTATGCGGATGGACGTAAAGGGAAAAAAGGCGTTGCATATGGAGCCCTTATAAAAATATTAGGAAGAGAAGCAACTGTAGAATGTGTTGTTGAACCTGAAAACAAACAGGTACTCATTGGTCAAATACCCCTTGAAGCAATGGATTTAGTTGTTGACTGTAGAACAAACAAACTTGGGCCAAGACCCGAATCACCTGATATAGCTATGATAGATATGTTTTAGGGAGACGAAAGACAGGAGACAGGAGACAAATGAGTGAATTTATAAAAGATAGATTACTGAGCAGTGCTGATTTGTTTAAAAGATTAGCTTTTGATAATGAGCTTATTGATTCTTTTTATAAAACACTTGATGTTATTGTATTGAGTTTGAAAGCCGGGAATAAAATATTAATTGCAGGGAATGGCGGCAGTGCTGCGGATAGCATCCATTTTACAGCTGAGATGGTTGGGAGATTCAAGAAAGAGAGAGACCCGCTGCCGTGTATAGCGATTGTCTCCAATATCTCGAATTTGACCTGCATAGCTAATGATTATTCATTTGATGAAGTCTTTGCACGCCAGATAAGAGCGCTCGGGAACAAGGCAGATGTTTTTATAGGGATAAGTACAAGCGGAAATTCCGAGAATGTTATACGGGCTTGTAAAGTAGCTAAAGAGATAGGGATAACAGTAATCGGGTTGACGGGCCGTGATGGTGGTAGAATGAAAGATTATGTTGATATAAACCTGCTTGTAAAAGAAAATGAAACACCAATGATTCAGGAAGCTCATATAACAATATTGCATTCGCTTGCAGAAGAGATAGAGAAAAGATTATTCAAAGATTAAAAAAGATTCAAAGGTTGTTTGATTTATGGTTTATTCTAAATTAAGTAAGATTGTCAAAGATTTTGAAAAAAAGAAGATACTGGTAGTTGGTGATTTAATGCTTGATGAATATGTATTCGGGAATGTGGAGCGGATTTCACCTGAAGCACCTGTACCCGTAGTTCATATTAGAAGCAAGTCATACACACCAGGTGGCGCTGCAAATGTAGCCAATAATATTGTATCGCTTGGTGCAAAGATTGTATTAGTTGGTATCATTGGGAAAGATGAGTCAGGTAGGATACTGAAAGAAAAATTACAGGAAAAAGGCATAGAGACAAGCAGCATTATAATAGATAAAAATAGGCCAACAATAACAAAACAGAGGATCATAGCTCAAACACAGCAGATAGTAAGGATAGATACTGAAGAGATAGGGCCCCCGCAACAAGAGACCCAGAATCAAATAGAAAAAATAATATATAAACATAAAGATATTGATGCTATACTTATCTCTGATTATGATAAAGGGTTAATAACAACAAGATTAATCGAGTATCTTGTGGTACTTGGGTTAAAGCAAAATATACCTGTAACTGTTGACCCACATATAACACATTTCTTTATGTATAATAACGTGACTGTTCTTACCCCGAATCATAAAGAACTCGCAACTGCTACCTCAAAAAAGATACATAACGAAGCTGAACTTATACAGACAGCACAGGACGTTATGAAAAGATTAAATTCCAAATATTTTATAGTTACGCGTGGTGAAGAAGGAATGACAATATTTTATAAAGATGGCAAATATAAACATATACCAACACTGGCAAGAGAGGTTTATGATGTCACAGGTGCAGGTGATACTGTGATAGCTATTTTAACCTTATGTTTGAGTTTGAATTA
>JBFMHD010000305.1:0-2398 GCA_040752395.1 Candidatus Hydrogenedentota bacterium
GTCGTGAGTCAAAACAGGACTCGAGACTCAAGACTCAAGACTCAAGACTTTTCAGCAGGCTCCGGGCTTCGGGCTCCAGCCGGCTGTAGTCCGTAGCCTGTAGCCTGTAGCCTGTCCTGATACCTCTTACTTCTTCCGTTATCTTGCTTCTTGCTTCTACTTGATATTATTATAGTTACAAAGTTTTTCAGAGGAGGGACTTTTTATAATCTTGATAGCGGGTTCTGATGTTATACACATTGACTTGCGCTAGGAAATCAATATCATCCTCACTCAACTTGATTTTTCCATAGTTGTCTAGGATGACCAAATCGTGAGAGTAAACAGCTTCTTCGCCGGTTAGTTCAATAATCTTTGCTTTTAACGTTTTTTTCTAAAGCAAGATGTCCGAAAAATAATGCCTCTAAATCTTGTGCAACAGGCTATATACCAAATTCTTTAATGAAGATTCGTTAATACAAGAATGGCTCATGGAAAAAGTCGGCTGAAACAGTAGTTTACAAGCCTCGAAAAACAATGATAAAACCAGAACCGTCCCCATTTTCATTTTCCCATTTTCCTACGTTTGCATTAGCTTCCACCATCGTATTACCCCGAACTTTATCAGTTGCATGGCTCAAACAATACTTTAAGTTGTTTTGAATTGGCCTGTTAAAAACTTATGGATAATGCTTGAGATCAAAGTTTGATAAGGCAATCCCTCCTGAACGGCTCTAATTTTTATTTTTTCGTAATCCCAGTCAGTTAAGCGAATATTAATTTTTTTATTTTTACTAAGTGTATTGCGTGCATAGTTCTGATATTTCTTTATTTCATTCCCCATATTTTTAACAGCTATCCATTCGCCTCTCTCTATCTCTTTTTCAAGCTCTGCCTCGTTTTTATCTAATTCAATTTTTCTCATATATTCCTCCTGATGTATTTTTTTGTGGATATACGGCTCGGATAAATCGTTTTCATAAAACAGATGCCGTTATCTTGTTCTATAAAAGGGACATTGTATGCATATCCGTCACGTTCAACTATAAAAATTTTTTGGTTCTTTTTCGCTGGATGTTTTAAAACAGCTATTAAATGCCCTTCATCAATAAGACAAGTTATCTCATCAAATGTTACCCCGCGGTTTTCTTTAAGCCAATTGTTTTTTTCTAAATTCCAATCAAATCTCATACTTTAATTATATGACAATGCCTATCTTTTGTCAATCTATATTTTTTATTTTCTTGTACTCCCTCAAGTTATTGGTGCGTTTGAATTTACTTAAGAAGTAAGAGGCAAGAAGCATTGTTTCCTCGCCGCCGGAAGGACATTCATACATAGTCAAGTCTAATATTACAATCGGTTGCCCGTTGCGATAGAATATCTTATCGGCTTTTTTTCTTTCAATGCTTGAGCGCATCCATTCAGACATTGAATTGCATCATAATCTCTTTTCAGCAGCCAGCTGACCGTAGAATTGGATATACCCATATCTGCGAGGAATCTTATTGTTATATACCAAAGGCAGGATGTAATTCCTCGCTGGCAAGCACGGAAAGGGACAAGATATTAATCAAAACTTCCTCACCCGCATAAATAGCATGAAAGTGAGGAGGATTATGGTCATCCCAGAACATTTTGATCGTAATACCGAAAAATCTGGAAATTTCAGGCATACGTTTTTTCATGCTTTAAAGTAGGAAATACATCTTCCGGCTTTTTCCCCGTAACTTTCATATACAATGAGTCCGGGCAAAGATCGATATCTCCAGGCCATACCAGTTCTCCATGTTGTCCTATCTTAACCTGACGAAACACCTCTTTGTCGTTCCATAGGGAAAAGACACCATGTCCAGCCAATTGGGACAGGTCAACAATGCCACAGGTATTGTCAGCAAAGGTGATTTCAATTCGATAATCTTCCAACACGGTGATTTTAGTTATCTTATGCATTATGAACAATCCTCAAAACTCATATTATACTTTTTATTATAAGTTATTTCTCAATTTTTGTCAAAAACTATCCGTTCCCTTTTTCGTCTTGCCGATACCATTAGCTTTTCTATACTCACTTCTGGTATAATTTTGCACTATCCCCCTTAAGTCCCTCATATGCCCAATGCTTAATCCATCACGAAGCGGTCCTCAAAAATCAGAACCGTTCCCATTTTCTATTTTGTCCATCAGCCATACTATCTATCCAGATTGTACATTTATATTTAGCAGATTCATATAACTATAGTTAAGCAGAAAATACAAGATAAAAATTCATAAAAAAGTGAATTTAAGAGTGTTATTTATGTCTAATATTTTTTTATTGTTTGTGGGGAACATACACAAAGTATCAAAAATTAATTTTTTGATACAGCATCCCATAATTCAGGGCTATTTTTACCATATTCCTGATGACTCCATAAAG
>JBFMHD010000306.1:0-2385 GCA_040752395.1 Candidatus Hydrogenedentota bacterium
GCTACAGGCTACAGGCTACGGACTACAGCCGGCTGGAGCCCGAAGCCCGGAGCCTGCTGAAAAGTCTTGAGTCTTGAGTCTTGAGTCTCGAGTCCTGTTTTGACTCACGACTTGCGACTCACGACTCTTTTTATATCATCTTTAGTTTTTCATCCTTTGTGCGCCTTCTCCTTCTGCCTCCTGTCTCCTGTCTTCTTTCTGCCTTTGCCTGCCTGCCGCGGCGGAGTGCGGCGGAGGCAGGTGCCTCTGTGCCTCTTGCATCTTGCTTCTTTTGTTATCTTACTTCTAATATATAATATATTGTTCTTTTAGGCAAGTTTTTAGAGAAAATTAGCATCCAATTTTTTGCCTTTATAAAAATAGTTATACCAGATATCTTTATCATCACGTAATCTGTCAAAAAATGGAATATAAGAGATTTTGAAATAATAAGCGTTGGTTTGTGTTAAGCGAGGGATATAGAAGAAGATTCTTTCTTTGTAGATGGTATGAGTTTTTAGCTTGTTAAGACAGAAATGTTCATAGAGAGGAGAAAAAAGGTTATAAAACAGGATATTTTCTGATTTATCAAATAATACAAGAGCTAACCCAAATTTTGTCTCCTGGGCTTTCTTGAGATAGAAATATAGATCAAAGTGATACACAGTTCTTGGTTTGATTTTATCAGGTATATCTATATAAAAACTTACAGTATCATTGAGGTCATTAAATAAACATCTCTCAATTTGGGAGAAAGTTGTTAGTTCCGTATCTTTTGAGATTTTCCAGAGAAGATTATCCTGAACCAATGGATAGATTTTACTTATATCAGAGTGAGGGAATACAAGATAGGTATTATCATAAGTAGATAGTTTCTGGATTTCATTCAACCAGGAGTCATTGAATAGATTTGCTCTCATAATTATATTTATATCATCTCTGTTTTTTAATACGTATTTATTATACCAGAGTGCTGTAGCATAATGCCAGCTGGAGAGAATAACAGAGTTTTCAGGAAGATTTCTATTTATTGTTTGCAGATAATCAAAAGCAAGATAGCTATGTGAGCGGCTAAGATGTGTCCCTGAAAACTTATAGAAGAAAAACTGGAAACAGATAACGAGTACGCAGATTATCAATGATATATTTTTAGACAATTTATTAAATAGTCTATGTAATCCGCATCCTGCATAGATTGATAATAGCAAGTAAGCAGGTAAGAGATAAACGTCAAAATCAGGTATTTTGTAGAATATTGCGGTGAGGATTATAAATAAAATAGAGAATAGAGATGAATAAAAAAACGGTTTATTTTTTTCTATTAAAAAGATAATGCCAGAAGGTATAACAAGACATAATAAAAAGAACTGGAATATTATATCAGAAATAATCTTTATTATTTTTACTTTCATCGGGATTAATTGTAAATATCCTTTTTCTGAACGGAAATGAGAACCCGAGATATAATCGAAGAACTCTTTTATATTCGATACACAAGGCCAGTCAAGTATAGTAACATCCCCGGCAGACCTTATTGGTATATATAGATATACGGTTAGAGATATAAGAAAGCATATTATAGCTAAAAAAATATGTTTGTTTCGTAGTCGTTTAACCCACTGAAAAAAATATATTATCCAGAATGGGATAAAAACAATAACATAGAGTAAATGATGCGAGATACCAAGACCAGTAATAAACACGAGAAAACAAATATTTCTTCCGATGTATATTAATAGAGAGAGAAAAATAAAAAATAATAAAAGCGGATATACCTCTGGAATTGTTGATTGTATAGTAAATTCGTATGAAATAAGAAAAGAGATGATAGTAAGAAAAGATGGTATTATATTTAACCCCAGTTTTTGTAAGAGGATATATAATAATACAATTGTTAAAGATGAAGTAAATATTGAAAAAATTGTCATAGAAATAAAAGGAGAGAATAGAGGAGAAAGTATTGTTATGAAAGTTTTGCCAAGGAGTAAATAAAGAGGATACCCTGTACTATGAACAAAAGATAAAAGATATGCACCTGTGCTTAATTCAGCCGGGTCCCCAAACTGGATGTCTGGTGGAGAAAGAAGATAAAGATAAATGAATGATAAAAAGAAGATACAAAAATATAAAACAAAGTTTTTCATTGTATTAATATAAAACTATAGTTAAGCAGAAAATACAAGATGAAAATTCATAAAAAAGTGAATTTAAGAGAGTTATTTATGTCTAATATTTTTTTATTGTTTGTGGGGAACATACACAAAGTATCAAAAATTAATTTTTTGATACATTTATTTTTAACTATAGATACTTAAACGAGGGCTTTGTAAATATTTTCTGAAATTGAAAGATTATCTTGTCAAAACTTGCGGGTGGCTGTATACTTTGCTGTGTATTAAGCATTGT
>JBFMHD010000307.1:0-2330 GCA_040752395.1 Candidatus Hydrogenedentota bacterium
ACTGTTGCGGGCAGTGATAGTGCCGAATGTCCTGCCTAAATCAGGTTACCATCGATAACTTGGAGAAGATGGTCATCGTCTTAAGTCGAAGGCAGGTACGATAATCAAAAACAAGTGTCGGTTGCTGCGCCAGGCAGCCGACAGGAGAGTCACATTCTTTTTATGTCGGATCAGGTACTGTTATAATAATCCCTCTCTCAGGAGCAGGATTCTTTATGCCGCCCAGGGTCCCCCTAAGGTAAGTCCCGATGTTTCCACCTATGACTTTTTTCAACTCCTGTCTGCTGATCTTCTGGTTCTTTTTTAAATCCTTAATCTTGATTTTTATTATTGGGTTCACCCACTTTAAAGGACTTAACAGTTACAATAAATTTACCAGTACTGTTTAAGACAATGAAACATGAGTAATCTTGCTTTTATAGGCATAATACATTTACATATCTGACACCTCAGGATACCTGCTGTATACATCTTATATTCACAAGCTTCACATATTTTTATTCGTTCTTCATATTCGCTTTTTGATGCTATAAATTTTCTCTTTTTTATTTTGATATCACTTATTTCAATTTTTACCATTTATAATAATACTTTAGTGTTCGTCACTATATACTCACATACTGTCTATCATCATGAAAACATTTTAAGATATTCTGGAGACTGCTGACCACCGGTAGGTTTAGATAATGGCATATCCACTACTATACCGCAGCATGGACCTCCAAAGATATTTTTCATCTCTGCTTTACTTATTTTTTTATTTCGTGGTAAATCTTTAATCTTGATTCTTACCATTGGTGTTACCTTCTTTGATTTAAGTATTTTGATTAAATTATACTATAATAATACAAAATGTCAAAGTGAATTTTATCACAATTTACACAACCAAAATTAGGAATCAGGGGTCAGGAGTCAGACTGCCTACTGCCTATCTCCTTATACCCTATCCCCTATTCCCTTTGTGCCTCTGTGCCTCTGTGCCTCTTTTCTTACGTCTTGCATTTTTACGTTCCAATATACTTTTGATTTTATAGAAAAAGTCTTCAGGCTCAATCCTTTTTATAGGATGTCTATTATCTTCAGTATCGAGGTGTTCATGCCAGCCCTCAGGTGGATAATTGTTAATCCTGTAAATTTTACCGTCCGCTCTTTGCCAATGATAATAATATTTATCCAGGATTATATTGACAAAAACATCTACATAACTGCCATCTATAAGATGATACCTGAGTTTTGCGGTTGTAACTTTTTTTGATAGCGTCTCCTGTCTCTCTACTATCTCTGAATGATCTGCCACAGAATTCAATCGTGATAAAAAGTTATCTAATTCCGTCACTTTATGAACCTATTTCCCTTAACTTCTCTTCCAGATAACTCAGTTCTGTAACTTGAGCTCCCCAATCAAAAAAGTCATTTTCTGTACGAATGATCCCATTCTGTTCAATACGTCGAACAAAATCGCTATCTTTTAATCTTTTTTCAAAACTGCTGTAATCCATACCATATTTCGTTTCATATTCTTTAATTTTGTCTCTGGCTTCCCTTATCTTCTGAATTATTACATCTCTTAAAATAAGATTAATGGCCTCATCTTCTTTATCTTTGCCTGTTATCTCTTTTGCTATTTCTGTAACGCTCATTAGAAACCTCCTCATAATGTAAAATCAAGTATCTTTTTACATTTAATATAGATTAAATTATATCTATAATACAGAATGTCAAGATGAATTATTTCAGAATCAAACCAGTGGACGGTTATAATATGAACATACTCTCCATCGAAAGCACAAGACACATACATAGGTTTATTTTTTTCAATAAACCCCGTAATCAAACATTTCGGAAATGGTTTAGCCTTCGGATATTGTTCGATTATTTCACCCTCGAAGATCACTAAAAGAATATCCTTATCCTCTACTTCTCTTTCTCCCATCCGTTGTTTAGCATGGGTTTTGATAATGTATTTATCTTTTTTTACAGTGTCTCTAACTTGTTCTATGTTGATTTCTCTCATAAACTATTATATATAACTTTTATCAAATCTATTAAATAGTCACGTATATATCTTGATTGTTTGAACCATCTTTTTCACTATTGAACAGGGCAAGCCGAATAACAGCTGGCCGAACGTCCATACTGACAGCAGGGTGCTCATCTACCATTTCGGTCTAACTGAGACTTCTTATTAAACGGTGGTTTTCGAACTGTTGCGGGCAGTGATAGTGCCGAATGTCCTGCCTAAATCAGGTTACCATCGATAACTTGGAGAAGATGGTCATCGTCTTAAGTCGAAGGCAGGTACGATAATCAAAAACAAGTGTCGGTTGCTG
>JBFMHD010000308.1:0-2282 GCA_040752395.1 Candidatus Hydrogenedentota bacterium
TACCGCTTGTAAGCGTTGGTATCCATAAAAAAGCACCGTTAAATGCCTGTATCTTTGCACATAGAATAATTAGTAATTAATCAGATAAAGGACAGAAGACAGAAGACAGGAGGAGAAGGCACAAAGCATGGAAAACTAAAGATGATATGAAAAGAGTCGTGAGTCGCAAGTCGTGAGTCAAAACAGGACTCGAGACTCAAGACTCAAGACTTTTCAGCAGGCTTTGGGCTTTTGGCTCCAGCCGCTGTAGCCCGTAGCCTGTAGCCTGTACCCCGAATTATTAGAGTTACAACGTTTTTCAGAGGAGGAGAGATGATAGAAGAAAAATTATTAAATGAGAAAGAGATAGAAGATACTATAAAACGTATAGCTAATGAGATACTTGACAGACATCGAGATAAAAAGATAGCGATTGTGGGTATTCATGCAAGAGGTGTAATTTTTGCTGATAGAGTATATAAGATATTAAAAAAATCCTGTAAAAATATTTTAAGAGGTACTCTTGATATAACACTATATAGAGATGACCTTGATAATTTAGGGACGATACCCCATGTTAAAGGTTCGGAACTTGATTTTGATGTTAATGGTATTGTGATAATACTTTTTGACGATGTTTTGTTCACAGGTAGAACTATAAGAGCAGCTTTAGACGAAATCATAGATTATGGACGGCCTGCTAAAATAGAACTTGCTGTTCTTATAGACAGAGGGAATAGAGAATTACCTATCAAGCCTGATTATACAGGGAAATATATAAAGACAGAGAGAAACGAATATATTAAAGTCAGGTTCAAAGAATCAGATAAAGAAGATGCCATATATTTGATTAGAGAATTAGAATATAGAAGCAAGATAACGAAAGAAGCAAGAAGTATCAGGACAGGCTACAGAGTACAGGCTACGGGCTCCAGCCGGCTGTAGCCCGTGGCCCGTAGCCTGTACCCCGAATTATTAGAGTTACAACGTTTTTCAGAGGAGAACGATGATGGGAAAAGATACAATAGGAAGAAAAGACCTGCTTGATATAGGAAGTTTGAGTAGAAAAGAGATAGAATTAATTTTGCAAACAACAAAACCTTTCAAGGACTTGTTTACACGCTCTGTTAAAAAAGTGCCGACCTTAAAAGGTAAAACCGTTGTTTTATTATTTTATGAGCCGTCAACAAGGACTCGAACGTCGTTTGAGATCGCAGCAAAAAGGCTGTCAGCTGACGTTATTAATATCTCGGTTGCCGCATCAAGTATTGTTAAGGGTGAATCGATACTTGATACTATAAAGACCTTGCAGGCTATGAGAACTGATTATATTGTTGTTAGACATTCTGTTTCTGGGGTTCCTTCTTATATCTCGAAAAATACCACTGCCTCTGTTATAAATGCAGGTGATGGGTTTCATGCTCATCCCACTCAGGCGCTACTCGATGCATTCACTATTAAAGAGAAGATTAAAGATTTAGAAAACACCAAAATACTGATAGTCGGTGATATTTTACATTCACGCGTAGCAAGGTCAGATATGGAGTGTTTTCATAAACTGGGGATGAAGATCGGTGTGTTTGGACCTGCAACTTTAATACCAGCTAATCTTCCAAAATATATAAAAGTCTTTTATAATTATGATGATACCATTGCATGGGGACTACCAGATGTTATATATCTACTTAGAATACAGCTTGAGAGACAGAAAACAAATTTTTTCCCGAATATACGAGAATATCATAATATATTCGGAATAACAAAAGAAAGGTTTAAAATCATAAAAGATAAGGGAATATATATTTTACATCCGGGTCCTGTGAACAGGGGTGTAGAACTTATTGATGATGTTATGGATTATGAAAGGACTTTAATCTGTAATCAGGTGGAGAATGGTGTGGCTGTTAGAATGTCGGTTCTTTATTTATTAACACAAACCCACTCAGTTATAGATAGCGAAGTGTGAAAAAATTGTAGTGAGCATCTTTAGATGCGTCTGCATTCTTACTTTTTTTGAAGGAGTAGTCATAAGCGCGGTTTGCGCTCTACACTATTGTGTTATTGGGTTCTTGGGTTATTGCGTTTTTGCGCTCTACACAAAGGATGAAAAACTAAAGATGATATAAAAAGAGTCGTGAGTCGCAAGTCGTGAGTCGTGAGTCGTGAGTCAAAACAGGACTCAAGACTCAAGACTTTTCAGCAGGCTCTGGGCTGTTGGCTCCAGCCGGCTGTAGTCCGTAGCCTGTAGCCTGTAGCCCGTCCTGACACCTCTCACTTCTTCCGTTATCTTGCCTCTTGCTTCT
>JBFMHD010000309.1:0-2261 GCA_040752395.1 Candidatus Hydrogenedentota bacterium
AGTCAAAACAGGACTCGAGACTCAAGACTCAAGACTTTTCAGCAGGCTTTTGGCTTTTGGCTCCAGCCGGCTGTAGTCCGTAGCCTGTAGCCTGTAGCCCGTCCTGATACTTCTCACTTCTTCCGTTATCTTGCTTCTTGCCTCTTGCTTCTACTTGATATTATTATAGTTACAATGTTTTTCGAAGGAGAACCAAAATGGTCATTCAACCTGAGAAATTTACTATAAAAGCGCAAGAAGCATTAGCTCTTGCTTATAAAGAAGCAAGAAAAAATTCTAATCAGGAAATTATGCCTGAACATCTGTTTTATGGCCTATTGATCCAGGATGACAGCATAATAAAACCATTGTTAAACAAAGTTGGTGGTAATTATAGTAGGATACTTAAAAGAGTTGAAAGACGGTTCCAGAGACTGCCAAAAGTTAGTGGTTTCCAGAACGAGTATGCGAGCAGAGAATTTGTTAATGTTTTAGATGAAGCAGAAAATGTAATGAATTTTTTTAAAGATGAATATATCTCCTGCGACCATTTATTTATTGCTTTATTAAGAGATGGGGGTGAAGTCAGAGAAATACTTTTTGATGAGGGTATAAAAGAGAGAGAGCTATTAAAAGCGATAAAAGATATTCGTGGGAGTCAACAGGTGACTGACCCGAATTCAGAATCTAAATATCAGTTATTAGAAAAATATACCCGTGATTTAACCCAACTTGCAAGGGAGTCCAAACTCGATCCTGTAATTGGCAGAGATGAAGAGATAAGAAGGACGGTTCAGGTTTTATCAAGAAGAACAAAAAATAATCCTGTTTTAATCGGTGATCCCGGGGTCGGTAAAACTGCGATTGTTGAAGGTTTAGCAAGACGCATTATAGCTTTTGATGTGCCTGAAGGATTGAAACATAAGAGATTGCTATCTCTTGATTTAGGTGCTTTGATAGCAGGGACTAAGTACAGGGGCGAGTTTGAGGAGAGATTAAAAGCGGTATTAAAAGAGATATCTGGTTCGAACGGGAGTATAATTTTATTTATTGATGAGTTACACACGATAGTAGGGGCGGGTGCTTGTGAAGGGGCTATGGATGCTGGGAATATGTTAAAACCTGCGTTAGCAAGAGGCGAGCTACACTGTATAGGTGCTACAACGCTTGATGAGTATCGTAAACACATAGAGAAAGATGCTGCGCTTGAGCGTAGATTTCAGCCGATTTTTGTATCCCAGCCATCAATCGAAGACACCATCTCAATTTTACGAGGTTTAAAGGAACGATATGAGATTCATCACGGTGTAAGGATTCAGGATGCTGCCCTGATAGCTGCCGCAAGATCATCAGCTCGTTATATAACAGACAGGTTTCTACCTGATAAAGCGATAGATTTAATAGATGAATCAGCATCAAAAATAAGAATTGAGATAGATTCTATGCCATCAGAGATTGATGTGATAAATCGAAAGATTATGCAACTTGAGATTGAAAACCAGGCTTTAAAAAAAGAAAATGATGACGCTTCAAAAAAACGATTAAAAGAGATAGAAAGTGAGACCGAAAATCTTAAAGAAGAAGTAAATGCATTAATCGCACACTGGCACAAAGAAAAAGAATTAATAAAAACAGTGAGTAATCTCAAAGAACAGATAGAACAGACCAAAGTAGATATAGAAAAATCAAAGAGATATGGTGATTTAGAAAGAGCAGCAGAACTCCAGTACAGTGTATTAATGAGGTTGCAGAAAGAAACAGAAGATAAAAACAAAGAACTTTCAGAATTGCAAAGAACTAAAAAGTTCTTAAGAGAAGAAGTATCCGAAGAAGATGTAGCAAGTATTGTCTCGAAGTGGACAGGGATCCCGCTTGACAGACTTCTTGAAAGTGAAAAAGCGAAACTTTTACGTATGGAAGAAAACCTGCACAAACGAGTAATCGGTCAGGATAAAGCGGTCTCTTTGGTCAGTGAAGCCATACGCAGAGCAAGAACAGGATTAAAAGACCCAAAGCGACCCATCGGCTCGTTTATCTTTCTTGGACCCACAGGTGTTGGTAAAACCGAGCTCGCACGCGCACTGGCTGAATTCTTATTTGATACTGAGGATGCTATTGTTCGGATAGATATGTCTGAGTATATGGAGAAACATTCTGTAGCACGATTGATCGGTGCACCACCAGGTTATGTTGGTTATGAAGAGGGTGGTAGTTTAACTGAAGCTGTGAGACGAAGACCATATTCAGTTGTTTTATTTGACGAGTTAGAAAAAGCCCACCCG
>JBFMHD010000031.1:0-17190 GCA_040752395.1 Candidatus Hydrogenedentota bacterium
TGCGGATAATCTTTGATTTATCGAGTGGTAGTGATGTATCGGTTGATGTAGGAGACACTGCTAATAAGGCTGATAAAGGACAGGATACAGACAAAGGATATATGAGTTTCATAGTGAGGATAAAGTAATTATAAGAATTACACAGACCGCTCATCTGTGTAGTGTTTAAACTTAAGTTTAAACCTTCTTCTCCAAAAGAGTTCCAGCTGGGTTAACCCGGCCCAGCTGGATTGTAGAGTTCAAATTGCGGGTTTTAAAGATGAAATATGGAGATAGAAGTCAGTTTAAGTACTGAAGTACCAATGACTAATGACTATTTTATAGAGTGGTCAGTAGTCAATTGAGGTATTTAAGTACTAAGGCCGAAGTAGTAAGGGTCTTTAGACCCGAGGCAGTGAGTGGTTAGTAGTCAATTCAGGAGGTTTGAACGTGTATAAACATCTTATTATTGGGATTAGTTGCTTAATCGTGATGACTTATGCAGGGATTGGCCTTGGTCAAAACAAGTTAATTGAGGAGATAAAGATACTCGATGTATCTAAGAATACTATAACTGTATATTTTAAAACAACGAGACCGAGTTCTGGTGTTGTGAAATATGGGATGTTTAAAACCAAGCTTGATAATATTACCTATAGTATAGGTCCGGCCACGGAGCATTATGGTACTATGGTAGATTTACAGGAAGGGAGTGAGGTATGGTTCAGGATTGAATGTACTGATACAGCAGGTGTTATGGAAACCACTAATATATATAAGGAAGAGACTAAAGGGATTCCACCCTTGAGACTTATAAGATCAGATGTTGAAGGGGTAACAGATTCTGGGGGTATGGTGGTGGTTATAACTAATTTACCAACAAAACTATGGTTTGAGGCGAGTATGGATATAAAGAAGTTAAGAGAGATAGTGGAGGAGACAGAACAATGGAGTGGTGTATATAGATCATATCATCCTATTTATATAAATGGTCATAAGATTAGATTAGATGCGTTCCCGCCTCTTACAGATGTTTATTATAGATTTTCAGCAGAAGACACGCTGGGTAGGAGCCTGAGATCAGATATTTTGTCCTTCAAAACAAATGAATTAAATGTAGCTATCTATAAACCAGTTGAAGGTAATTTTGATAATCCGCGATTAGTTACTGATGGGGGATTAAATTATTTTAATAGCATGGCAACGAGTGGAGACCCTATGTATAAAGAGCAATGGATTATAGTTGATTTAGAGGATTTTGTTGAAATCGATAAAATTATAACTTATTGGAGAAGTATAACAAGGCCGCTTGATTTTGATATATATGGTAGTTTTGATAAAGAGAATTGGAAACCTATAGCAGAGCATTTAACAACAGATAGTGGAACAGGTGGTTTAAGCCAGACAGGGGACCCATTACATATACTTACAGTTGATGCTAAAGGAGTTATGTATAGATACTTAAAGCTATATATACCAAAAGGTGCTAAATATTTTAAGAAAAGGAGGGGATTAGACTTTGTTCAATTATTTGAGATAAAGGTGTATCCGGTTGTGAGGATGAAAGAAAGATAACGAAAGAAGCAAGAAGTAGTGAAATTTATGGTTAAACAAGTTATTGGTCTTTGTAAGAAGGCCAGATGGAAACAAAAAATTAAAAGGGTTCTTTTGCCAGGCACTGCTATAAGTGTATTTTTATTTAGTATTTTATTATTAAGTAGCAGTGGAGTATATGGTGTTAATGATCCCAATTATACGCCTTATCAAAGTCTTATCATCCATGGTGGTGATACGATAGGTGCATTATTCCCGGAGTTAAACGTCGTTGATACGTTCCCTGATGCTATAATGTATTATGGCAACAATCCAAAGGATGGTTGCGGGACCACATTAATTGTTGTGGTACCGCGTAATGCGCCGACCTGTTCCCCGGTGCCTCAATTAACACCTGATAGTGATGTCATTGTAGATTCTATCTATTTTGTTGTTTTAGAGACAGACACTTTTGATACAAGTGCAAAGGTTGCTGATACCGCTTATCTTATACATACAATCTATAATTTTGCTAACACCACTGATAGTTTTTCATTCAGGATTTATTTATCAGATACAATAGATTATGATTCAGCTGGTGTTTACTATGATGCAGATACTGATGGTGTATTAGATACAACCGATCCTCTAATAACAACCACTTCTACTATGAATCAGGGTGATACTATGCAAATCATCATACCAATATTAATATCGCCTCATACAACTTTACCTGATACCTGTCTTGTAAGGATCGAGGTATGGTCTATATATCATTCAACTTATATGAAACCTGATTCTGATGTAGCTGATACTTCTTATGACATAGTAACCGCAACTGTGGGCGACATAGATTCATTTGTTATAAGTTCTCCGACGTATAATGTTACAGCAGGTATTAATTTTATTCTATACATAACACCAGTTGACCCGGCTTGGAACCCGATATATGGATATTCAGGGGACTCAATGTATAGTACATCAAGAGACACCATAACACCTGATCGGGTGTTAAATACTTTTACTCAGGGTGATGGTTATACAATTGAGAATGTTTCGATAACAAAGACAGGTTATATCACTATCACTGTGCAGGATGGTTTGGGTCATTATGGTATCATAGGTTTAAACGTTGAGCCTGATACTATTGGTAGTTTCTTAATCTCTTCGAGTTCAGGTATAGTGACAGCAGGTTGGGGCTTCAATCTCTCCATAACAGCGTTTGACAGATGGGGTAATCAAGCTAATGATACATCATTCAGGGATACAGCGTTCTTTAGTGTCACAACAGGTTGCTCAATTACGCCAGAGGTAACAGGAGAGTTTAGAGCCGGGACCGTAGCTTTATCTAATGTTACACTTAATAGAACAGGGACTATTACAATAACAGTGTATTATGCTAATGCTATTGGTACAACAACTCTCTGGGTCGAGCCAGACACCACGCAATACTTTGCATTGAGTACTGATACGTCAATTGTAGCGATTGGAGAGAATTTCAATCTAAGCATAACAGCGTATGACAGGTTCGGGAATATCAACTGGAACCATAGTGATTCAGTAACATTGATAGTATCGAAGGGCGATATTTCACCGGATACGACAGCAGGATTTACAAGTGGTATAAAGACATTAGCAGTTAGTTTGAGTCAGAGCGGCACAATAACAATAACAGCGTATACGAATGAAGGCAAGTATGGTACGACGAGTATAGTTGTGGCGCCTATAGGTGTTGAGTATTTTATAATAACAGCGAATGTGAATTCGATTACAGCAGGTTATGGGTTTAGTTTATACATTACAGCGTATGACCAGTACAACAATGTGAACCTTGATTTCGAGGATAGTGCGAGTTTGAGTGTTTCGACAGGTGTAATTGTTCCGAGTATAACAGATACTTTTACTTCAGGCACGTGTGCGATGTCAGGTGTCACGATAGATAAAGCAGGTACGCAGGTTATCCGTGTTGCGTATGGTGTAGCCGAGGGCACCACAGTGATTTATATTATACCAGATACACCGACATATTTCATAGTAAGTTCAGTTTCAGAGATAGTAGCAGGTGATACATTTAATCTATACATAACAGCTTATGACCGGTTCTGGAACATATCAACAGTGTATAGTGATAGTGTAAAGCTGATAGTAGATACTGGTAATATAGTTCCTGATAGTGCATACGGATTTACAGATGGTATAAAGGTGCAGGCTGTGAGTGTAACGAAGACAGGGACGAGGGTAATAACAGTGACAGATGCGAATAATTATGCTACTGGGACGACAACCATCTATGTGACACCGGATTCGACAGCATATTTTGAGATTAGCGGTCCGGACACAGTATTAACAGGTGATACATTTATATTACAGATAACAGCGTATGATAGGTTTTGGAACATACAGACAGAGTTTGACAGCAAGATATTGTTCTATATTTCTGATGGTAATATATATCCGGATATATCAGGTAACTTCAGTTCAGGGTTCAGGGAGGAGAGTGTCTCGATAACAAAGACAGGGGATAGCATAGTAATAACGTGTTCAGATCCGATAACAGGTTCGTATGACACATTTGTGATTCAGGTATTACCGTCAGAGTTAAGTTATTTTATGATAAGTTCAGATTCAGTGGTTGTGACAGCTGGTTATAGTTTCAGGTTAGATGTAACAGCGTTTGACAGATTCGGGAACGTGAAGACAGATTACACTGGCGATGCGTATCTTGAGGTGAGTTCAGGTACGATAACACCAGTGATGACAGGTAATTTCACAGGTGGTACGGTTACAGTATATCCAGTAACTTTAACTCGTTCTGGTACGATAACAATAACAGTAGAGACAGGTACTATTTTTGGTACGATGCAGATCTGGGTCGAGCCAGACACCACGCAATACTTTACGTTATCTACGGATACGAGCATAGTAGTGGCAGGTAATTCCTTTGTTTTAGGAATCACAGCGTATGACAGATTCGATAATATTAACTGGAATTATCTTGATACAGTTTCTATTTTAGCATCTGATGGAATAATATATCCTGATACTGCGAGATTCAGTACTTATGGTGGTACGGTTGTTTTATCTGCTGTGAGTCTTACGAAGGTAGGGAATATTACAATAACTGCGATTAACAATTCTGGTAGGTTCGGGACTACAACGATTCAGGTTATACCTGCGGCTGTTGACCATTTTATCTTAAGTGCTTCAGTTACAAACATTACAGCAGGTTATCCATTTATTCTAAACATTACTGCCTATGATGAGTTCAACAATCTTCAGACTTTATTTAACAACAGCGCTTATTTGACTGTTACTGCCGGAACGATTACACCATCTATAACCGCTGCATTTACTTCAGGTACTATAACGATTACTGGTGTTACAATAGACAGAGCAGGAACACAGACAATAACCTGTTATTATGGTTCTGCCACTGGTACCACAGTAATTTATATCATTCCAGATACGCCTACATATTTTGTTCTCAAAGTATCATCCTCGGCTGTAGCTGGTGATACTTTCTCATTAGAGATAACAGCGTGTGACAGGTTTAGGAATGTATCAACTCTTTATAACGAGACAGCGAGTATATCAACCGATACAGGTATAGGTGCATGGATCTATCCGACTTGGACCTCGAATTTCGTTAACGGTACAACAGTGGTTTATGTTTCAATCAATCGAACCGGGACCCGAACGATTACAGTAAGAGACATCTGGGATTATGGCACAGGCACGACATCAATCCTTATAACACCTGATTCAACATCGTATTTTGTAATAGCTATGTCTGATACAGTAAGAGCTGGTGTCCCATTCCAGATGCAGATAACCGCTTATGATATATTTGATAATATCCAGACGAATTTCGATGATACTGTAAAAATCGAGATATCTTCTGGTACGATATACCCGAGTGTGACAGGTAATTTCAACCAGGGAGTTATTGTTGTGAACAATGTTACTGTCACAAAAATAGGTGCTGTAGTAATAACCTGTATTGATGGTTCGTCAGCTACCACAGCTACAGGGACTAAACCTGTTTACGTATTACCTGGTATATTATCTTATTTTGTAGTCACCACAGATACACCAGAGATACCTGCAGGCGAAACATTCAGCATAACCATAACTGCTTATGATTCTATCGGTAATATAAAGACCGATTCAAATATTTATATCTCATTACTGGTTAATTTAGGTGTTATCACTCCGACTATAGCTGATACTATGTTAGACAGTGGAACTGTAACAATACAGAATGTTACTTTGACAAAGACTGGTACAGTGACTATCACAGCATATTATTACAGTGGGGTTGATACTGTTTATGGAGCTGATACAATTCTTGTAACTCCTGGTAGCTTAAGTTACTTTATTATCTCAGTCGATACAAATAACCTGCAATTAGGCGACTCATTTATTTTATATGTTACTGCTTATGACAGGTTTGCTAATATAAGGTTAAATAAATTTGATACGGCGATTATTACAACAGATGATCCAGCAGAGGATCAGGAAACGCCTGCATTCTTAATAATGGGTGATTCAGGTTGCACAACTACTGTCTGTTATATAGTAGCCCAACCCAATACTACAACAATAGTGATTGTACAAAATGGAGAGGCTCAAGGCACAGTACCGATTATTTTAAGTTTCGAGGGTATATATACTTTAGAGTTAAGCATACCTGATACTACCATAGAAGCAGGCACGCCATTTACTTTAAGGGTAACAGCTGTTGACCCATTTGGTTATCCGATTGCAACTATTACAGGCGATACTTCGGCCTCGTATTTCTATTTCAGGATATTAGGTGGTGGGCCTGAAGATGTGGAGCCAGATACTTTCGCATTCCCGATAGAATTCAATGATGGTTATTATGAAACCAACATACTTATTATAACTCAGGCAGGAGTAGACACTTTAGAAGTGAGTATACAAAGTTATGCTCCTTTTGGTGTAAAAACAGAGTATCCTTGCAAAATAGATGTAGATGTTGATCCTGCAGAACATACACGATACGGCGTATCTATTGTTGGCGGTGATACTGAGATCACAGCAGGTGAGACATTTGCTTTACAGGTTAGTGCCTGGGATACCTGGGCTAACCTGGTCCCGATAAATGGAGGTACTGTAAGTATCTATGCTTATATAGACTTTGAAACAGTCCCAATATTAACCAATGCCTCCGGTGTTCTTAATAATGGTACCTGTGTTACGATCGAGATATTATATCGAACAGGTACAACACAGATAATAGTCTATGATACCTTAGCTAGAACTGGTACTCTCACACCACTTATTATATTACCTGCAGAACTACATCATTTTGTTATAGATACTCCTGTATTTCCAACAGCTGGTGTATGGTTTACACTTAAAGTTACAGCAAGAGATATCTATGAAAATCTTGTAACTTCATATACAGGCAAAGTAGATTTTGAAGTAACAGAGATACAGTCTGGTCTTC
This sequence comes from Candidatus Hydrogenedentota bacterium, assembly GCA_040752395.1. Classification (GTDB taxonomy): domain Bacteria; phylum JBFMHD01; class JBFMHD01; order JBFMHD01; family JBFMHD01; genus JBFMHD01. The sequence goes on from JBFMHD010000031.1 coordinate 6,986, forward strand.
AGTATCCTATACAACCACAACAGAGTAATCAATTTACAAATGGTGTACTGGTACAGAGCGTATCAATCACTTATGGTGGAACCGTTGTTTTAACCGTGAAAGACTCTGTTACTCCTTCGGATTCAGGAAGTATTATATTCTTTATATCTTTATATAGTGGAGTTGAGCTAACAGGTGGTGATACGCTTTATTTATATCCTGGTGAAAGAGGATATATAACATTAATAGTGAAAAATTATGGTGAGGGTGTAGATATATTTGATCTTAGTATAGCGCAGGATTATGATTTTGCTGTGAAATTTATTCAGGATGATGACCAGGACAATAAACATGATGAAAGCGAAACCACAGAGTTACCAGCTTATACTGATTTAATATATCCGTTGGATACCTATTCATTCTTTGTCTATGTTGATGTCCCATCAACTACGCAGGTATTACTTTATAATTATATAATAGTTGCTGCTACCTCGAGAGCAAATAACAGCAAGACAGATACAGAGCGTAGTTTAGTGATAACAGTCAGTGAGAGCATACCTGCTACTACTTTGGGGTTGAAAATAATAACTGAGGATTATCCTGGTGAGAACAAGATGTATATAGAGATAATATTAGCAGATGCAACGACAGGCCAGCGAGTAGCACCACATCTTGTAGAGGTCGAGTTTGTACCCTATGACGCAAGAGCGAGTGTTGAATACATACCTGATAGCTATGCATATTTAGGTAGAGCAAAAATCTGGTATCGGCCATTACCTGAGAAGACAGTCAACGTAGGGTTAGATGGCAGGATCGGCTCATTTGGCTTCAGCAAGGCGTTCGTAAAACGTAAACATACAACATTTATTGTGCCTGACCCGGATAATTCTCAGGTACTTGTTGAAAGAGATATATTACCAACTGATACACACTTTATTACAATAGCGAGACCTGATACCGATGAACTCGCAATAATTAATGCTGCTTATGATGTATTAAGCGGTAATTTTGCGTTAATGCCGATAGTTGTAAAGAGCCCGGATATTAACACTTATGTTCCGCATCATAAATTTTCGTTACTCGATGACCAGGGGAATATTAATGAAAAACCACAATTTATTAAACCAGTTAGAATTATAATACCATATCCGGATAATGACCATAATGGAGTGGTTGATGAGTTTGGGATACCTGAAAGTACTTTAAGGATGTATAGACTTAATCCACAGGCACAAAGATGGGAACTGGTTGAGAATCAGCAGAGAAACGCTGACTATGATTATGTTGAAGCTGTTGTATCTGAATTTAGTTTCTATACATTACTCGGTTCAGCATCAACCAATGCTTTATCAATGTCGCGTAGTTATCCGAACCCGTTCTATCCATTACAGCGCCAGACCATAACTATTAACACATTTACCACGATTAGTTCTTTAAGGGTTAAGATTTATAATATTGCGGGTGATTTAGTTAGAACGCTTGATGACGGTTCTGAAATAATCAGTTTAGATCCTGGAATGGCGGTCTGGGACGGCAAAAACGATAGAGGTAATTTTGTAGCAAGTGGTTTGTATATTTTTGTGGCTGAAACGAATTTAGGCACAGCGACCGGAAAGATTACATTGATAAAGTAGTAGTTAAGAAGCAAGAGGCAAGAGGCAAGATGATAATTTGAATCTTTGAATCTTTCAATCTTTGTGCCTCAAACTATGTGTTTTATTTAAAGATATAAAGTTTCTATGACGAAAATTACTATTAGGATTAGTATGTTAACTTATAGAAGTATATATAGTATAATATTATTTCTGGTAGTTACAATATTCAACTTACAAGCCACAGGTTTATTTGCTGATGACAAAGGTACGACATCAGCACAGTTTTTAAAAATAGGTGTTGGCGCGAGACCTGGTGCGCTTGCGAATGCTTATTCTTCAATCGGCGAGGATGTTATAAGTATTTTTTATAATCCTGGTGGCCTTGCATTTACTGAAAAAGCTGAGATATCAGCTATGCATAACGAATATTTCCAGGATATAAATTTTGATTTTATTGGGCTATCTTTTCCAGTAGGCAAGCGTCATACTTTAGGCACCGGTCTACAACTTTTAAAAACCACAGATACAGAGCGAAGCGAATATTTAGGGATCGTATTATCCGAGTTCGATATTGAGGATATTGCAGCTACATTCTCCTATGCATATTTATTAAATGAAAGATTAGGCCTCGGCATAAACGGCAAATATATCAGAGAGGTTTTATTTCATCATTCAGCAAGCACTTTAGCAGCTGATGTCGGTGTCCTTTTTAAGACGCCGTTTAGAGGGTTAAATCTTGGATTAAGTATTCAGCATCTTGGCGGTAAGCTAAAATTTATTCAGGTTAGTGATCCATTACCTGCAAATATAAGATTCGGGATATCTTATAAAATTTTTAAAGACCAGGCACTCATAACAGTTGATACGTTTAAATATAGAAATGAAGACCCTGATGGGTGTATCGGATTTGAGTGGAATTTTAAAAATCTGTTACAATTAAGAGCAGGCTACAGATTTACATCTGATTTAGAACCTTCAGATGCTATAACCGCAGGACTTGGAATAAGTTATAAAGATTTGTCATTTGATTATGCTTATGTGCCTTATGGCGAGTTGGGTAATACTCATCGGTTCAGCGGTAATTTTAAATTCTGGAAGACTGAGCGAGATATAACACCGAAACCGCCACCAGCAACTTATATTACTCTACCAAAAAAAGAAGTAAAGGTTGTGCCTAAAAAGCTTGGGAAAGCAGCTATCTTTAAATTGACCCCGGTCGAGGAATTATATCGATCAGAACTTATTGAAGAAGAGATAAAAGAGGGTTTGAAAGTGATTTTACAAGAAGGCGGTGTTTTTACTGTTTTGTCTGATGAAGAAATGAGAGTTAAAATGGCCTTGGCACCTGAATCACTTAACCTTGAGAACGCTTGCAGACTATTTGGAACTGATTATGTTATTTTTGGTGGTTATAGTATGGATGAAGATAAAATAAATATCAATATTAGTTCTGTTGATTCGTTAGGAAAGATAAAATCAATTCAAATTAAAACTGAGATAAAAAATATTATCCGTGAAATCAGAAAATCTATTGATAAAATATTATGATTATAGTATGTAATCCGTCAGTAGAAGCAAGAAGCAAGATAACGGAAAGAAAGATAATGAAAAACGTAGATGGTCTAACATTAACAAACTCTACCGAAAACTGAGGGAGTACTATGGTATTCGTTTTTTCTATGGTAAAGAGGTTTATATTAGCAACTCTACTTATATATTTTTTTATTTTATCCCAGGCTTCTTATGGTGATACATATATTTTTGTAAGAAAATGGGGTAGCTCAGGTACCGGGGATGGACAATTTGATAGACCGAGCGGCATCGGCATGGATAAATACGGCCATGTGTATATATCAGAGTACAGTAACTCTCATCGTTGTCAGAAATTTACAAAGAATGGTAATTTTATATTAAAATGGGGGAGTTTAGGTGCTGGTAACGGCCAGTTTAATTATGCCAGTGGTGTGGTCGTGGATTCAGCAGGCTATATTCATGTAGTAGATAGAGTTAATGAACGTGTTCAAAAATTTACGCAAGATGGCAGCTTTGTTACTATATGGGGTAGTGGAAATCTGGATCTTCTGTTTGATCACTATGCAGGTATTGCAATAGATTCTTCTTCTAATATTTATGTTTGCAGGACAGATGGGAGTAGTATAAGTAGCGTGAGAAAATTTAATTCAAGTGGTGGTTATATCTTAGATATTGGCAGCAGGGGTACTGCATTTGGTAAATTTCAAGATCCTCATGGTGTAGCAGTTGATGATACAGGTTATGTTTATGTTTCAGACCGAAAAAGTGGTGGTAGTATCAGATTACAGAAATTTACAGTCGGAGGTTCCACGATTATGGCAATTGATACTGGTGGACTTAATGATCCTACGGGTGTTGCGGTAGATAAATATGGTTATGTATATGTTTGTGATAAAGATAACCACCGCATTAAGAAATATGATTCTAATGGTAATATTATAACAGTTTGGGGTAGTAATGGTGCGGCTGATGGCCAGTTCTCTTCTCCTGAAGGCATCTTTGTGGATTCTTTTGGGTTTGTATATGTTTGCGATGGTGGGAATAGCAGGATACAGGTCTTTGCATTAACTGATGCTGATAGTATCCCCTGCTCAGCACCAGGCAGCGTTATAGTTTCCAACCCTGGTTATGGGGGACAATTAAATTTATCCTGGTCCAACCCACCCCAACCAGATTTTTCCTATGTAATGATTTATCGCTCTACCGCTTCATTATCTCTCGGCTCACTTATTTATTCTAATGTAACAGAAACGTCAAAAATAGATACAGGACTTACAAATGGTGAGACATATTATTATACTTTCTTTGCTGTTGATACCAATGGTAACTGGTCAATTGATACTACGCAATATAGTGGGACCCCCTATGATACTATAACACCAACCGAAGTCACATTATTAACACCGGCTGACGGAACCCCAACCTCAACAGTTAGACCTGTGTTCACTTATACTAATTCGTTAGATTCGTCAAACATTGAGTACATTTTAGAGATAGATGATACATATAGTTTTAGTTCGATTAACTATACAGGTACATCATTGACATTAAGTTGTAGTCCGAGCGTAGATATACTAAACGGCACATATTACTGGCGAGTAAGAGTAAAGGATATTTATAATAATTCAAATCAAGGTATAGATTCACGAATGATAGTAATAGATACCGCGGCTCCAAATGAGGTAAGTTTAATTTCGCCGGTCGATGGTACGTGTACGAATGTAGTAAAGCCAGTGTTTTATTATACTGCATCAGGTGATACGAGCGGTATAAAGTGGTATATATTAGAGATAGATGACACGAGTACTTTCAGTTCAATAAACTACAGTGGTACGTCAGTGAGTACGAGTTGCAGTCCGAGTGCGGATATGGTAAATGGTACGTATTATTGGCGAGTGCGGGTGCTGGATATTCTTGATCAATCGAATGCTGGTATAGATACGAATGTAATAGTGATAGACACAGCTGGCCCGAATGAGGTGAGTTTAATAAGTCCGGCAGATGGTAGTAGTACGAATGTAGTAAGACCAGTGTTTTATTATACTGCATCAGGTGATACATCGGGCATAAAATGGTATATATTAGAAATAGATGATACTTATTCTTTTACTTCGATAAACTATAGTGGGACATCTACCACTACAAGTTGTTCGCCAACTGCTGATATGGCAGACAATACATATTACTGGCGAGTGCGGGTGCTGGATATTCTTGATCAATCGAATGTTGGGATAGATACAAGGGTTATAAGGATAGTAGCTGAGACAGTACCGCCTACTGAGGTAAGTTTAATTTCACCGGTTGATGGAGCATGTACGAATGTAGTACAGCCGGTATTTTGGTATAGTGCATCGAGTGATAGTTCAGGTATAAAGTGGTATATTTTAGAGATAGACGACACGAGTAGTTTCAGTTCAATAAACTACAGTGGTACGTCAGTGAGTACGAGTTGCAGTCCGAGTGCGGAGATGGTAAATGGTACGTATTATTGGCGTGTGCGGGTGATAGACGTATGGGATATATCGAATACCGGGATAGATAGCAGGGTAATAGTGATAGACACAGCTGGCCCGAATGAGGTGAGTTTAATAAGTCCGGCAGATGGTAGTAGTACGAATGTAGTAAAGCCAGTGTTTTATTATACTGCATCAGGTGATACGAGTGGCATAAAGTGGTATATCTTAGAGATAGATGACACGAGTAGTTTTGCTTCGATAAACTACAGTGGTACATCAGTGAGTACGAGTTGCAGTCCGAGTGCGGATATGGTAAATGGTACGTATTACTGGCGAGTGCGGGTGCTGGATATACTTGATCAATCGAATGCTGGTATAGATACGAGAGTAATAATAATAGATACTTATATCTCTGTTAGTTTAGTTTCACCAGAGGACACATATTATACGAATGACACCACGCCGAGGTTTGTATGGTCAGGTAGCAGTGTAGATACCTATACGTTAGAGGTAGATAATGATATAAGTTTCACATCAATTAATTATACGGTTACGACTGGTGATACAGAGGCGAGTGCTGATGTATTAGGAGAGGACACATATTACTGGCGTGTGATAGGTTTTGATAAAGGTGGGAACTGGGAGACGACAGTAGCGAGGGTGATAGTGATAGATACTGGGTTACCGGCAGAGGTTAGTCTTATAGCGCCTGAAAATAATACAGAGACAAACGAACAGAGGCCGAGGCTTGTATGGGGTAGTTCGAGTGATAGTCGTAGTGGTGTATGGTATTATCAGATAGAGCTTGATAATAGCAGTAATTTTTTATCGATAGAGTATAGTGATACGAGTGATTCTTGTGAGTGGGAGAGTGATGTAGATATAGCTGGTGATACATATTACTGGCGGGTGAGGGTATATGATGTAGCTGGTAATAGTAATAGTGGGATAGATAGCAGGGTAATAAAGATAGTTGCGGACACGTTAGCGCCTGATGAAGTAAGTTTAATAAGTCCGGCAGATGGCAGTAGTACGAATGTAGTACAGCCGGTATTTTGGTATAGTGCATCGAGTGATAGTTCAGGTATAAAGTGGTATATTTTAGAGATAGATGACACGAGTAGTTTTGCTTCGATAAACTACAGTGGTACGTCAGTGAGTACGAGTTGCAGTCCGAGTGCGGAGATGGTAAATGGTACGTATTATTGGCGTGTGCGGGTGATAGACGTATGGGATATATCGAATACCGGGATAGATAGCAGGGTAATAGTGATAGACACAGCTGGCCCGAATGAGGTGAGTTTAATAAGTCCGGCAGATGGTAGTAGTACGAATGTAGTAAAGCCAGTGTTTTATTATACTGCATCAGGTGATACGAGTGGCATAAAGTGGTATATCTTAGAGATAGATGACACGAGTAGTTTTGCTTCGATAAACTACAGTGGTACATCAGTGAGTACGAGTTGCAGTCCGAGTGCGGATATGGTAAATGGTACGTATTACTGGCGAGTGCGGGTGCTGGATATACTTGATCAATCGAATGCTGGTATAGATACGAGAGTAATAATAATAGATACTTATATCTCTGTTAGTTTAGTTTCACCAGAGGACACATATTATACGAATGACACCACGCCGAGGTTTGTATGGTCAGGTAGCAGTGTAGATACCTATACGTTAGAGGTAGATAATGATATAAGTTTCACATCAATTAATTATACGGTTACGACTGGTGATACAGAGGCGAGTGCTGATGTATTAGGAGAGGACACATATTACTGGCGTGTGATAGGTTTTGATAAAGGTGGGAACTGGGAGACGACAGTAGCGAGGGTGATAGTGATAGATACTGGGTTACCGGCAGAGGTTAGTCTTATAGCGCCTGAAAATAATACAGAGACAAACGAACAGAGGCCGAGGCTTGTATGGGGTAGTTCGAGTGATAGTCGTAGTGGTGTATGGTATTATCAGATAGAGCTTGATAATAGCAGTAATTTTTTATCGATAGAGTATAGTGATACGAGTGATTCTTGTGAGTGGGAGAGTGATGTAGATATAGCTGGTGATACATATTACTGGCGGGTGAGGGTATATGATGTAGCTGGTAATAGTAATAGTGGGATAGATAGCAGGGTAATAAAGATAGTTGCGGACACGTTAGCGCCTGATGAAGTAAGTTTAATAAGTCCGGCAGATGGCAGTAGTACGAATGTAGTACAGCCGGTATTTTGGTATAGTGCATCGAGTGATAGTTCAGGTATAAAGTGGTATATTTTAGAGATAGATGACACGAGTAGTTTTGCTTCAATAAACTACAGTGGTACATCAGTGAGTACGAGTTGCAGTCCGAGTGCGGAGATGGTAAATGGTACGTATTATTGGCGTGTGCGGGTGTTAGATATCTGGGACCAGTCCAATCTCGGGTTGGATTCGAATGTATTAATAATAGATACAGTGCCACCTGTTGTTTATCTGAATTCTATTGTGATAAACAATGATGCATTGGTTACTAATGCTGAAACAGTGACTTTAAGTTTGCTATATGATAACAGTTCTATAGAGATGCAGATTTCTGATACTGAGACGTTTGCAGGAGCGAGCTTTGAGCCGGTTAGTTTGACTGATACTTATGTCTTGACCTCAATTGAGGGAACAAAGGCGCTGTGGGTAAGGTTTAAAGATGCTGCAGGCAATATCTCAAATTCGGATTCTGATACAATTGTGCTTGATAAAACTCCACCCGCTGGTTCGGTTATATTAGACAATGGTGCAGCGATTACAACGAGCCAGGTGGTAATAGCATCTATAACAGTAACAGAGACATACCAGATGATAGTTTCAACAGACGGTGTCTTTGATAATGAAGAGTGGGAATCAAAATCAGATACTAAAGTTATTAATTATGGTGATACAGACGGAGTGAAATGGGTTTATGTAAGGTTCAGGGATTTAGCAGGGAATGCGAGTGACACGTGTTCGGATAGTATAACTCTTGCCGTGCCGCCATTACCCGTTGTTAATCTTTCAGGTACGTTACTTGATGGGGCAAAGGTTAGACTTGATTGGTTAAAATCAGCGTCAAATGATGTTGTAAAATATTATATCTATTCTGATAGCACACAAGGAATAATAAATTGGAGTATACCTATTGATACAGTATCTGCACCAACAGTAACCTGGACAAGTGATACGCTGTTAGCTGATACGTATTATCTATTAGGGGTACGAGCTGTAGATAATAATGGATATACTGATGAAGAATATAATGCAGTAAGAGTAATGCCGAGAACATCAATAGATACTAATAAACCACAAACAGCTATAAAAAAGGCAAAAGTATATAGTGGTATATATGCGAATATTATAGCAGAGGTTGTTGTAAGTTCTGTTAATAATATCAGCAAAGTATTATTTCAGTACAGCGTGGATACAGGTGCTACGTGGGTGGATATGCTGCAATATAATGCTACTAATTATCCTAATCCTGTTTTTAATTGTTTTGATCTGGCAAAATACAATACTTTATGGGATATAAGTGGTTTGGCTCAGGGAGAATATCTTATCCGTGCAGTGGCTTATAATTTAAATAATGTTCCTGATACATACGCACCTGGTATCTGGGTAGAGATAGGTGGCGACAATAGTTCGAGTAATCCACGGGATTGGCCTGATGAGATGGGTGATACTACAACAGAGGGTATAAGGTCAAGGGTTAAATGTTATACTACTATAAGTAATACCTTAGAGTTAGCAGTTCCGAATCGTCAGAGCTCAATTGACCAGTTAAACATAGCAAATGGACTTCTGAATAATGAGATAGACCAGCTCGAGATAATATTTGTAGATTCGTCGTATTATGATACCTGGATTAGAGCAGCTCAGTTTGTGTATGCTAATGAAATAAGAAAAATAGAGTTACGCAGTGGCCAGACACAATTTACTGCGGGTAATGTAGAATTTAATATTTCTTATCAGGATCAAGATCTGGATGGTATTGTAGATGGAACGACTTTAAGAGAGGATGATTTAAAAATTTATCGGCTAAGTAATACTGATAGCAAATGGTATGAGATATCAAGTCAGGTAGATAAAACTAATAAACGAGTGAATGGGTTAACAAGTCAGTTTAGTGTGTTTGCAGTTGGTGCTATACCTGTAGCGAGTAATCTTGCTAATGTTATAGTATATCCGAATCCATTCAGGCCGAATGATGGGAACTGGCAGACAGGGGTTGATTATAATGGTTCTGCGGGCAGCGGGATATATATAACAAACCTTATGGCAAGTACTGAGGTTGAGGTTTATAATGTATCGGGCCAGAAAGTCTACGATTTTGTTACCTCTGCGAATACCGGAACAGTGCAGTGGGATGCAAAGGATAAGAACGGTCGGTATCTGCCAAGCGGTGTGTATATAATGTTATTAAAGAAAGGCGGAGATAGAAAGATAGTTAAGTTTGCGATAATTAGATGAGAGAGATTCAAAAATTGAAAGATTTACAAATTCAAGCGTGCCAAGATAAGCTCTTTGAAATCTAACTGAGTGCAAGGTGTCAGTAATCGTAAAAGTCTGTAAACGATTTAGTTTGAGGTGCAACTTATGGAGTAATCTGTAAAGTTGAAGCCACGTGACAAAGCACGTA
>JBFMHD010000310.1:0-2250 GCA_040752395.1 Candidatus Hydrogenedentota bacterium
ATTTATTGGATGAATTGAGACAACAGATGGTATTATCTTTACCAATGAAATTTTTATGCAGAGATGATTGCCTGGGATTATGTCCCGTATGCGGTGAAAATAGAAATATCAGACATTGCGGACATAAGCTAAAATCATATAATACACTCGCAACCCAACTCGAGGATATCAAAGATAAGATTGAAAGATTGAAAGATTAAAAGATACGGCGAGAAAGTGTATATTTTCGCTTTCTTTACTTTTAACTTTTGACTTTTTACTTTTAACTTGTCATAGGAGTTAGAAGTTAGGAGTTCGTAATAATAGATCCGAGCTCCGAGCTTTGAACTCCGAACTTTTTCGAAGGAGTACTCATGAGCGCGTTTGCGCTCTACACAAAGGATGAAAAACTAAAGATGATATGTTGGCTTCAGGCTCCGGGCTTCGGGCTCCAGTCGGCTGTAGTCCGTAGCCTGTAGCCTGTCCTGATACCTCTCACTTCTTCCGTTATCTTGCTTCTTGCTTCTACTTGATATCATTAGAGTTACAATATTTTTCAGAGGAGGTATCCACTCGATGGCAGTCCCGTACGGAAAAACATCTAAATCTAAAAAAAGAAAGCGAAATTCTCATACAAGAGTTGTCCTTCAAAAACCAGGTACCTGCCCAAGATGTAATTCGCCCGTCTTATCTCATACTATTTGTCCTGTGTGCGGATTCTACAGGGGTAAACAAGTGATGGTTATAAAGACAAAAGAAAAGAAGAAACCAGAAGAAAAAGAAGAAAAAAAAGAAGATAAGTAGTAGTTGATATGAAAAAAGATAGGAGACAGGGGACAGAAGATAAAAATGTTGAAAGATTGAAAGATTAAAAGATACGGCAAGGAAGTGTATATTTTCGCTTTCTTTACTTTTAACTTGTCATAGGAGTTAGAGGTTAGGAGTTCGTAATAATAAATCCGAGCTCCGAGCTCCGAACTTTTTCAGAGGAGTACTATGGTCAGGATAGTTGTAGATGCGATGGGAAGTGATAAAGCACCCAAACCTGAGATATTTGGTGCGTTACTCGCGTTAGATATTGATGAAAGTTTAGAGCTCATTCTCGTGGGTGAGGAAAACATAATCAAAGAAGAACTAAGCAAAATCTCAAAGGATATCAAACGGATTGAAATAATAGGTGCAGATAGTGCTGTAACTATGGATGATATACCAACCTCTGTTATAAGGAATAAAAAGGACTCCTCAATAGTTGTCGCAACAAAATTAGTCGCCGAAGGCAGAGCAGACGCAATGGTAACAGCTGGTAATACAGGTGCCTCAATGGTGGCCTGTAAATTGAATTTCGGTTTAATTGAAGGGATAGAACGCCCGGGGATCGCTGCACTTTTGCCAACTAAAAAAGATAAACCCGTGATACTTATAGATATTGGTGCGAATGTAGATTGTAAACCTTTGCATCTCGCACATTTCGCTATTATGGGCGCAAGTTATTCACAGTGGGTTATAGGTATAAGAGACCCTAAGGTCGGATTATTGAATATTGGCGAAGAGGATACCAAAGGTAATGACCAGACAAAGAATGCATTTAAATTATTGAAAAATGCGCCTGTTAATTTTATAGGGAATGTTGAGGGCAGGGATATTATTAAAGGGGATGTTGATGTTATTGTATGTGACGGTTTTATCGGCAATATTATTCTAAAATTTGGTGAATCCGTTGGCTTTATGGTAATGGAGTTTTTAAAACGCGAGCTCGCAAATAAACTCGTTTACAAAATTGGAGCCTATCTTGCAAAACCAGCTTTTCTTAAATTTAAAAAGAAAGTAGATTATTCTGAGTATGGCGGTGCACCACTGCTCGGATTGAAAAATGTTAGCATTATCTGTCATGGCAGTTCTAACTCAAATGCTATCTGTAACGCGATACTCTTTGCCTCTAATTATGTTAAAAAAAATATAAATGAAAAAATTGGATCGATGGTCTCAAATTTTCGGTTATAGGTTTTTGGTTTTGGGTTATCGGTGAACCGAACACCGAACATCAATAACTGAATATCTTGCCTCTATATAGTACCTTACAAATGAAATCTTGACATTTTTAGCAAAAATATTTACCACGGAGACACTGAATTATAGAGACACCGAAAAATATATAAAAAATTCCGTGTCTCTGTTTTTTCGATTATTCTGTGGTAAAATTTCTTTTCCGATTTATTCGGGTCAGGACGGTATTAGAAAATGAATTGTGGAATTTTGGCTGTAGGTGCTTAT
>JBFMHD010000311.1:0-2206 GCA_040752395.1 Candidatus Hydrogenedentota bacterium
TTTTTAGCCTGCTCGAACCACTGGTTAAATATCTCATTTTGTTTTTTTTCAAAGAGGTCATTATAGAGTTCGGCCCGGAATCTCTCAAATTCCTCTTCGTCAAAAGGTTTACGTTTTATAAGTTGAAATATATGGTAACCGTTCTGAGCGTTAATCGTGTCACTTATTTCATCAGTAGTTAGGTATAAAATTTTTTGTTGGATTGAGGGGTCGAGGAAGTACAAAGTTCTACCACGTGATATATATGAATAACCTATCTCCTTTTGGAGGATCTCTATTGTTTCTGTATCATAGTCAGAATAATTTCTTTCTGAGATTAAGCCTGTTCTAAAGTATGGCAAGTCACCGCCAATGCTTGCTGTTTTTCCGTGAGAGAATTCTTTAGCGAGCTCTCCAAAATCCTGGCTTTCTTCTTTTAGCAGTTTATAAAGCCTATTAATCTCATTTTTTGCAAATTCGACCTCGGTATCGTTTACTAAAATGGTTCTTATTCTTTCCTCAACATCAGAAAATGGGAGTAGTCTTTCCTCTTTTTTATCTTTAAGTTTTATCAGATGAAACCCGAGTGTTGATCTAACCGGGTCACTGATCTCGCCGACCTTTAATTTAAATGCCTCATCTAATACCGGGTTTTCTGAAAGCTTTGGTCTTATTAAAATATGTCTTGCTCTTCTTCGGTCGCCATCGATTGCTTCGAGTTTAATGATATGGAATCCAAACCTTGTTTCAACTATATTTGATAGTTCACCGATGCTTTTAAGTTTATACAACGCTTTTTCAAAAGATTCATCCATTTCCCCAGGACTAATCCATGAGAGGTCACCCCCTCGCACACGTGATGGACAATCTGAATATTTTTTAGCAAGCATCTCAAAATTAGCACCTTCTTTTAATAGCTTAAGTAATTCTTCTGATTTTTTATAAGCAGTATCAATATCGTCATCCGTTAGAGGTATGTTGAATGGGTTATCGTTTTTTGTAAAAAATTGATATATTAAACCGCTATCCTCTTTTGCTGTGCTTCTATCCTGCGAGTATTTATAACAAGCCTCATCGTAAGTAATTAATCCGGCCTTTATCTCAGCAAGAATATTTAAACAGGAGTCCTGGATCTCATCAATCTGAGCATCGGTGGCTTCTTGAGGCAAGCCCAATAATAGATGTTGGATCTGGACGCTTTCGAGTTCTGTATATTTATCAAGATTTTCTTCGTATTCTTTTTTAGCAAGATTAATGGGGACGTAATAAGAAGGCTTTATTAAGATATGCCTTGTCTTTATCATGCCTGATATCTGCAGATAATATGTTTTAAGTTCCTTTTCTGTTATCACGATACCGCTTGTAAGATACGATATAATTTTATCTCTTAAGATACTACGTTTTGTTGATTCTTCAAGGACACGTAATTGTCTTGAATAACTGCCATCACGTACAACCCTGTTATATGTTGCAGCATCAAAAACGCCATCTTTGTAAAAAGTGGGGTGTCTGCGTATCTCATTTACTATTTCTTTATCAGAGACAGTGATGTTTAAGTCCGAAGCCGCGTCAATTAATAATATTTCTTTAGTAAAATCATCAATAGTCTTTTTATATGCCTCTTTTTTTAGTTCGTCATCTGTAGCGTAACGTCTATTTTTTTTCAATTCTTCCTGGTTGTTACCGAGAAGCCGTTGAAAATTTTCAATTGGTATCTCTTCACCGTTTATCTTAAGAGCATAATTTATTCTACCGGACATCCCGGTAATATTCATCCCCCAATCGAAAAATATCAAAGCAACAAATGTAAAAACCGTTATAAGAAGAATAATCTTCATCTTTTCACGCATCCATTGAAAACTCATCATAATTAAATACTCCTCTGAAAAACGCTGTAACTCTAATAATTCGGGGTACAGGCTACGGGCTACGGACTACAGCCGGCTGGAGTTAAAAGCCCGGAGCCTGCTGAAAAGTCTTGAGTCTTGAGTCTTGAGTCTCGAGTCCTGTTTTGACTCACGACTCTTTTTATATCATCTTTAGTTTTTCATACTTTGTGTAGAGCGCAAAAACCCAAGAACGCAATAACCCAAGAACCCAATAGTGTAGAGCGCAACCCGCGCTCATGAGTACTCCTTCGAAAAAGTTCGGAGTTCGGAGTTCGGAGCTATTATTACGAACTCCTAACTTCTAACTCCTAACTCCTATCTTTTTCATACGTTGTGTA
>JBFMHD010000312.1:0-2191 GCA_040752395.1 Candidatus Hydrogenedentota bacterium
ACTCTAATAATTCGGGGTACAGGCTACGGGCTACGGACTACAGCCGGCTGGAGCCCCCTATGAAAAGTCTTGAGTCTTGAGTCTTGAGTCTCGAGTCCTGTTTTGACTCACAACTTGCGACTTGTGACTCACGACTCTTTTCATACTTTGTGCCTCTTTTCCTCCCCTTTAAAGTGTCTCACGTTTCAGGGGAGCAGTATATACCTTTATCAAAAAACAAGAAAAACCAGAACCGTCCCTGTTTTTCGTTTTTTCGTTTTTTCTTATCCCACCACCTCAATTGGCTGTCAAAATTTCATATAACGTTCCCAGCATAAAAGAAGCCCAGCCCTCGTTCAAGTCAGTGTTGGGTTTGGGTGACCCCGTGAGATGTCGCAGGCTATCTCACGTGGGAACCTTTTATGCTGTGTTATACGTTGTATGATGCAACAATTGCTAAAATAATCTTGTCTGTTTCCGCTCATCTTTCAACCTTTCTTCTGCTGTTTTACAATATTCTTCCGAAATATCTATGCCGATATATTTTCTTCTTAACTTATATGCCACTAATGTTGTGGTCCCTACTCCATTGAATGGGTCCAGAACAACATCATCTTGATAGCTAAATAATTTTAACAATCTCCTAACTAATTCCTCCGGGAACATTGCTGGATGGTTATATTTTTTCATATTAATTTCTGGTGCAATATCCCACTTCGCATAAACCCACTTCTTAAACTCGTCTCCTGTAATATCTATCTTGTCAGAATTTCCTTCTTTTTTATGTGACTCTTTACAAAATACCTCAATATATTCCCACGTATATTTCATATAAGGCATGCTGGGACTTTTCCAACTACCCCAAGCTGTATATTTACAATTATAGTTGTGTTTTTCCCAGAGGATTTCTGCCTTCCAGAATAGTCCCAAGTCAAATAATTGCTTTGAAATAATATGGTGTGTAGGGATATAATCTGAAAATAGCGGTTGAATATTAACGCAGAATCTACCAGCTGGCTTCAGAACTCGAAAACATTCCATCCAGATTCTATTCAATTTATCAAAATAATCGTGCCAATATATAGCATCTTTGTTTTCATCATTTTTATATTCTAATCCAAAATTATACGGTGGTGAAGTTATAATGATATCAATAGAATTATCAGGAATATCCTTTAATATAATCTCACTATCTCCACAAATAATCCGGTTTACTAAATTTGATAGGTTTATTTCAGGGATTACTCCTTTTATTCTCTTTAGATGTTTTGTACCTCCCCGAATCTTTTCCTTCTTTTCCCTTTCTGAAACTTTTCTCTCTCGATTCAAAAGCCTGGAATCTGGATAGATTCTATCTTCTTTTTGATTGCTTTCACTCATATCATTTTACCCCTTTCTATTCTCTCCCTGACATTGTACCAATCAGAACTTATATGTGAATTTACAAAACTAAATAAGTCCCATACAACGTCCTCATATATTGGGTTATCTCTGCTTTCTTTCCGTAGGACATAAATTTGGTCAATAGAAGAATATTTAGGATCAACATCCAAACTTACTTCGTAAGTTTCTGTAACAATTAAAAAGATACAATATGGGTTTCCTTTCTTAATCTTCTCTGCAGTGGGAACAGAACCTTCGTACATTGTTTTATCTAAATATGTTTTACACTCGATAGAAACTATCGGAACATAAATTGTATTTTCTTGCCAATTTTCATTGTTTGAAACTCTTGACTTCAGAATGACTTCCTTTGAAATAGAAAAATCTTGATTCTTTACATTAATCACAATGTTTGAACTTTCTTCAAATGCTTCAATACTTGGCGGTGCAAAATATAGGTTAGTATATGCTTGTGTTCTTCCCCAATATATATGTTTATTTGCCAATTTTCCAATATCTTTGAATAAATAATACATAAATTCTTCGATCACTGAAGAGTGTAATTGTGATTGCGAAGTAAAACCAAACTTATTCCCAGCCTCTTTTTTGAACTTGGGTTGGTCAATGAATGATTTGTAAAAGTGTCGCACCATATGGCGTATAACTTAAAATAACCGAACTGGTTCGTTTATCCTCCCTGATTGGCATATTTTGCGAAGTAATTCGTTTATGCACGACTCCGGATGAAACCCTTAAATTGTAACTTTTTGCTACTTTTTTACTGACAATTATACCATCTCGACACGTATCTGTTCTAAAAGAACTCTGC
>JBFMHD010000313.1:0-2165 GCA_040752395.1 Candidatus Hydrogenedentota bacterium
AGATGATATGAAAAGAGTCGTGAGTCGCAAGTCGTGAGTCAAAACAGGACTCGAGACTCAAGACTCAAGACTCAAGACTTTTCAGCAGGCTTTTGGCTTTTGGCTCCACCCGGCTGTAGTCCGTAGCCTGTAGCCTGTACCCCGTCCTGATACCTCTCACTTCTTCCGTTATCTTGCTTCTTGCTTCTATTTGATATTATTAGAGTTACAACGTTTTTCAGAGGAGGAATGAAACCAGGGTTATTATGAAACTTGTTAGTGAACTTAAGTTGAACCAGATGGTTCTAATTGATGGTAAATTATTTAAAGCTATCGAGACAATACGACACGGTGGTTATGGAAAAGTAGGAGGTTTTATAACTCTTAAATTACGTGACATTTTAACAGGCTCTGAATCTGAACGTAAATTTAATTTTGATGATAAGATTGAAGACGCACCTCTTTCCAGAAGAAATATGGAGTTCTTATATAAAGAAGCAGATGACTATATATTTATGGATTCTGAAACTTTTGAACAAGTATCGATTGATAAGATAATATTGGGAAATGCAGCTTTATTTTTAATAGAAAATCATACTTATCAGATTGAATTATATAAAGAAAAACCTGTAGGTGTAGTCTTACATGACTCAATTACCTTAAAAATACTTGAAACAGCTCCCCCTACAAGGGGTGCAAGTGATTCTGTCTGGAAAGAGGCTAAACTTGAGAATGGACTTGATATTCTCGTGCCTTTATTTATAGCTCCTGGTGATTCAGTAAGGGTTGACACTAAAACAGGTAAATATATCTCACGGAGTGAAAAAAGTCATTAACCACTTTGAAAAAAGTTGGAAATAAGAAGTAAGAAGTGAGAAGTATCAGGAAATACAAGATAGAGAGGTTTAAGTTATGAAAATCAGAACTGTTTTCGGGATATTATTATCCCTCGCGCTACTATTTATAATATTTATTCAGCTTCTCGTAATACTTGGTATTTTTATAAGTAGACAGGATAGAGGTGTGCCTTTTATAACTTCTGTTGGTGTGATAGAGATTACGGGAACCATAATGTCATCTGACCAAACTTTAGGTCATCTTAAAAAGGCTGAAGAGAATAATTTTATTAAAGGGGTTATTTTAAAGATTAATTCGCGTGGTGGAGCTATCGGACCCTGTCAGGAGATATACGATAAACTAATTAATTATAAAAAGCCGGTTGTTATATATATTCAGGGATTAGGTGCAAGTGGGGGATACTATATAGCTTCATCCTGTGAAAACATAGTTGCGGAACGCGGTGCTATAACTGGCTCTATCGGTGTTTTGTTCCACTCGCTTTATTTTGAAGAAACAATGAAAAAGCTTGGCATCGGCGAAACCGTTGTTAAAAGTGGAAAGTTTAAAGATGCAGGCAGTATAACAAGACATCTGACTGAAGAAGAATATAAATATTTTCAAGGCGTAATTGATGAATTATATCTACAGTTTGTTAAGGACATAGCGTTTGGTAGAAAACAAAGGTGGCTTAAGCTATATCCTGAATTAAAAGATTTAAAGGATGAAGAATATATTAATAGATTCAGAAAGATTTTCAAAGACGAGATCGATGGCAGGGTTTTTACAGGTGGAGAAGCATTTAATAAAGGGTTTATAGACAAGCTCGGCACATTTGATACTGCTATTGATTTAATGAAAGATATCCTTGATATAAAAGAAGACCCCAATTTAATATTTTATCGAAATTATGACCATGATAAATTCAAGTTTTTCGGTTTATCTTTATTTAATAATAAAATAACAAATCCTCTGCCCCCGGGATTTTATTATTTAATGAGGTGGTAAAATTTATGCTTCAAAAATCAAAAAATTTTGCAATCGCGTTGTCCTGTATAATTAGTGGTCTCGGACAGATGTATCTCGGCTATACTGTTAAAGGCTGTTTATTTATAATTCTTAATTTGGTCTCTTTACTTATTTCTTTAATTCTTATTTTTATTCCTTTGATTAATCTACTTGTTGGTAATAAGTTTAATATCATTATTTTTCAGACAGGTATCTTTCTAAATCTTGCTTTTCTTATTTTTTTGATGTATTCTATATACGATACTTATAGACTTACTAAAACCGAGATAGAAAAAAAAGAATCTAAAATAGGGATACTTTTTATAATTAATCTACTTCTT
>JBFMHD010000314.1:0-2152 GCA_040752395.1 Candidatus Hydrogenedentota bacterium
AGAAGCAAGAAAACGTCTGAATCTCCTCTGAAAAACTTCGCAACCCTAATAATTTGGGCTACAGGCTACGGACTACAGCCGGCTGGAGCCAAAAGCCCAGAGCCTGCTGAAAAGTCTTGAGTCCTGTTTTGACTCACGACTTGCGACTCACGACTCTTTTTATATCATCTTTAGTTTTTCATCCTTTGTGTAGAACGCAATAACCCAATAACCCAAGAACCCAATAGTGTAGAGCGCAAACCGCGCTCATGACAACTCCTATGAACACAGATGTTCATGTTAGTTTCTTAATTATTTTTAAGCAAACCCTATACCAATTTTATAGTCCTTTTTTATTAATAATTTTAATATCTGCAAGGTGTTTTAACTCACTTTAATAAAATTTTATACCCTAACGTCTATTTTCTTATACCTATCTTTACCAATAGGTTCATACCGCTGCCGCCACTACTAAATCCTTCGAAAAAGTGTAACGCCTCAGTCCTGGGTGGAGTTTCTTTATCTTGCTTCTTGCATCTTGCATCTTAATTCCACCTATAACCGAGGGAAAACGAAAAAGTCAATGGTGGTAGAAAAATTACTTGTAAAAAATTCGAAAAATAATAAAAATTAAGCTATGAACAAAAAACGATTTATACCCAAAACAAACGAACCTATCAATAAAAAAGAAGTAATAAATAAAATTTCTTTATGGGAGGAATGGAAAGACTTTATTTTACAGAACGCATTTATCTGGTGTATCATTGGTATACTTTCTTTTTATGAGATTAAATCTGAGTTTGGAGATGATTCTTATAGATGGATTTATATCCCTGTAGCGTTATGCTATCTCATTGTAAGTCTTGTTGGAAAATTTGTTAATATAGACAAAGAATCTGAAAACCCAAAAATTTAATAATAATCTTTCAAGTTTCAAAAAGCTTTTTTAGCGGATTAAATTTTAGATTCTTAAGCGGCAGATAAACTATTTTATTACCGATCAGGCTAGAATAATAACAGGCAAATATTAATTCTAATGCTTTTGTTGCATCGTATCCTGTAGATATAACCTTTCCCTTATTCTCAATAGCATTTATAATCTCAAGTACCTGTTTTACATCGGTATTCTCATAATGCAATGGTTCAATAAATTTATCCTGCAGAACTAAATCCCTGAACCCTTCATACATTCTCGAGGTATCTGATTTATAATATCTATAAATACCGTTGCCTATATGTATTCTTCCATCTTGACCTAAGATATCCACTTCAAAATGAAAATAATTTCTTACACCCCCATTCTCCATAAACCCTTTAATCCCGTTCTCAAACTCAAAATAACAAACAGCTCTGTCTTCTATTTGTATATCATCTTTTTCTCTTGATATAAAAGCCTGAATCCATTTAAACTCTCCGAAAAAATATCTTAATATATCGAACATATGTGTTCCATCATGCATTAGCGGTCCACCGCCAGCTATCTCGAGTTTTGAATGCCAGCCTGGTTTAGGTCTACCAGTAAGCATCCAAGCCGCAACAGTTCTTACCTCGCCTATACCCCCATCTTCAATAAACTTCTTTACCCCCTGATAATAGCCATCATATCTTCTATGATGATTTACAGCCAAAATCACTTTATTCTTTTCACATTCTTTAATCATTTCCCTTGCATCAGAGAGATTTGTTGCGATCGGTTTTTCGCAGAGTATGGCTTTTAGCCCTTTTTTACTCGCCTTTATTGTCATTTCTTTATGTAAATGGGTCCATGTGCAGATACTTACTATATCAAGTTCTTCTTTGTCTAATAATTCTCTATAATCCTCATATAAATGTTCTTTTGATACTCCAAAGGTATATCCAAATTCATTCAGTCTTTCTCTATTTATATCACAGCCAGTTACAATCTCACATTGACCACTCTTTACATAAGCGCCGGCATGGGTGCATGGATGTTGTCTTAGTCTATCTTTTTCAAGTAACGATGCAACCCTACCACAGCCTATAATACCAACCCGATACTTTTGCATAATACTCCTCTGAAAAACGCTGTAACTATAATAATATCAAGTAGAAGCAAGAGGCAAGAAGCAAGAAGCAAGATAAACAAACATCTGGTTTTTCATACGTTGTGTAGAGCGCAAAAACCCAAAAACGCAATAACCCAATAACCCAA
>JBFMHD010000315.1:0-981 GCA_040752395.1 Candidatus Hydrogenedentota bacterium
TAGCAAACAGTGTATATTTGGATACAGGGTTTGGATATTTTAACATAGCAGATACTGATCCTATATTTGAGGCTATAGGCAAAGATACCGGGATAATAATGAATGTCGGTGAGGTAGATCAGGAGGACACTGGTCGGATACGGTTTGATGTTCGTTGTGGGGAATAAAAGATTGAAAGATTGCAAGATTCAAAGGAAAGGCACAGAGGCACAGAGGCACAGAGGGGGTACAATTATTTTTATGAATGATAATGGTATTGAAGAACTGATAGAAAATAAGATAAGGATTGATTATAATGAGATTTGCAATTATATACCAGCTGGTTCTAAAGTTCTTGATCTTGGCTGTGGTGATGGCGAACTCTTAAGAATGTTAAAAGAAAAGAAGAATGTTAAAGGTCAGGGCATTGAGATTAATCCAATATTTATAACTACCTGCATAAAAAAGAGATTATCAGTTCTGCAGTGTGATATTGAAGATGGACTTAAGGAATATCCTGATAATTCGTTTGATTATGTTATAATGAATCAGACCCTTCAAGCTATTGAAAAACCGCTCGATATTATATTTGAGATGTTAAGGGTAGGGAAACACGCTGTTGTTGGTTTTCCCAATTTCGGTTATTTTAAAATCAGATTATATCTTTTTTTAATAGGCAGGATGCCTAAAACAGGTTGTTTCCCTTACGAATGGTATGAGACACCAAACATTCATCCGTTTACTATTAATGATTTTTGTAGATTAATTATTGATAAAAACATAAATGTTATATATAAAAAATTTATAGGTGGGTACCGGGTTTTGCGTAACATATTTCCAAACTATTTTGCAAAAAGTGGTTTATTTGTTCTAACCCAGAAATTAAAGACCCAGTAATAAATAAAACTGAATCTTGCTTCCTTGACAAAAGAGATTATTTACAATAAAGAAACAACTATGAATAAAATATTTGAACTCATTAAAGTATCAGGGAAAGCAAGG
>JBFMHD010000315.1:991-2104 GCA_040752395.1 Candidatus Hydrogenedentota bacterium
GGAGACACCGGTATTTATGCCTGTTGGGACACAGGCTACTGTAAAAGCTGTTAAACCTGAGGATTTAATTAATTCTGAAGTTGAGATTATTTTAGCAAATACTTATCATCTTTTCCTCCGACCAGGTCATAAGATTATTGAAAAAGCAGGTGGCATTCACAGATTTATGGCATGGAATAAACCGATATTAACTGACTCCGGAGGCTATCAGGTATTCAGTCTGTCTGATTTAAGAGAGATAAGCGAGGATGGTGTAATATTTCGTTCGCCAATTGATGGTTCAAAACAATTTTTAAGCCCCGAACTTGCTGTCGAAGTTCAGGAAACACTGAATTCTGATATAGCTATGATATTTGATGAATGCATACCTTATCCATGCGAACATTCTTATGCAAAAGAAGCTATGCATAGGTCTATTCGCTGGGCAGAAAGATGTCTCTTACATAAAAAATTGAAAGAACAGATTTTGTTTGGGATTATTCATGGCGGTATGTATAAAGACCTGCGTAAAGAATCTGCTTTTAAAATAGTGAGTATGGATTTCCCAGGCATTGCTGTCGGCGGATTAAGTGTTGGGGAACCCGTTGAAATAATGTTCGATATCCTGAAATTTACTTTAGGTTTTTTACCAGAAAACAAACCCCGTTATCTTATGGGTATAGGAACACCTGAAGATATTATCTTAGCTGTAAAAGAAGGCAGTGATATGTTCGATTGTGTTGTTCCTACACGTAATGCGAGAAATGGTTGTCTTTATACTTTTTATGGAAAAATGAATATACAAAACTCAAGATATGCCGAGGATTTTTCACCTGTGGAAGAGGAGTGTGATTGTTATACCTGCAGAAACTTTACAAGAGCATACTTACGTCATCTTTATAAATCCCAGGAAATACTCGCGAGTATTTTAAACTCTTTGCATAATTTAAGGTTTTATGTAAGATTAATAAAAAAAATACGTTTTGAGATAGAAAAAGGAACGTTTGATACCTGGGCAGACCAAGCAGTAGCGATGTTACGTTCAACTACTGAACATTGAACCTCAATTTTAACTTTTAATTTTTTATATCTTACTTTCAAAGGCACAAAGGCACAGAGGCACAAAGGCACAGA
>JBFMHD010000316.1:0-2082 GCA_040752395.1 Candidatus Hydrogenedentota bacterium
TCTGTCTCTTTGTCAACAAAATTTACGCTTCTTACGGCCATAGTTCGCTGCCTCTATATGGCATAGCAGTTTCCAGACGGTAGAATGGCTTGAGGCACTGCCTCATCTGTTTATGGAAGATACATATTTATTAAACAGTCATAAATTACATTATCATATCGAACGTGTGTATCAATGGCTTATTGGAAAGAATGTTTATCCTGTATATATGGAAGTCGGCCTCACCAAAGCCTGTAATCACAGATGTATATTCTGCGCATTTGATTACACGGGGTTTGCAGGCGTTTTTATTAGAACCGATAGGCTCTTAGAAGTAATAAGTGAGCTTTCTAAACTCGGTGTCAAGAGTATAATGTATGCAGGCGAAGGCGAACCTTTGTTACATAAAGATATCGCAAAAATAGTCCAGCACACAAAAAAATGCGGGATAGACGTATCTATGGAGACCAATGGTGTCCTTTTTAATGACGAAAAAATCGCCGGTATTATTCCTTATCTGGAATGGATACGTGTAAGTCTGAATGCGGGAACACCGCAAAATTATGCAAAGATACACGGAACTCGCAAACAAGATTTCTATAAAATTTTAAGTAATTTAGAAAAAATGAATGAATATAAAAAGAAACATAAACTTAAAACTACTATCGGTGTTCAAATGATTCTGTTACAGGAAAATATGGATGAACCCGTAAAATTAGCTTCTGTGTTATCAAAAATTGGGATAGATTATTTTTCGGTAAAACCATATATAAAGCATCCTCAAAGCGAAAATAAGTTTAGAATCGATTATAATATAGAGAAGATACTCAAAATGAAAAAGCAATTAGAAAAATATGAGACTAAAAATTTTAAAACTATTTTGCGAAGCTCCTGTTTATTAAAATTAAAGCAACAAAGATTATACAAAATATGTTATGGTCTTCCTTTCTTTGCTGAAATAACAAGCAGTGGTAATGTCTATACCTGCGGACCTTATCTATACAGAGATGAGTTCTGTTACGGTAATATACATAGGAACTCATTCAGAGAGATATGGGAGAGTAAAAAAAGAAAGAGAATACTTAACTATGTTTTAGAAAGACTTGATGTTAGTAAATGTATGCGAAGCTGCAGACTTGATGAGATAAATAAGTATCTCTGGAACTTAAAAAATCCCATACCTCATGTAAATTTTATCTAATAAATCTGTCTATAGAGTCAAAGAGTCGCGAGTCGTGAGTCAAAACAGGACTCGAGACTCAAGACTTTTCAGCAGGCTTTTGGCTTTTGGCCCCAGCCGGCTGTAGTCCGTAGCCTGTCCTGATACTTCTCACTTCTTACTTCGTGAAATTATTAAAGTTACAGTATTTTTCGAAGGTGATATGCGAGAACTCGAACTGCAATTGTATAAAACAATGTGTAAAATACGATTCTTTGAAGAAAAAATCTGTAGCGTATATTCAAAACAGGATATGAGAACACCTGTACATCTATGCATCGGTCAGGAAGCCATAGCATCCGGGGTCTGTGCTAATCTAAGAGATGATGATATATTATTCAGCACACATAGAGGCCACGGTCATTATATTGCTAAAGGAGGTGATTTATTAAAACTTGTACTTGAGCTTTATGGCAAGAAAGCGGGTTGCAGTGGTGGTCGTGGTGGGTCTATGCATCTCTGCGATCCGCAAAAAGGTATGCCTGGTTTCAGTGCCATTGTATCTGGTGTTGTCCCTGTAGCAGTTGGCTATGCATTCGCTATAAAATATAAGAATGAGAAAAGAATCAGCTGTGTATTTTTCGGTGACGGCGCTGTTGATGAAGGAACTCTTTATGAAAGTTTTAATCTCGCAGCTTTAAAAAGATTGCCAGTCCTTTTTATCTGCGAAAATAATTTCTATGCCACCTCTTCTCACATTAGAAATAGATACGCTGTTTTTAATCTGCCAGATAAAGCAAAAAGTTTCGGGGTGCCAGGTTACAGAAAAGATGGTAACGATGTCTTAGAAATTTATAATTTAAGCAGGGATTTAATTGGGAAGATACGTAATACACTCAATTAAATATGGAGATGAATTATCACGCATCTTCCCAATTAAATCC
>JBFMHD010000317.1:0-2056 GCA_040752395.1 Candidatus Hydrogenedentota bacterium
AAAGATAATCTCTGTATTTATTCTTATTTAACAATGAATGATATGAAAAAAATACGTGCGACCGCTGGTGATACCGAGGATCTAATAAATTATCTCAGAGAACATAAAGATGCTTTGATTGTTATACTTTTCAGAGAGATAGGAAAAAACAAAATAAAAATAAATTTTCGAACAAAAGGGAACATAGATATATTACCTCTTGCAAGAGGATATAACGGAGGCGGGCATAAATTTGCCTGTGGCGCCCTGTGTAGTGGTAATCTAAAAGATGTAATAAAACTTATTATAACTGATACAGAAAATTTTATAAAGAAGAATGTAGGGTTGGAGTATTCCCGTGATCAATGGTATGCTTCTTATAGATAAGGAAAGTGGTCGCACCTCGAATGAAGTCGTGATGTATTTTAAGAAAAGGTTTAAACAGAGTAAAGTAGGTCATGGTGGGACACTTGATCCGCATGCCACAGGACTGCTTATAATTTTACTTGGTAATGCCACAAGGTTTTTCGAGTATATAATAGAGCTGGAAAAAGAATATCTATTTACTGTGCAATTTGGAGCTGCTACAACGACTTTCGATGCCTGTGGCGAAAAGATAAAACAGAGCACAAAAAAAATTAAAGCTTTTGATGTTTTTAATCTTTTGAAAGAGTTTACAGGTGAGATAGAACAGATCCCACCGATGTATTCAGCTAAAAAAATGGAAGGCAAACCGCTGTATAAACTTGCAAGAAAAGGGATCGAGGTAAAGAGAAGACCAAAAAAGGTAAGAGTCTATACACTTGAGATGATAAGTTTTGATGAGGATAAACAGCGTGCTGTATTACGTGGTGTGGTTGGCAGAGGAACATATATCCGTGCTCTTGCCAACGATATGGGTGAAAAGCTCGGCGTATATGGTTTCTGCGATGAGATACGTAGAACCCGGATAGGCGACCATAAAGTTGAAAATGCTACGAAGTTTTTATTACTTCAGGAAGACAAAACAAAAGCTGAAATAATAAATTCAGGAAACATTCTCCCTAATATAGAAAGACGGGAGATATCAAAAGAAGAAAGGCAGATGTTAAAAAACGGTAATATCATAAAAATCAATGTTACTCCAAATGTGAATAAATTGGTAAGACTTTTTGAAAACAATGATTTTATAGGATTAGGTAAAATTGAGTTCGGATTTCTAAAATCAATTCGACTGATAGGAGACCACACATAGATCTGATACTTCTTACTTCTTACTTTTTTCGAAGGAGTCAACATGAGCGCGGGTTGCGCTCTACACAATATATGAAAAACTAAAGATGATATGAAAAGAGTCGTGAGTCGTGAGTCAAAACAGGACTCGAGACTCAAGACTTTTCATAGGGGGCTCCAGCCGGCTGTAGTCCGTAGCCTGTACCCCGAATTATTAGAGTTACAGCGTTTTTCAGAGGAGAATAGTTGAATATATATTTTGATTTTACCAACCTGAATATAAAATCAGTATTTGTTGGAGTTGGTATATTCGACGGCGTGCACCGGGGTCATCAGGAGATAATAAAAATATTAAAAGAAAACGCTAAAAAATATAATAGCGAGACCTGTGTTCTTACATTCTACCCCCATCCCGTAGAAATACTCGCAAATAAAGAATTTGAATATTTACAGACTCTTGATGAAAGACTCGAAACGTTGAAAGAAGCCGGTATTAAGCATACTATCTGTGTTTTATTTGATGAACATTTTGCAAAACTAAATCCTGATGATTTCTTTAATAATTATATCTTTAAACATCTTAAACCCAATGGTATGGTAGTAGGAGAAAATTTCAGATTTGGTAAAGATAGAAAAGGTGATACTCCTTTACTTGAAAATTTATGTAAACAGCATAAAATTAAATTTTGTGTTGTTGATTCAATTAAATATAATAATGAAATTATCTCTTCGACCAATATAAGAGAAAAACTTAAAAACAGTGATTTTAAGTCAGCTTATTCAATGCTTGGCAGAAGATTTTACTGGATAGGTGTGGTTACAAAAGGTAAAGGGCTTGGTCGCAAAATAGGGTTCCCTACAATTA
>JBFMHD010000318.1:0-2048 GCA_040752395.1 Candidatus Hydrogenedentota bacterium
CATGCTTTGTGTAGAGCGCAAAAACGCAATAACCCAATAACCCAATAGAGTAGAGCGCAAACGCGCTCATGTTGACTCCTTCCCACAATCGGGTAAATGAGTGAATGATGAATTTGTATAAGGTCTCTGTAAACTTCCTGCTTTAAAAAAGAGAGGTTTATAATAAATTTTTTATATAATTATATATTCTCATATCCTCTGATTCATCAGATAATTTCTGAGCCCATTCTAAAAGATATTTTTTGTCCAGTTTATTTATATATCTTTTGGCAATATTTTCTATGTCTGCGATATCCATATGTCTGGCAGGTATTATTTTCATTAATATTAAATCTTCAGGGGTTGGGAAATTTGCTTTAATTCCATAAATATTTATCCTCTGTCTTCTTGAAAAGGCAACCTTCTCAAATTTGGATGATACAATAATAAAATCTATATGAAGGTCTTGATATAGAATTTGAAATGTTCCTGTTTCCTTTACTCTGTTAATAACTATATTTTCATCAAATGAAAACCCCTCATTTTTAAACTTCTTCAACAAATTTTTAATCTGCTGTTTCTTAACAAATAAGATGATATCAACATCTTTTGTAAACCTTGGATATCCTAAAATAGAAGCCGCTATCCCGCCAATTATAAGGTAACCAATTTTATTTTTCTCAAGAAAAATAATTATTTTTTTAAAGATATTATCTAATGATACCACTTTTGATTCTCTTTAAGCATTTTTTTAATGATACGGGATTATCAGGATAAGATTTATAGTTTACCTTATATTGAGAAAATATTTTGGGGTCAGTAAGGGATTCAAAAATTTCAACACTTTTTTCAATGGTTAAAGTCTTAAGAAATTTATCTTTTTCCTGTTCCAACCATTGAAACCTTTTTCTATCAAATAATTTTTTATTTGTCATTTGTAACCATAATACCGAAATTTTTAAAAAATGGCAAGGTAGTTTTACAAATTCTCCAACTGCTCTTTCCAGTCTACCAACATACTGAAAAAGATAGCACCTGAAAGGGTTAATAAGCTAATAACTAGTGAATGGGTAGTGGTTGGGAATCAAAGGTGAAGTAATTGGGAATGCGAGATTAATTGGTTTGTTTTTGTTCTGTAATTTTTTTATGTAATTCTTCTTCTATGAATTTTTTATAATCAGGATTTAACCAGATAAATACAGCCAGAACAGTTAAGAATACCATTATAAGTATAAGTATGTGGTCAAAGGTAATGTTTTCTTTAATTTTTAAAATCAACTTTTTCAAGGAATTCATTTAAAATACCTACTAATCTGTGTAAATAATCATTTTTTCGTATCTTAATTTTAGAAATAATCTTTTCTTTGATCATTTTTTTCAAATCTTCCTCAAGTCTGAATACAGGTCCTGCTATACGATTAGAAAAATATATTGATGTAAGGGTCATAAATACAATTAATAAGAGAAAGGTAACAAAAGTTCTAATTAATTTATCAGCCACTCTACTTATTACTAAATTTAGTATCTCAGGGTTCAGATTCACCATAACAAATATTAATTCCTCAATCAATTTCCAGATAATTATACCACAAATCATATAAGTTAATAACATACCGAAAAAAATAAACCAGAGTATGGGTATCTGGATTTCATTTTTTATAAGAAATCTTTTTCTTATCTGGTATTGTTTTTCCATAACTCAAAACTTCCTGATAATAGTTAGAATTAAAGTTAATATAATACTTAATAAAATGCAAGTAGTCAATGGAAAATAAAAAGTAAAATTCTTACCTTTTATATTTATATCACCAGGCAGGTGACCAAAGATGCCCTGTTTTTCAAAGAGTAAAACTATGCCGCCTAAAAGCACTAAAGCCAAACCAATAAGAATTATAATTTTGCCGATACCCATTGTTCTCCTCTGAAAAACGCTGTAACTCTTCTGTCTCCTGTCTCCTATCTTCTAATTTTTAATTTTTAATTTTGAATTTTAAATTTAACTTTGTGCCTTTGAAAGTAAAAAGTAAGAACTGATATCATATCACTAAATTCTGCTGCGTTTAATGTTT
>JBFMHD010000319.1:0-2016 GCA_040752395.1 Candidatus Hydrogenedentota bacterium
AAATTAATTGCTCAAACTCAACTGGACTTAAATACCCTAATGATGAATGAAGATGATCCCCGTTATATAACTCTATCCCTTCTGAAATACCCAAAACCGCTTCCTCATATCTCTCCCAATCTGATATTCAGATAGTTTCTTCTTTAACTGTTCGTATTACTCGTTCTGTATGGAGCTGATAGAAAAAACTTTGTGCCTCTGTCACTTTGTGCCTTTGTGCCTTTGTGCCTCTTTTCCTCCCCTTTAAAGTGTCTCATGTTTCAGGGGGCAGTATAATTTTCTTCATTTAAGTCTAACGTCTGGTCTCTATGGTCTACTGTCTGAATTGCAATAAATCGCTTGCAGTTTTATCTATTTAATGTTATTCATCTCATTATGAAAACTTGTTTTTCCACAAGTCTCAATCCTTTAATGATAGGGCTTCCAGGACCTGAACTTACGAAAGATGATGAACAAAGATTATTGCGAATAAAGCCCGCATCAGTAATCCTTTTTACAAGAAATTTTGTTTCTGTTTCGCAAATTAAATCACTCATCCAGAAAGTTAAAGAACTCTTACCTGGTGTTTTAATCGCAGTTGACCATGAGGGTGGCAGAGTCGTAAGGTTTCCAGAACATTTACCGCCATTACCTGCACCGCGAAC
The DNA here is from genome assembly GCA_040752395.1 of Candidatus Hydrogenedentota bacterium. Taxonomy (GTDB): domain Bacteria; phylum JBFMHD01; class JBFMHD01; order JBFMHD01; family JBFMHD01; genus JBFMHD01. The sequence continues at coordinate 645 of JBFMHD010000319.1, forward strand.
CTTTGGTGAAGAAAGAAATACAAAAAAAATGTTTGAAGCCGCAAAAATCGCTGCATATGCCTTGAAAGACTGGGGGATTGATTTAAATCTCGCACCAGTTGTCGATATCCTAATGCCTTCAAGTCATCCAAGAATGATTGATAGATGCTTTGGCTCTGATCCTGAACTCATCTCAGATATGGCTAATGCTTTTATTGAAGGTATGCATCAAGGCGGAATATTATGTTGCGCTAAACATTTCCCTGGTGTAGGACCCGCAGAGCTTGACCCACATGAGACTGATACAATAGTAAAAACTACTAAAAAAGAACAGGAATACCATCTAAAACCATTCAAATCTGCAATAAAATCCAATGTTGAGTGCATTATGATTTCACATATAAAATATCTTGGTATAGACCCAGATTCCCCTGCTACACTATCTAAAACAATTATTACTGACATATTACGTGATGAACTTGGTTTTAGCAGAACAATACTCTCTGATGATCTTGAGATGTCGGCGATACAAAAAGCCTATTCTATGGAAGAAGCAGCAGAACGAGCTCTAAAATCAGGTTGCGATATTTTATTATCCTGTAAAGATACCTCTTTACAAGACCGTGCTTTTAATACATTATGTAACCGCTCATTATAGATAACGAAAGAAGCAAGAAGCAAGATAACGGAAAAGAAAGATAACGAAAGAGGCACAGAGGCACAAAGTATGAAAAAGATAGGAGTTAGGAGTTCGTAATAATAGATACGAGCTCCGAACTCCGAACTTTTTCAGAGGAGTCGTCATGAGCGCGGGTTGCGCTCTACACAAGGTATGAAAAACTAAAGATGATATGTTGGCTTCAGGCTACGGGCTTTTGTCTCCAGCCGGCTGTAGTCCGTAGCCTGTGGCCTGTAGCCTGTCCTGATACCTCTCACTTCTTCCGTTATCTTGCTTCTTGCTTCTACTTGATATCATTAGAGTTACAATGTTTTTAGAGGAGAACTTAACTTATGCTTTTGAGATTTGAAAAACTTGGTTATATAACCTACGTTAATACTGATAACATGACAAAAGCAACTTTTACAAAAAGAGATATTACTTTTACCTTTGTCGACGGCACTCAGAAAGAGTTCATTATAAAAGAGGATATATCAGAGGAACAAGTAAAAGCATTGCTTGAACAACTCGATTCAGTTATTCCACGAAAACAAGGCTGAAATAGAGTTTAAAATTCATATTCTACTGATACATTAATACTCTCTTTAACAGAATCTATTCGTAGAGCTGATTCTTGTTTATAATCGCGTTTGGTAACATAACCATGAACATTGAATCTTAACGTATCAGATAGATTATGTATCCAGTCTGCTGTGTAAGTGTGTGAGCGGTTGT
>JBFMHD010000032.1:0-16964 GCA_040752395.1 Candidatus Hydrogenedentota bacterium
AGGCAGTGCCTCAACCCATTCTGCCATTCGGTAGCTGCTATGCCATAGTGCAAAATTGAATTATTTGCACAAAAAGCAGAGACCTTGTTGTCAAAGAGACGGATGAGGCAGTAAGAGAGCCGAATTATCATTTGGCACTTACTTTGTGCCCTTCTGTCGCTTCGCTCCATTGTAAAATTGTAAATTATAAATTTATTTGCTCTCCTACGGGTCTAAAGACCCTTACTACTTTGTGCCTCTGTACCTCAACTGGGGGAGGCAGGGTTGGGTGAAGCAATTATGAAAAAGAATTATCCTGTATTACTTGTCAGTCAGTTTCTTGGAGCCTTTGGCGATAACGCTGTACTTGCAGTCATACTCGGTCAGCTCACTTTCTTACATCTAAAAGGTCTAATCTCTGAAACTGAGATAGGTATAGCAAATGCTATATATACATCGCTCCTTTTTATACCATACATCCTCCTTGCACCATATTCAGGTTTTCTAAATGACAGGTTTGCAAAAACCGACTGGTTATTAGGCGGCAACATTATCAAACTTGCCGGCAGTATAATGATAGTTTTAAGTTTAATATCAAGTAAATATCTGCAGGGGCTTGGTTATCTTATTATAGGGATCGGTGCTTGTATCTACTCACCTGCTAAATACGGTATACTACCTGAGATACTACCACGTGAGCAGCTCGTAAAGGCTAATGGTACGATTGAGATGCTCACAATTGTTGCAATTTTAAGCGGAACACTAATAGGAGCGAGAATCGTTGATAAATTACCTGTTTTTGTTTGCTATCTTATAATTATAGTTATCTATCTCATCTCAAGTATTTTGATTCTATTTATGCAAAAAACACCTAAAAATTTAGAGACAAAATTAAAAGAGAGCATTGGTGAGTTTTACAATAATTTGATGTATCTAATAACTCATATCCGTCTCTCCAGGGTACTTTTAGGTACTGCTATATTCTGGGTTTGCGGTGCCTGTATGAAAATGAATATGCAGCCCTGGGGCCTGCAGGTTCTAAAATTGGAAACTAACACAGAGATAGCATATCTCGGGTTATGGCTAAGTTTTGGTATTATGGCAGGGAGCATCTTATCAGGCCAACTTCATAAAATCGGTGATTTAACCTGGACGAGAAGATATGGCTGGCTGCTTGCTATCTTGTTATTGTCTCTTGGTTTTATAACCAGGCACAATTTAGTAATTATTTTACTTTTATTAGCAGGCTCGAGTGCAGGCCTGTTTCTGATCCCGTTAAATGCGGTTCTGCAGGCTGAGACATCAAAACAAAAAATGGGCAAAACTATAGCTACTCAAAACTTTATAGAAAACATAGCTATGATAATCGGCGGTATATTAATATTTTGTGCAAGAAAAATAGGTTTGTCATCCTCACAAATTTTTATATACTTGTCTATTATAGTGTTTTTTATAGTCTACTTTTTAAAATTTACGTCCATTTGTAGTAATAACTCAGAAGGTGTGAAAAAGCAGTTATAGTAAGATAACGAAAGAAGTAGACCCCCACACCAATTGTCAAAAAACAACAGATGTTCAATGAATAATTGGTGTAGGAACAAAAAGCAAGATTAATGATTTCTACAAAAACGTGTTTTAAAGCAGGATCGGATAATGTTTAAAGCTATTTGTAAATTTTTGGTAAAATTATTATTTCGGTTCAAAAGTTATAATGAAGCTGTTGTAAATACCAATGGTCCGGTACTTTTGCTACCTAACCATGTATCCTGGCTCGACTGGATGTTTATAGGTGTCTGTCTTGAGGATGATTGGAAATTTGTTACTTCAAGAGAGGTTTCGCAGCGGGGCTGGCTTTATAAAAAGATTATGGACACACCGCGAACCTTTACAATAGACCCTGCTTCCTCGTTTGCCGTGAAAGAGATCGCAAGATATTTACAAAAAGGCGGGAGGCTGGTTTTATTCCCTGAAGGTCGTATAACAAAAACAGCAAGTTTAATGAAAATATATGAAGGTACCGGGTTTTTAATTTATAAAACAAACCCAAACGTGATCATAGCTTATATCCGTGGCGGAAATCGAACCAAATTCGCAAGTCATTCTGGCTGGAAACAATTTTTCCCAAAAGTTACAGTACATTTCAGCAATATATTAAAACCACCAGAATTGCATAACACCTCAACTGTCCAGGCACGTAAAATCCTGAGCAACTGGTTACACGATAAAATGGTTGAACATCAGTTCAATGTAGAGATGAAATTCGGGCCAAAGACAATACCATGCGCAATAAGTGAGATTTCTAAATTAAAAGCCTCTCGGACTATATTAGAAGATGTAAATAGAAAAACTTTAAAATATAGGGACTTAATTATCGGCTGCGATTTGCTCTCAGACAGATTATCTAAAATACTGCATAATAGCGAAAAAAATATCGGTGTTTTAATGCCTAATGTTAATGCTACGGTTGCACTTTTGTTGAGTCTATGGGATATAGATAAAGTTCCGGCTATATTGAATTACACCTCAGGTCCTGCGATAATGCTTATCTGTTCACAGCTTGCACAATTAAAAACGATTATCACTTCATCTGAATTTGTTGAACGAGCAAAGATCAATCTTGGTGATTTTAAAAAAGTTGGGATAAAAATCATATTTCTTGAAGATATAAAAAAAAGTATCTCGATAATTAAAAAAGTACTCAAGGTTTTTAAATATTTTACCTCTGGTATTTCATTAAAAGATAGATCAAGAAGTATTGAAACCGATATTGCGGTAATTTTATTTACAAGCGGTTCTGAGAACATACCAAAAGGTGTTGTTCTCACTCACAGGAATATAATCTCAAATCTTAAACAGATGCTCTCAGTAATAGATATCCAGGACAGTGACCGCGCCTTTAATGCGCTCCCTTTATTTCACAGTTTTGGCTTGACTATCGGTATGCTATTACCTTTATTTCGTGGTATCTTTACATTTATCTATCCAACACCGCTTCATTACCGTGCGATCCCAACGGTCATATATGATAGGAACTGCACAATAGTGCTTGCTACTAACACATTTCTCAATGGTTATGCGAGAAAGGCTCATTCCTATGATTTCCGAAGTGTGCGTTATCTCTTTGCAGGTGCTGAAAAACTTCAAGAAGAGACAAAAGACCTCTGGTCGAGAAAATACGGTATCCGAATCTTAGAAGGATACGGTGCCACTGAGTGCAGCCCTTGTGTAAGCGTTAATACGCCGTTAACACCAAAACACAATTCAGCAGGCAGACTTTTACCAAGCATAGAATACAAAATAGAGCCAGTTGAAGGAATCACTGATGGCGGCAGACTCTTTGTTCGTGGCCCTAATATTATGTATGGCTATCTAAACCCTGATGAAAACAAAAAGTTTAAAGCATTAAACGGCTGGTACGATACAGGCGATATAGCCAGCATAGATTCTGAAGGTTTTGTGCATATATTAGGCAGACTTAAACGGTTTGCAAAGGTAAGCGGCGAGATGGTGAGTCTAACCGCGGTAGAAGAGATTTTGAGTTCCTCTTTCCCTCACTACGGTTTACATTTCAATATAGCAATAATGAGTAAGCAGGACGAGGACAAGGGCGAGGTATTAATTGCTGTAACAAATGAGCCGAGACTAAAGCTTGAGGAGCTAAGAGCAGCTATAAAAGAGAGAGGTTTAAGTAATCTATATATCCCGCGTGAGATAAAATTAGTTAAAGAGATTCCTAAACTTGGCAGCGGAAAAACTAACTACCGCGAACTCGAAAACCTGCTTAAAACTTGTCAGTAAAGGATGTTTTTTGAACAAATACATTCAGAGGCTTGGTAATAAATATATCTTTTTTTAATTCTTTAAATTTTTTATCCTCGCTTTCTTTAACATAATTTTTCAATTTCCCTATGCCCTCTATTTCAACCTCAATCACATCCCCATCATTTAATCTACCAACCCCGGCCGGCGTACCTGTAAGAATTACATCCTGTGCCTCCATCTCAATAAAATTGCTGATATAACTTATCAGTTTAGGAACATTGAACAACATATCATTTGTATTAGAATCCTGTACAACTTCTCCATTCCTGTATGTTCTTAATCTTCTGTTTTTCCATATTTTGTTATCATCAAGAATATTACCGATGGGACAAAAAGATTTAAATGATTTAGACCTGTACCATTGAATATCTCTTTTTTGTAAGTCTCTTGCTGTTACATCATTTGCACAAACATAACCTGCAATATAATCGAGTGACACAAACTCCGGCACTTTATAGCAATTTTTAAGTATCACGACCCCTATTTCACCCTCATACTCAACCTGTTCACTCTCGTTTGGTAGATAAATAATATCACCCGAGGTAATAACCGATGCAGGGTCTTTATAAAAAACCAGCGGTTCTTTAGGAACCTCTTGTCCTAATTCTTTAATATGTTCTTTATAATTAAGGCCTATACCAAGGACCCGCTTAGGTGAAATTACTGGTAATAATTCTATATTACCAAGTCCTACCCTCTCACCTGCTGGTTCTAAGTGAGTAAATAGACTACCTGTGTATATTTCTATCTCATTTTCATCAAAACTGCCCCAGTATTCCTGATTCTTATACTTAAACCTTAGCCATCTCATTTGGGGATCCCCAGAACATCCATCATGGTATAAAATCCTTTAGTTTTATCTTTAAGAAACAAAAGAGCTTTAATAGCACCAATAGCAAAAGTATCTCTGCTTTGGGCTCTATGGATAAGCTCTATTCGTTCACCTATACCGGCAAAAATAATTGTATGTTCACCGACAATATCTCCGCCTCGAACCGCAAAAATCCCTATCTCGTTATCTTTTCGCTCCCCGACTATACCATCTCTGCCATAAACCACTACGTCATTTATATTTTTTCCCAGAGTCGAGGCTATGTTTTCAGCAATTTTTTTAGCAGTACCTGAGGGTGCATCGATTTTATGTTTGTGGTGTGCCTCAACTATCTCTATATCAAATCCTTTACCGAGTATTTTTGCGATCTCTGGCGCAATTTTAAATAATAAATTAACCCCTATGCTCATATTTGGTGATTGAACTACAGCGGTTTTTTCACCTATCTTTTTTAATCTATCAATAAATTTATTATCAAGTCCGGTTGTGCCGATCACAGCTTTAATATTTGTTCTATCTATTATTTCAATTAATTCTTTAGTTGCATCTTTAGTAGAGAAATCCACAACGCAATCTGATTTTTTAACGACCTTTTCTGCATCATCGCTCACTTCTATTCCTATCTCATCAAAACCAACAAGTCTTCCTATATCTTTCCCTATTTCAGAGTTACCTTTAAATTCCAACCCCCCTGTTAGCTCAAGTTCTTTATTCTGCAAAATAAGTGCAGCAATCCTTCTACCCATTCTACCACAAATACCATTTATACAAACACGCATAAAACCTCCTCTGAAAAACGCTGTAACTCTAATAATTCGGGGTACAGGCTACAGGCTACGGACTACAGCCGGCTGGAGCCAAAAGCCAAAAGCCTGCTGAAAAGTCTTGAGTCTCGAGTCCTGTTTTGACTCACGACTTGCAACTTGTGACTCTTTTCATATCATCTTTAGTTTTTCATCCTTACCCCTATCTTTTTCATACTTTGTAGAACGCTAAAGTGCTTCGTCGCCTTCTTCACCGGTTCTTATCCTTACACTCTTCTCTATATCAAAAACAAATATTTTACCATCTCCAATCTTTCCTGTATATGCTTTTTCTCTGATAACTCTCACAGCGTCAGAGACAACATCATCCTGTACCACCAGTTCAATCTTTAATTTGGGTAAAAAATCTATTTTATATTCAGCTCCTTTATAAATTTCCGTGTGACCCTTCTGTCTACCAAACCCCTTTACTTCGGTTACAGTAATGCCGTGTATATGTAATTCAGCAAGCGCTTCTTTTACCTCGTCGAGTTTAAATGGTTTAATAACAGCCATAATCATTTTCATAACACCTTACAATATTACAAATTTATTAAATTTGCTCAAGATATTTTTACGTGTATACCTTGCTTGCATCTATTCTATCACGGATAAAGTGGGACTGTCCCGTCAAACCTTCTTTTTTCATCCGTAAATCACCCTCATCTCATTTTTTATAGTATCAATCAAATAGTGCATTGTGACATTAATTTCTGACCGTAGATTTTTTTATGTCATTCCCGCGAAAGCGGGAATCCATACGCTTTTACTGGATTTCACGGTCAAGCCGGGGAATGACAATGTGCTGAAATTTATGTCACAAGCCAATAATAAGAATAATTTATTAAATTAAGTACAGAAATCTAATGGGCTGTAGAATCGTTTGGGGATAGTGAAAACAAAATATCTGTGTGAAACCCTAGCAAGAACATTGGTTGTTAAATGATGAGCAAAATTGAGAGAGAGCAGAGAGATAATGTGCCGCGCTTTAATGTTTATAAAAAAATATAATGAATAATTAGAAAATAAAATTTTGATATTACCACAGTATGAATTTCCCTGGTCTGAAGTTCGGATCATTTGTCAACAATTCTTTTCCTATAACTAATCCGCCGATGACCTTTGCACCAATAGCAACTCCTCCTATTGCGATATATCCAACGGCAAGTCCGCCAAGACTCAAAAGCCCAAACGTTAGTCCGCCTAAACAGAATACGCCGATTGAAATGCCGCCAACTGATATTAATCCGATTGAGATATTTCCTATGGCAATAATACCTTTTGCAATCCGAAATTTTCCTGTTTGCGAATCTAACCATATTCCATGGACGATATGAACTAATGGATACCCCCATAATGTTTTCTTGCTTTTATATTCAAACCCACACGTACTTTTAGTACGAAGCACCTGGTCAAGTTTTTCTTCTATATTTTGCAGCCGTTTTTCCATTTCATTATCTTTCATCATATAATCGGTAGCGCCGAGTTTCCATTGTCTCGACTCAACACAAGTTTGTATCACTATTCCTAATTATGTCAATATAATATTTGTATCAATGAAACCTATAAAACCAGAACCATCCCTGTTTAATCTGTTTAATCGGTTTAATCGGTTAGTTCCACGTATACAGTCTTTCTGAATGTGAAATAATATTTTATAATTCCCAAGAACATACCGCTTAATTATGATATTCCCTGATTGGATAGTAATGCATCCTGCAGCCTGATAACCCTTCTTGGTAACGTTCTTCTTATTGCCCTCCATAAAAGCCATGTTTCCTCAAGTTTCTTTAACCTTTGATAAGGCGTGGTATTTTTCACTACAAATTCAAGATGTTCATAAGGAATGATATATTCGTGTTTAAAGTCAGAACCTTTATTCATTATTTATCCTTTCAATTTCTTTTAAATTCCTGATATCTATTAAATCCTGGGGTCGCGAAGCCATTAGTTTCAATTTAATAAGATGTTTGATGCTGATTACAGGGACACGCATATTGGCAATCTTTACTCTCTTCAACTCTTTTTCAATTTTAGAAAATTTTATCGGCTCAGTTATAAACATATCTACCAGTTTTAAATGGTCCTTAAGATGAAAAAAAGAAAAAACCACCATCCCCTTTTTATCAATCCACTCCCTACGTTTCTGTTTGTCAATAAATTCTTCTTTTTTTACAGGTACTTTTGGACGATACCCCAGTTCATACATAATATCAAAAAATTTATTCAGGTTTTGATCGTTCAGCTTTACTATCAGATCAAGGTCGACGGTAAATCTCGTATACCCGTGCAAAACAACAGCAACTCCTCCTGCCACAGCATATTTTATCTTATTTTTATTCAGTGACTTAAAGATGTCTTCGTATATCATATAAAATTATAGACAATATGGCATGATCGGCACTCTATAAAAATATATTATAGAGTATCAAAAATATCTAATGATGTCACGCCTATGAGTATAATACGGTATGTTGGTATGGATGTCCACAAAAATTTTATTTTACAGAGGGATACCTGCCAACATTGTGACCCCTATTCGATATTGAGCCAATGGTCTTTTTAGTAAAAGAGTTTGAAAAACCTGAACCGTCCCTGTTTTTCGCCGGTTTTTGCTTGATTAGATATGTGGTAATAATTAAAATATAAAGTATATGAACAATATAGGTACTGCGATCAGTAATGAGATATTTAAATTAATCAAAGATACTAATATCTCATCACCTCAATTAGCTGAGAAGAATTTAATCTCTATAGTTAATAAAGAAGAGTATGTACCATATTTTTTAGAAATTATTGACGTTTTAATTAGCGGTCTTAAATCAGCGGGTGATCCTGATAGAGTTCTTTGTAGTCTTGAAAGATTTTTTTGCAATGCAAACGACCACATATATCTTTTTAGAAAATTTATAGAAGAACCCCATCTGTTAAAAAAGCTTGTGGTCCTGATTGATAACAGCATTTTCTTATCTGAATATCTTATAAAATATCCTATGCTGTTCTTTGAATATACTAAAAAAAATATCTTTACTGATAAAATCAGTGTTGATTACTTAAATGCAGATTTTGAAAAGATTGAGAAATCAGGTATCTTTCTAAAAGATTTAATCTGTTTTCACCATAATACACTTTTTCATATAATCTATCGTCATCTTATCCTTGGCATTTCTTTACAGGAGTATACAGAAGAGTTATCAGAGCTTGCCGGGTTTGTTATTAACAGGGTTTATAATCAATCGTTACAGGATTTAATTAATACTTACGGTACGCCGTCAAATAATTCTCAACTTATTATTATAGGTGTTGGAAAATTAGGTGGGATGGAATTAAACTATAGTTCTGATATTGATTTAATCTTTTTTTATACAGAGGATGGGTATACAGAAACAGAGACTCAGCTCAAACAATTAACGAATAATGAATTTTTTTCTCGTCTCACAGATACAATTATCAAAACACTTGGAGCAAAGACAGAGGACGGGTGGTTATATCGGGTTGATATCCGGCTTCGGCCAGATGGCGAGACTGGTCCTTTATGTTTAGGTCTTGATGCGGCTTTAACTTATTATTCTACGCGTTCAGCTTTCTTTGAGAAACAGGCTATGACAAAAGCAAGAGTTATTGCAGGTGATTTTAATAAGGGAAACGAATTTTTGGTTGGTATAAAAAAACTGTTTTTTCCGCGTCACGGCGAGGATACTATACTTAACGATATTTATACAATGAAATCAAAGATAAATGCTGAACTCGGGAATATTACTGAACTTACTTTTAATGTCAAACTTGGTTATGGCGGTATAAGGGAGATAGAATTTATTGTTCAGGCTTTGTTAATTTTAAATCTTGGTTCTTTCCCTCATATTCTCAACATCAATACTCTACAATCATTAACAAATTTAAGAGATGCCAGGATAATATCTAATGTTGAATTCGAGTTACTATTTAATTCTTATATTTTTTTACGCGAACTTGAACACAGTCTCCAGCTGCTTTCATTCAGACAGACTCATACTCTACCAGTTGATGAGAGGACCCTTGAGCAAATCGCAAAACGGCTTGGATATAAAAATTTTAAGGATTTACTCAATAGATTTATGAAAACAACAGAGATGGTCCACCAGCTATATACAGATAAAATAAAAATACCGGCTTCGTTACAGTCGGATTTAAAACTACTTCTTGAAAATATCGACATAATAAAGAAAAAAAATATTCTCGAAAGATACAAATTATTTGACTATAAAAAGGCATTGCAAGACTTATATTATATTCAGTATGGCCATAAAAAAAGCCCTATCTATGAAGTCTCCACTGAAAAATTTATAGGTTTTTTGCCATCATTATTATCTTCAGTTTCAACAAAATTTAACCCTTCCTTTACACTCTCAGCTATCGAACAAATATTTAATAATTTTACAGCAAAAGGTATGTTGTTTGATCTGCTTTCAAAGAACGAATTTCTTATGTATTTGTTCTCCGAGATAGCATCAAAAAGTGAAATGCTGTCAAGCTATCTGGTAAAATATCCGGCGCTTTTTGATATACTTGTTGATTTTGATGAATTATTTAAATCTGTAAATGATGAGAGTTTTGATGATACAGTTCACACCCATTTACTTAATTATAAAATAGAAAAACATTTTAAAACAGGTGTTCAGTATATTCTCGGTATTAACAATGTTTCTTCAACTCTATTGAACTATACTAAAATTGCTGATAATATATTGAGTGTTTTAACCAGATATTTTTATAGCAAAGAAGAGAGTGGATATTTCCTTGCATCTTTAGGAAAACTTGGTTCCTGTGAACTTGGCATCGCCTCTGATCTCGATTTATTATTTATACATAACGATGAAATCTCTGAACCACTAACTAAAGCTACAAAACTTCTCAATTTTTTAAGTGAATCGACCCCTTCTGGAAAACTCTATAGAGTTGATGCCCGGCTCAGACCCGAAGGCGAAAAATCACCTATCTCAATACACATAAACCACTGTCTTCAATATTATCTCGATCGAGCCCGAGACTGGGAAAAACTTGCTATGACAAGACTGAGATATATAAGTGGTGATAAAAAATTGTTTGGGCTCTTTCAAAGTAAAGTATCTGAATTCGTATACGGCTCTACTCCGCCACCACCTTCAAACATTCTTGAAATGAAAAAAAATATCGAAATATCGCATAAAGATAAAAATGATTTCAAACATAATGAAGGTGGATTGATGGAAATAGAGATGCTTTTACAACTTATTAATATTCATCTTGGTAAAATAGATACTAATGTAAGATATGCCCCACCTCTTATTACACTTGAAAATTCTGTCACGCACGAGATAATCTCTCTCCAAGAATCCTTCACAATCAGAGAAGCATATATTTTATATAGAAGTATAGAAACAGGTCTAAATCTTATAGGACTCCAAAAAACAAATATATTCCCCACAAATAAAGAAATCTTAACTAAATTATATTATACATTGCAGGATAATATGAAATTTGCAATAAATCAGAACGAATTTCTAAATTATATGGCTACTATCAGAGCAAAAATAAGAAAAATATTTAACAGCATTATTTATAGACTGAGCCCGCAGTCATAGATGATATAATAGAAGCAAGATATTCCGGTTTTAAAATTCTTTACAAAATCTGTTATTTTTTGTTTTAATTATCTCGTTTTCATAAGCATCTTTTGCGCTCTACACTATTGGGTTCTTGGGTTCTTGCGTTATTGGGTTATTGCGTTTTTGCGCTCTACACAATATATGAAAAAGATAGGAGTTAGGAGTTAGAAGTTTGTAATAATAGCTCCGAACTCCGAACTTCGAAGTTCTTTCAAAGGGGGTTGATAACTGCTATGGATAAATTAAGAGTTGGTGTTATTGGTGCCACAGGTATGGTTGGCCAGAGGTTTGTTACCCTGCTTGAAAACCATCCCTGGTTTGATACTGTATTAGTTGCTGCAAGTGCTTCATCAGCGGGTAAAACCTATGAAGATGCGGTAGCTGGCCGCTGGACCATAAATAAACCAATCCCATCCCTTATTGCTAAACTTATTGTTTATAACGCACAGGAGATAGCTGATATCGCTCAAAAGGTCGATTTTGTATTCTGTGCCGTAGATATGTCTAAAGACGAAATTTTAAAATTAGAAGAAAATTATGCTAAAGCAGAGGTACCAGTGGTATCTAATAACTCGGCACATCGTGGAACTATGGATGTCCCTATGATGATACCTGAGATTAATAGTTCTCATACTGCAATTATAAATAAACAAAAAGAACGTCTTGGAACAAAAAGAGGGTTTATTGCGGTAAAACCGAACTGTTCTTTACAGAGTTATACGCCAGCGATACATCCATTGATTGACTTTGAACCAACGGATATTATCGTCGCTACTTATCAAGCGATTTCAGGTGCAGGTAAAACTTTTGAGACCTGGGCTGAAATGATAGATAATGTTATCCCTTTTATAAAAGGTGAGGAAGAGAAAAGTGAACAGGAGCCTATGAAGATCTGGGGTAGAATTGAGGGAGACCGAATCATAAACGCTACTTCACCAAAAATATCAGCTCAATGCATCCGTGTCCCTGTTACTGATGGCCATCTTGCCGCAGTTTCCGTAAAATTTAAGAAGAAACCAAAAAAAGAAGATATAATTTCAAGATGGAAGTCTTTTGAAGGCGAACCCCAAAAATTAAATCTCCCTTTAGCTCCAAAACCGTTCTTAACATATTTCGAGGAAGATATCAGACCACAAACAAAACTTGATAGAGATATCAGCAACGGCATGGGTATAGCTATCGGACGATTAAGAGAAGATAAAATCTTCGATTATAGGTTTGTATGTCTATCTCATAATACTATTCGGGGGGCAGCAGGTGGTGCTATACTTATTGCTGAACTTTTATTCAAACAGGGATACCTTGGTAGAAGATAGAAGACAGAATACAGAAGACAGAAAATAAGAAATGAGAAATAAGAAGTAAAAAGTGAAAAGTATCAGAAAAATGGATGGAAAGCAAGATTAAAGGTTGCTGGATTTTAAATGGTACAAAATACTGAAAATATAGCAGAAACAATCCGTAAAAATGTAATACTGAGTTATAAAGAGATACAGGAGATTCTGGATAATTTGAATTCAAAGACTGATGATAATTGTCCCTATGGGATTGTAGATTATAAAGCAAGTGATAAAAAAAACATTTTATCAGTATTTATTATGGGTACAGCAGGGACCAAAGATTTCAAAAGTATAACAACAAGACTGAAAAAAGATGAGAAATATTCTGATTTTGATATCTGGGTTATTTTAAAAGATAATCTATATACCAGTTCTTCTTTAAATCTTTTAAAAAATAAAACAGATAATTTAATAAAGAAATTAAATTCACCTTATCCTATAACATTCTGGTTTATATCTGAGAGTAGTTATCGCGACTGGAGTTTTTTTGAATTCGGTAGTGAAGAGAGCTACCTTGGTCTTGCATCGAACCATTTAAAAGATTACTTCCTCTCAACAAAAACACTTATTGCTGGAAAAGAGATCTTTTCACACACTGTTTCAGAGATCCCGCCACAGGAAGGATATGAATTGTCTATTATCTCGCTTATGCAGGCATATAAAGGTAACCCGGCTAAAGCTGCTCTTAGAGCTGCGCTCGGACTTCTTATAGCAAGTCAGTCTATAAATCCGATCTCCGAAATTATGGAGAAGGAAGCTGAAAAAAATTTTAGTCCTGAAATGTCAAGATATGAATTGATTAAAATCAGCGAAAAGCTACCAACGGTTTATGATATAATTTTTTCAAAGATTCTTGAAAAAGAAGGAAGCCTCTTTACAGCTCCAGAGGTAACTCTTTTACATAACTGTTATAAACTTAAAAGCGGATTAGACAGTACAGAGGTGCAAAAACTTTTTTCTTCTAAAAATCCGAGTGATATAACGCTGCAAAAAAAATTCATTGAGAATACGTTAAATTTCATTACTCAGATGCAGATGAAACTTAAAGATAGATACCTTTATTTTTTAAAAGGGTTTGATAAAAATATAGTAATCAAAAAATTAACAGATTTAAAAATTTATACGCGAATGCTCCTCTCATGGGAATCAAGACATATAATTAATGATTTAATAAAAAATATACGCCTTCATTCTATATTCATCGAACAGGATAAAGACGATAATTTTATCATCCAGTATCTTTATCAAGAAGGAATATATATAAATTCAAAATATCAAGATTTATTCGATGCTTTAAGCGAAATAGCAAGGGTTAAAGATGTTCTTAAATATATCCGATTTAAGGGTTCTGTGCTTCAAGCTGGCTATGATAGAAAATCCGCTCTCAGCTTACTTGAAATATTATCTAATTTTATATATACACCATCCTGCCATCCCACAATCTCATCGATGTATGACTATATACATTTAGATATTCCAGAACATATACTTATTATAAAGACTGATGCTGGTTTTACTATGTTTTATAAATATCCTTACGGAAGAACAGGCAGATTAATGACTAATCTTTCAAAATATTTTTCTGATATCCAATCAATGTGTAATATCTTTTATGTTAAGATATTTAAACAGGGTTTAATTCAATCTGTAACTTTACCGCAGGTCACTATCCAGGCTACTGATTATACAGGATATAAAAAATTAGCTAAAGAAATAGAAAGTGAATTTATTGAATATTTAAATATTTTAATGAGAGCTGATGAAATCGAAATAAAAATTAATTACTCGCTGAAAAATAATTAATAATGACCATCCTTTATTATAATTAAAGCTGATTAAACTCATCAATACTGATAGCAGCTTGTTTTAAAAGCTTTTTTAATAAACCTATACCAGGTTCTTTAAAATGATTATCCCGATACCATCCTTCAATATTAAGGATAATATCGGGATAACGTTTAATCAATTTGTAGTTGCAGAACAAGTAGCTTGTGAGCTCTCATTAGGCTGATTTGTAGGTGGTGCGATATTATCATCAAGCGCCGTTACAGCAAAATAATATGTCGTTTTCGCAGCAAGCCCTGTTACGGTATATGAACTTGAACTTGTCTGACCAAGAAACATCCATGGACCACCAGTACCAGCAGATAAACTTCTGTAAACCTTATAACTCGAGGCTTCAGACGACGGGCTCCACGAGATGGTTACAGAGTTTGTTGTTGCATCTGATTGCTTTAATCCGCTTGGGGCAGACGGAGCAACCTGGTCCGAAGGAATATCAGAGGCTTCATTCGAATTTAATGACTCATTACCATTAAAGTCATAACTTCTTAGAATAAAATAGTATGGTGTCCCATTAATTAGATTCTTTATCTCATAAAGCGATTGGGTTGAAGAAAGATTTGCAATTAACGAATAAGGGCCACCAGAAGCCATACTCTGATACAACCTTAACCCCGCTATATCCTGATTTGTAGTATTGAATCTCCACGTGAGTGTGATTGTACCACCAACTTTAGCATCAACAGCTGAAACATCAGACGGCGCATCAGGTGCAGTGTTAACAACAGTGAGCGTAGTTGCACTCGAAACACTCGAACTATTACCAACAGCATCTGTTAATGTTAGACTCGAGACAGAATATATACCACCTGGTAAATCAGTCGGGATTGATAAAATTCCAGTATAACTGTTAACACCAGCTAAACTAAGCGTTGCTTGTAAAGTTCTACCTGTTGGACCTGTAAGCGCTATCTCCGTAGAATTTATTAAACCCGAAGCATCAGAAGCAACCACTGTTACAGTAACAGCAGAAACCTCGCCAACAGTAACTGATGAAGGCGAAAAAGTTATAGATTGTAATGTTGGTCCGTCATTATCTACTGCACCACTTGGTGTCCTTACCTCCCGAGTTATATTACCTGCCCCATCTTTTGCCTCAAATGTAACATCACCACTTGTAGCCCAGTCAATCGTTGAACTGAACGAACCATTTGCATTAACCTCAAGCGGATAACCATTCGCAGTTACTATCGCACCTGCCTCCACAATACCTGATACTAATATCTTACCTGTAGCATTATCTACAAGGATCTGGGATATGGTAAGAGTTGGAGCTATAGAATCAAGTTCAACCTGTATAGTCTTCTCTGAAATATTACCTGCTTTATCTGTAACAATAATCTGGATATTATTCATCCCTTCAACTAAAGAATGCTGATGATTAACAACGCCTGATGCGGTCTGTAATGATAAATCACCTATCTTTACAATAGAATTAGCCTCTGTATTCAGGGAGAGACTCAAAATAGACTGGTTTGTTATTGAAGGTATAATGCTTATAATTTGAATATCAGGTTTAATTGTGTCTATTACAACTGGTATTTCTTGAGATTGAGTCTTATCTTCATTTGTAATGATAATCTTATTATCACCTTCAGCAAGAGTTACAATTTCAGAGTATGACCCATCAGCGCCGCAGATTATAGAAATGTCGTTTATTATTATCTTTTGATTTGCTCCATAGATACCAGCAACTTTTACCTGGCTCGTAGCAAATATCGTCCCGCTCGCAGGCTCGGAAACCATAATTACATAATTTTCCTGTATAGTTTCATCAGTAGGTGTTGTCTCGACTTCCGGGGTAACAGCTGTACCTGTATCAGTCGGGATTTGTGCTTCTTCTTTTGCTTTTTCTTCCTCTCCAACATTAGCATCAGGGTCCTCTGCTTTTTCTGGTGGTGTAACATCGCCTGTTGGCATTGAGAGGGATTGCTGAAATTGACCTACATTCACTTCCTGATTACTGAACACATTTCTTAAATTCACCTGACCATCACGAACATAAAGCATTGTTGTACCATCTTTTTCTATATTCATTGTAAAATCAGTGCCTCTTACACCTGCAACAGAAGTTGGTGTAGCCACCTCAAACATTGATCCCTCGGTTGGTAGTGGCTGTACCTTTGCCCTCACATTACCAATCCACATTTTTAATTGTTTCTGTCTGTCACCCCCTTTTGTGTCTTTTAATATTTTTATATCCATCATCGAGTTCTCTCTAACAAAAACCTCAGACCCGTCAGCAAATTCTAATCTTAATTTTGAGGCAAATTTTGTTCTTACTTTATCGCCTTCTTGTAATTCAATCCCATTTGTTAAAGACTCCCATTTTTCACTATCTTTTACTTTGTAATCAGCATCACCAACTAAATCAGTTACTTTAGCAGTATATTTTTCTGCATAAATCGTTATAGGGTATATCAGAAAAACCCCTAATATTAAAACCATCAAAACCTTAAAAAAATCTCTGTATCTCATCGAGTAGATACCTCCTCTGAAAAACATTGTAACTCTAATGATATCAAGTAGAAGCAAGAAGCAAGAAAACGTCTGAATCTCCTCTGAAAAACTTCGCAACCCTAATAATTTGGGCTACAGGCTACGGACTACAGCCGGCTGGAGCCCGAAGCCCGGAGCCTGAAGCCAACATATCATCTTTAGTTTTTCATGCTTTGTGTAGAGCACAAAAACCCAAGAACCCAATAGTGTAGAGCGCAAACCG
>JBFMHD010000320.1:0-2001 GCA_040752395.1 Candidatus Hydrogenedentota bacterium
AGTCTTGAGTCTTGAGTCTCGAGTCCTGTTTTGACTCACGACTTGCGACTTGTGACTCACGACTCTTTTTATATCATCTTTAGTTTTTCATACCTTGTGCCTCTGTGCCTCTGTGCCTCTTTCGTTATCTTTCTTTTCCGTTATCTTGCTTCTTGCTTCTTGCCTCTTGCTTCTAATATATCACCAATTAATCACAGTAATCCGTCCTTGTGTCTTTCGGCCATCAAACACTACGCCGATTACATAAACACCCGGAACCACCCTGTCACCTTCTTCATTTAATCCATTCCATCTTGCCTCAACACTGCCATCAGAATCAAAATCACCAACCTCAGTTGAGTCATCAAGCCTTCTTACAAGTCTGCCTGATGTTGTGAAAACATTAGCAATTATTGTTTTTGCGGCTTCAGTTGGTTCGATAACGCAATAACCTCCTTGTTGAACCCTGAAGGGGCTCGGATATGTAACAACCTGATAATCTTTTCTTGTAGCAAACTGCGTCATCTTAATTGCCCCAACAAGATTCAATATGCCAGCGCCATAATATTCATCCCAGTATGCTGCACCTCTATCAATTGCGGTCTCTTTCAAGATTCGCTCCACTTCGCTTCTTGTAAGCGATGGTTTTTCAGAGAGAAGTAACACAGCTGCCGCAGCTACCTGAGGTGCAGAAAAAGACGTACCATCCATCGTAGGATCATTTATTGCGTAACCGTTTATTTTTGTTGTAGTAATATCCTCCCCAAATGCTACTAAATCAATTGGCCAACCATAATTAGAAAACGTTGAACGATAACCAGTCTTCCCAACTGACCCTACGCCAATAATATCAGCACTGTATTCAATCGGATAACAATCAACATTATCTAGATCAGCATTATCATCCCCTGATGCACAAACAAGTATTAATCCAGAGTTTAATGCATATTGAATAGCTTCATTTTCAGCATCGGAATAAATATAGCCACCATAACTGCAATTTATTACTTTTGCTCCCTGTTTTACCGCAAAATAAATTCCTGATAGCGACCCTAAAGTAGTTGGATTTGGCCCCATTTTTATAGGTAATATTTTGCAATTATAAGCAATGCCCACGACACTCTGGATATGATTAGTATCATTTATTGATGCTCCAATAATTCCCGAAACCATAGTACCATGTTCTGTATTTTCGAGATCTTCTGGCCCAGTATCACTGTTTATCCATTTATCATCTGTATATATGTTTGGTGTTCCATTATCATTCAGTGTACCCTGATAAAAATCAAAACCATCATATTCGTCAGTATAACCATCCCCATCGTTATCGACACCATCAATCGGATCAGCTATGTCTTTGTAAAAATTTTTTACAAGATCTTGGTGAGTTAGTTGAACACCTGAATCAAGAACAGCTATGATAACATCACTTCTACCACCGGGGTTATCCATCCGTCCCCATGCCTCAGGCGCATCTATATCGTTATCTGATGCTTGATCTAAATAATATTGATCCACAAGGTTTGTATCAGTTGGATATATGGGATTAAAAAAATATTCTCCTACATAATCCGGATTAACCCAGTAGATTGCGGTATCGTTTTGGATAATTAATATAGCTGTATCGATCCCTGTATCACAAGCAAGCTGAACAATAGAAAACGGTAGCATATCATTATTCCCACCTTTAAATATCCCACCGATCTTATTCAAAATTCTATCTCTTTCTTGGATATTATTCGGGTCAACAAACTTTATAAGCAGTCTATTTTTAACAACAGCCTGACCATTATAAATCTCAGTATCAAACCCCATAACAGGTATTGCAAAAATAAGATACATACCAAAATAAACGAGCCCAAAAAATCTTTTCATTGTTTAGGTGTTAACTCCTTAACTTTTGTCTTCTATTGTAGTGCTCCCCGTTTCTCGAGACATTTTTTAGTAAATTTTCGGCACATTTTGACCTGACCAATCTAAAAACAATTCGTCCTGACATTATTCCGCCTGACATCCTGTCAG
>JBFMHD010000321.1:0-1933 GCA_040752395.1 Candidatus Hydrogenedentota bacterium
CTTCTTTAATCTCTCTGACAGCAGTATCATAGGCTGATTCAATAGAATTGGAATCCATCTTACCACCCAGACCTGCATAAAATCCAGGTAAGACTGCTCGTTTTTCACTTCGTTTCATAAGGAGTACTTTTGTTTTACAGGGAGATAGTACAAATATTTCAACAGCGCCAAGATACCTGAAATTGTTAAAATCATCCATATAATTCAGTTAAAAGTGGCGGAAGTGTCGGACACCTGTAAAAGCCATTGCTATCCCGAACTCATTACATTTTTTAATGATTTCAGGGTCACGTTTTGAGCCGCCTGGCTGAACGATGTATTTAATACTGTACTGATTTGCTATTTCGATTATATCTTCGAATGGGAAAAATGCTTCGCTTATTAATACTGTATCATCAGGTAATCTATCTATATTAAAGAATTTTTTACTGTTATCAAGTGCTTTGGGTATAGCAAGTCGAGATAAAGAATCTATTCTATTAGGCTGACCTGAGCCCATCCCGAGTTGTATCATACCTTCTTTATCAGGTGTTTTACAAACAAGCGAGACCGAGTTAGATTTAATATTTGCACAACTTATAATACCAAATCTTACTAATTCCATTAAAGATTCATCAATTTTTTTATCTGTAACAGGCTTTAAATCCTCATCTTTTATCTCATCCATAAGAGTTTCAAGTGCTATGCCACTGAAACAGTGTATTTCTTTTTTAATATTTTTTAATTTATCTATATCAAGTTTAATAACTCTTAAATTAGCACTTTTTTCTTTTAAGAATGAGAGTGCTTTTTCATCATAATCTGGTGCAGCGATTACCTCAATGAATTTATTTTTTGTAAGGGTAGCGAGATCAGGGGTGCATTTACGATTCATGGCAACTATGCCGCCGAATGCACTTTTGCTATCACATTCCCATGCATATTCAAAAGCTTTGCTTAATCCCCTATGGGTGGCAAGTCCGCAAGGATTAGTATGTTTTACAACACAAACCGCAGCCTGGTTTATATTAAATAACGGTCTAATTGAAGCATATAAATCAAGATAATTATTATAAGACATTTCTCTGCCGTGCAATATTTCAGCATTTTTTAGCGAATAGGAATCGTTAGCCATATTATAAAGCAGTGCTAATTGATGCGGGTTTTCGCCGTATCTTAATTTTTCACCCTCTTCTAAGACTATAAAATCACTATTTTTATTATCTAATCTTTCCAATAGCCGTTTCCATATACAGGCATCATAATTCATAGTTGTTTTAAAAGCTTTCAGGGCGAGATATTTCCTTGTTTCAGGTTTTATATATTTATAACTTACAATCTCGTTTATAATTAAATCATAATCATCGATATCCACAATAACAGCCACGCGCTTATAATTTTTAGCTGCAGCCCTTATTAAAGCAACACCACCTATATCAATCATTTCTATTAATTCTTCAATTGATGAGTTTTTATCAATTCCTTCAAATGGATAGAGGTTTACGCAGCAAACATCTATAAAATTAATATTTAATTGATTTAATTGTTTGATATCTTCATCTGTGTCACGGCCAAGAAGCCCGCCATGTATTGCTGGGTGCAAAGTTTTAACTCTGCCATTTAGTATTTCAGGAAACCCTGTAATTTTTTCAACAGGTATGGCAGGTATATTATTTTGAACGAGATAGTTATACGTGCCACCACTTGAAATAATTTCAAAATAGGCATTTACAAAAGTTTTAGCCAGTTCAAGAATTTTATCTTTTTTATAAACACTAATCAAAACCCGTTTTTTCATTATTACACTTCTTACAGCCGTAGTTTCACCGCTTCTACATTGCATAGCAGCTAGCAAACAGCAGAATGGGTTAAGGCACTGCCCCATCCGTCTCTTTGGCAACAAAATTTACGCTTCTTACGGCCATAGTTCGCTGCCTCTATATGGCATAGCAGT
>JBFMHD010000322.1:0-1923 GCA_040752395.1 Candidatus Hydrogenedentota bacterium
GTAGAGGAGCCAAAAACACAGGTTACGCCAAAAGAACCGACACCTGCACCTTCTATACCTGCAACTACAGAGATACCTGACTGGACACCGGAGATGAATCTTCCACCAATGGCACCGCCGGCAGTACAAAATCAGGCAGTTTCAATAACTACAATAATCATAACAACAGCAGTAGTTCTGCTACTTGCGGTGGTAAGTTTCTATGTGGGTTGGACCGTAGGTCGTAAGTCCAGCACTTAATAATTAAAGAAGGAGTACTCATGAGCGCGGTTTGCGCTCTACACTATTGGGTTCTTGGGTTATTGCGTTTTTGCGCTCTACACAAAGCATGAAAAACTAAAGATGATATGAAAAGAGTCGTGAGTCAAAACAGGACTCGAGACTCAAGACTCAAGACTTTTCATAGGGAGCTCCAGCCGGCTGTAGTCCGTAGCCTCTAGCCTGTCCTGATACCTCTCACTTCTTCCGTTATCTTGCTTCTTGCCTCTTGCTTCTACTTGATATCATTTTGATATCATTAGAGTTACAAAATTTTTCAGAGGAGGTAAAATCAATGTGCAAAATTAAAATTATAGGTGTAGCGTTGATTACTCTGATAATAATATCAGGGACGAGTAGTATGGTGTTACCACATTTTCAGTTGGTTTACACACCGGAATCAAATGTTGAGGGAACATCTGTTCCTTTCAAGCTAATATTCACACATCCGTTTGAAGCAGGGCATACTATGGATATAGGTAAAGACGAAGCTGGTAACATAAAAGGAATGAAAGAACTTTTCTTGATTCATAAAGGGGAAAGGACTGACCTGGTGGATAAACTGAAAGAGATTACATTTACCAGCCTTACTAATTCTGGTCGTGCCTATGATCTTACACTTGATAACAAATGTGGTTACAAAGGTGGTGGAGATTTCGTTCTAATCGCTGTTCCTTATCCATATTACGAAGCCGCAGAAGATATCTACATTCAGCAAGTCACAAAGGTAATGATTAACCGTAGTGGAATAGCTACTGATTGGAGTGAACGTTGTGCAGAAGGTTACCCGGAAATAATGCCATTAGTTATGCCTTATGATGTTTGGGTAGGTGGTATCTTCAGAGGAGTAGTCATTGATGGTAAAGGAAACCCTGTTGCGAATGCAGAGATAGAAGTCGAGTATATCAACTACGAGATTGATATGAAGGCTAACAAGTTCACCGGTAAACCTAAAATATCTACAGAAGGTCATGGTACTGCTGTGATATTAGCTAATAAAGATGGCGAGTTTTCTTTTGTTCCAACAAAAGCAGGATACTGGGGATTTGCTGCTCTTGGTGCCGGTGGCAAAAAGGAATACGAGGGTAAAGAATTGTCAGAAGATGCGGTGCTCTGGATCGAAGCTGTGAAGACAGAATAATATCTACATCGAGATTGACTTCGCAAACTTCTGTTACCCAGAGGACGTTATCAACCCGTCCTGGATATGTCTCTTGCTTCGCGCTATTGAGATAGGTAATGCCTGTACCTTTAAATTTAACGCTCAAACAATTAGTTATAGCAAACGTGGTTTTTGCTATGTATTTTCCCTGCACAGCCACTTTTGCTGTTTTAATATAAAAGAGTTCGGGATAAAAGATATGCTCAAAGCAACTTTAATTATGGTCTGTCCCACTTTAGTAATTTGTAAATTAAGAAGGAGATTTTTATGAAAAAGAAGTTGTTATTAACATTTTTGGTCGTATCTTTTCTTTTAGTCAGTGGAAGTTTGTTTGCTGATATAGAAATATCAGGACATATCGTAACAGTCTGGTCTGATGCCCAGCATGATGAGGTAATTAACGATCCAGGTGCTACAACTGCGGTACAGCTTAATATGGCAAGTGGTCCAATTTACGATGCCGCTAATCCATTATCCGACCCTACAGCAGGTAGAGGCACTGC
>JBFMHD010000323.1:0-1919 GCA_040752395.1 Candidatus Hydrogenedentota bacterium
ATATCTCTATATTTTTTTTCATCTTGAAAAATTTGGTAATGATAGTTTGAATAAATATCTCCGTGAAATTGGTGGAGAAGATATTGATTTATGGTTTAAAAATGCTATTAGAGTGAATGCTGGAGAGATTGTGGGATATAGTGGAGAGAGCGGATCAGGACTGCCTCATCTTCATTTTGAATTAAGAACAGATTTCGATACAACTGTTAACCCGCTACAATTAATCAAGATACAGGATAAACAGAGTAATTTTATAGTTGAATCTCTGATAGTTTATCCAGTTGGTATTGGCTCACTTGCTTTCGGGAAGGCAGACCCTGTTGAGGTGCTGGTGTCACCAGATAGACCACTGAGATATGCGGAGATTTTGTTTAAAGGTGAGATAGGCATGGGTGTGAAATGCAAGTTTCAAACCTCAAGAGGCGATAGTCTGAGCCCCTATGAATGGGGAATAAAATTAGATGATACGAAGATTTTCAAGCAAAGATTTGATTATATAAGTTATTATGATAATACAAAATCTGCAAGAATTTATGATGCCACTAAATCTACTTTCGGACCCACATTTTACTCGTTATATCTTTTTAATCGTGAGGCGAGGCCGGTAACCTTTAATTCCAACAACGAATGGAACGGCATAATTGATGAAAGCTTTACTGAAAGTAGAATTTTTATTACAGATTATCTGGATAATACTTATGAGATCCACGTAAAATTTATCAATAATGAAAATATTGATTTTGATTTTAATAAGGATTACACTATCGAGGGATGGGATGATATTTTCCTTATAAAGAGTAAATATAAAGGCGAAAAAACGTATAAATGGATCGATGTTAAGGAATTAGAGAGCGGAGTACATAAGTTAGAAATAAATAATAAAAGATTAGACGAGGTCTATCTTGTAGTAATAGATGAAAAACAAAATGAGTTTTTTATTGATACTAATTTTTCTATAAAAGTACCGGGTGATTCAGTATTTAAAAAAACAGGAATTATAATTAACAGGGATAGAGCAAAGAAAGAGTTAGCTGGTATGATAGTTAAAGATTATGGTTATCAGACAAAACAGGTATATGATTTTAAAAAAGAGATAAAACTAAAAATCAAATATAAAGAGAAAAGAGGAGAGCATCTTTGTGTATTTTCATATGATTGGAAAAAGAAGAAGGCAGGATTTTATAAGGCGATTGAAAAAAATGCACAAGAAGTAGATGTGAGATATTTGAAATCGTTTGTAATAGCTGATGATATAAAGAAACCTTATATTGGAAAAGGATATTATAAAACAAAAGAGATATATTGTATCGAATCTTATGACAGAGAGAGCGGCATCGACGAAGATTCTATAATTGTTACAGCAGGGAAAATGAAGATACCGTCTGAATATGATTATGACCGTAACCTGATTTTATGTAATCTCAAAAACATAACTGATATTGACAGACTCAATGTTTCATTAAAAGACAGAGCAGGTAACATTTTAAGAAAGAATGTAATGATAAAAAATTAATGTAGGTATTGACACAAATGAAGATTTAATCTTAAATATTTACAGATGCGGGGGTGTAGCGAAGACTGGTTTATCGCGTCGGCCTGTCAAGCCGAAGATCGCGGGTTCAAGTCCCGTCACTCCCGCCATTAATTTATATGAAACAATCTTTTTTGTAAAATAGAGTTGCATTTTTTTTAAAAGTGAATATACTTATTATTAAAGACTTATTTTTATTTTATCATAGGAGTTGTCATGAGCGCGGGTTGCGCTCTACACAACGTATGAAAAACTAAAGATGATATGTTGGCTTTGGGCTTTTGGCTCCAGCCGGCTGTAGTCCGTAGCCTGTAGCCTGTACCCCGAATTATTAGAGTTACAGCGTTTTTCAGAGGAGGTTTTATGAACAAAGAAGACAACTCTATGA
>JBFMHD010000324.1:0-1916 GCA_040752395.1 Candidatus Hydrogenedentota bacterium
TTTCAAATATCGAAATAGTTACTTATGAAAAATTGAGAACAGAAAAAGAATCTAAAATGCCCTTATTAGTTGCAGAGAAAAAATCACATCATACTTCGTGGAAACATAAAAAAACCCATCTAGTAGAGAAAAGTTCAATATTTTAAAAAAAGATGGTAAAAAAGAGATGGAGGTTTACTATGTTTCTAAATGGTAAACGAATAAATAAAAAAGATAATGTCAAGGTATTAAATCCGTATAATAATCAAGTTATTGATGAGGTTGGTCTGGCTGATGAGAATGATTTACAGGTTGTGATAGACACTGCTAAAAAAGGGTTTAACATATTAAAAGAAATGCCTGTAGGGAAAAGAGCCGAGATACTTGAACGAGCCTCCTTAATTATGCTTCAAAAAAAAGAAGAGTTCAGTAAAGTAATAGCACAGGAGGTAGGTAAAACAATTAACGAGGCAAGACTTGAGACTGAAAGAGCTGCGTTTACTCTGAAATTGTCTGCGATAGCTGGATTAAAATTAGGAGGTGAGACCGTCAGGTTTGATCTTTCGTCTGCTTCTAAAAAAATGGGGTTTTATTCAAGGGTGCCTCTTGGTATCGTGCTTGCTATCTCGCCCTTTAACTTCCCGCTCAATCTTTCCTGCCATAAAATCGGGCCCGCTATCGCTGCTTCTAATGCCGTTGTCCATAAACCCGCTACCAAAACACCGCTTTGTGCCATGATGCTTGCTGAAACATTAATCGAAGCCGGGCTACCACCATTATGTATCTCTGTAATTGTAGGATATGGTAATACCATTGGCCTTAAACTCGTTAAATCTCCAGATATAAGAAAAATAAGTTTTACAGGGAGTTTAGAAGTTGGTGAAACTATTATGGCAAATTGCGGGATGAAAAAAGTTACGATGGAACTTGGTTCTAATTCAGCTGTTGTGGTTTTCAAAGATGCCATGTTAGATTATGCAGCTAAACGGATCCGAAAAGGTGGCTATACTCTCGCCGGTCAGGTCTGTATCTCTGTGCAGCGGGTCTACGTTGAGGAAAGTATCGCGCGGGAATTCTTACAGCTACTTACAAACGAGGTTGGCCAGATAAAATATGGCGACCCTCTGTTAAATGAAACTGAAATGGGTCCGATGATCGATGAACCAGCTTTAAATAAAGCCTCTTTATTCTGTAAAAATGCCATAGAACATTCTGGAAAAATTGTTATCGGTGGGAAAAGAGATAATAATATCTTTCTACCCACAATTATCGCTGATGTCAGTGAAGAATCTCTGGTCATTAAAGAAGAGGCATTTGCTCCGATTGTTGCTGTGAATAAATTTAAAACAACTGATGAAGCTATACAAAAAGTAAATAGTTCAAAATACGGTCTTCAGGTAGGAGCATTTACTCGTGATATTTCAACAGCGCTAAAATGTGCTGAAAAAATCGAAGCAGGTGGCGTCTTAATAAATGAGATACCCACTTTCAGGGTCGATAATATGCCGTATGGCGGCACAAAGGGTAGCGGGCTTGGCAGAGAAGGACCAGAATTCACTATAAAAGAGATGACTGAAGAAAAACTCATCATCTTTGACCAGATTTAACCTCTCTCTTCTTAGTTATTACTTTTTCATAGGAGTCGTCATGAGCGCGGTTTGCGGTCTACACTATTGGGTTCTTGGGTTCTTGGGTTCTTGCGTTATTGGGTTATTGCGTTTTTGCGCTCTACACAATATATGAAAAACTAAAGATGATATGTTGGCTTCAGGCTCCGGGCTTCGGGCTCCAGCCGGCTGTAGTCCGTAGGCCGTAGCCTGTACCCCGAATTATTAGAGTTACAGCGTTTTTCGAAGGAGTCGTTAGATATTACTACTTTATGAATACGGCGAATCCCATAAGAAAGATAGCTGAAAGAACGCTTATATGTTTTATCA
>JBFMHD010000325.1:0-1887 GCA_040752395.1 Candidatus Hydrogenedentota bacterium
TTTTATATAAATTATACTTTTTAAGTTTTTAAGTAATAAAACATAAAAAGTATATCAAATAGAAACATATAGTAAATAATAAAAAGAAAACTTGTTTTTATAGAAAATTTAGCAGATTTTTTAGTTCTAACTTGAATAAATTATTTAAATATCGAGTATAACCACTAAAAATAAACTCGCAGTTTAATTCGAAGCAATCTTTGTTGATAAAATAAAATGAGTGGTCGGCGTGTTTTTTCCGACTGCTCATCCTGAAGCCCGAAGGGCTGAAGTATCTCTATGTATCTTTGAAAAGTCTGTGAATAACCTGTGAATAATTTATGGAAATTTCAGATGTCTGGCAAAAATTAAACGAACAATTACGAGAGCTCCTCAGTAAACATACGTATCAAACTTACTTCTCTACCTTGAAACCTCATTCATTATCGAACAACATTTTATATATCAAGACAGACAACGCATTTCTCAAAGACTGGTTAACAGAGCATTATAAAGAAATAGTAGATGATTGTTTACTAAAAACGTTCTCTAAAGAAATCTCTGCAAACTTCATCTGTGAAAATACATCTACTACAATTACTACAATTGAACCAGAAACCCCGCAATATGTAAAAACCAATAAAAAATTTTTTTCAGTTTATACTTTTGAAAACTTTATTATAGGTGAATCAAATCAATTCGCTTATGCATCATGTAAATCTGTTGCCTCTAAACCTGCAAAAACCTATAATCCTTTACTTATATATGCTGGTTCAGGTTTAGGCAAGACCCATTTACTTCAAGCGATAGCGAACAAAATTCTCGAAACTAATAAAGATGCAAAAGTAATATATTTAACCAGTGAACGTTTTATAAATGAATATATTGATTCTCTTGCTAAACATAAGATAAAAGCATTCCAATATAAATACAGAAATGCAGAGGTATTACTAATTGATGATATCCACTTTCTTGCTGGTAAAACCCGTTCCCAGGAAGAATTCTTCCATACATTTAACACCTTATATGAATCAAAATGTCAAATAGTAATGACAAGCGACAGACCTCCAAGAGATATAAAAGAGCTGGAGGAGAGATTACGTACAAGACTTGAATGGGGTTTAATAGCAGACATACAGCCTCCATCACTTGAGACCCGTATAGCTATTCTTAAGTCCAAATTAAAGAATCTTAATGTTAAAATTCCTGATTCTGTGCTTGAATTTATCTCACAGAACGTATACTCAAACATTAGAGAGTTAGAGAGTGCCTTACTAAAAATTATTGCTGCAAGCAATTTAACAAACAAGGAAATTAATTTAGAAAACTCAAAAAATATACTTAAAGATCTTATTAAAACAGAAAATTCATCTCAATCAACAATAAGCATAGATAATATAAAACAGCGTGTTTCCAAATATTTTAATATCTCGGTCAATGATTTACTATGTAAGAAACGCTCTAAAAATCTTGTATTACCCCGGCATATAGCTATGTATCTTTCAAGAAAACTTACCCCATATTCTTTACCAGAATTAGGTCAAGCTTTTGGTGGTAAAGACCATGTTACTATCTTACATGCTCATAAAAAGATTCTTTCTTTGATAGATAAAGATATAAAACTTAGACAGGATATCCATAATTTAGAACAATCATTAAAATGAGCAGTTCGGCGAGTTTTTTCCGAATACTTATCTTAAAGTCTAAAAAGCTGAAGGATCTCTATAGTAGGGGCAAATTTATTCGTTTAAGTAGTGGCGCAGAGAGAGTTTGTCTGTAAAAAACTTGTTGCAAATTTGTTCATTTATTGTTAATATTTAATAAAAAAAGAAATTATTAAAAGGTTATTAAAAATCTATTAGTAATTTTTTAACATTTTTTTAGCATATTTATTTGTAATGAGGTTAA
>JBFMHD010000326.1:0-1874 GCA_040752395.1 Candidatus Hydrogenedentota bacterium
GCTTTTTTTGCTGTTATTTTTACCCCTACTTTATTTTAATATTTGATTAAATAACAGATAACATTCTTGATAATATTACAATTAACAAAAAAGATAGGTCAAAAAATGGTGATTTTAGGGGTTAAAAATTTTGAACTTAGGCTAAAGTTGTCGGTTACAAACAAAATGAACTGCATAATATTCTCAACTATAATTAACAGGTTTTCTCTTAAATATATCCCGAAGGTATCTAAAACTAATCCACTCCATAAATACCATCTTAATAGCACCAATAAGTGTAAGTTTATATACGGAACATGCTTCACACGATTTCATCAATCCATTTTGTTCCTGATAGGATAATACTTCTTTAACATTTTTTTTCGATTCATAAATATAGTCATAATCTTCCATATTTCTAAACTGATGTTCGTTTTTAAATTTCTCGACTTGCTCGAGATGTATTTGTAATAATTCTTCAACATTATTAGTAGTTACCCTTCTCATTATCATGTGATCAGGGTAAATGAAAGATGAAGATAATCTAGAATTGTATGTTATAATAATAAGACCATCAATGAATGCGCTAAAAAATTCGATATATCCCTCCCAAAGTTTTCTGTCCATAAGATAATACACTACCGCATTAGTATGTATTTCAGGATTTGCCATAAATTTTGTAAATACATTTTGCGAAGAGCTAAATTCATGTTTAAAATAAGATCTATGGTGAAATTTTAAAGAAGTTAATTTAGCATTTTGATCTGAAAAATAGATTTTGCATTGCTCTGGTATTTGATTTTCATCACATTCCTTAAAATAATATGATTAGTATATTGTTTTACAGTGAAATATGCAATTAGTATGCCTAAAAATAAAGGCACCAAGAGCCACAGCAGGGTTACTATTAGTATTATGAGAACATATATTATAAGTGATTTACCTCCTTAAAACCGACAATTTCAGATAACGGTTTCAGCATAAAAGAAGTTTTTGCGAAGCAAAATTTGTGTGAGTGCCGTAAGGCACGAACCTTTTATGCTATGTTAGGTGAAGTTGGGGATTATCACCATCCATCATGAAATTTCAAGGTAGCCTTCCTTATAGTCGATGACCGTTCTAAAGTGTTTCAGGAAACTCAGACCAAGCAAACCCCGAATTCCTGCAAGTTCTGGAATGTCATGGCAGATAACCTCTACTTCCTGTGCTTTGACATCACTAACAGTCATGCTCTCCACCCGAAGCTTCGGAACCTCTATCACACAATTTGCAGTAACAATTTCTTGACGCTCAGGGACACCAGCAGGATCATAGCCAATGACCTTGAGCGCAGACCAAGAAATCGCGGTAAAAGCAGCTCCTGAGTCAAAAATTAAATCTACCCTAATTGAGCCTTTCGGGCCAGTAATTTTGACATTCCTCACTACAATCGGAATACCGATAGGCAATCTCATGACGATTTCCCGCTCAAAACATTACTGCATAGCCTTCAGGAACTGGGGGGCCGGCAAAGGTAATATAGACATCATTAAGCCCACGCTCAACTAATTCCTTATCAAAAATTCGTCGATCCTTGTTGTGAAGGATTACCTCCCCTTCTGGATTATCGCTTTCGTCAAAGGCACGAAAGGCAATCCATTCACCTTGATATCTGTTTTTCCCTTCCTCGAGTTTCATTATGACTACCTCCTTTCTTCTTCATAGAATTCATAGTAATTTTGATTTTGGGATAACCTGCCATTCATAAGCATAATCTATGAAAAATATGGGGAATTAGCAATAAAAAAAAGATAAGAGAGATAAAAGAATTCAGGTATACCTGAATTCTAAAAAATAGGGATAAATAGGAATAAGATTATCGAAAATGTTGTTCAAGATTATTGGAGAGAGCACAA
>JBFMHD010000327.1:0-1873 GCA_040752395.1 Candidatus Hydrogenedentota bacterium
GGTTTCGTATCAGGATGCGATAAGAAAGGCACAACGTCCTGATGAATTCGAGAAACTTGTGAAAGGCGATTAGGTACAAAGGTATAAACTAAATGAAAAGATAGTGAAGACTCAAGACTTTTCAGCAGGCTTCGGGCTCCAGCGGACTGTAGTCCGTAGCCCGTAGCCTGAAGCCAACATATCATCCTTAGTTTTTCATACTTTGTGCCTTTGTGCCTCTGTGCCTCTTGTTTCTTGCTTCTACTTGATATCATTAGAGTTACAATGTTTTTCAGAGGGGTTATATAATGCCGTCATATAAGTACAGAGCCCTTGATGCTACAGGCACAGAGAAAAAAGGTGTAATTGATGGAGCAAATGAAAAACTGGTAAACTCACGTTTAAGGGAGATGGGGCTTCGACCATTTGAAATCGCAGAGATCAAACAAACAACAAAAGAAGGAATTAGTATCCCATTTTTAGGAAGGAAAAGAGTAAAATCCGATGATTTAATGCAATTTACAAGACAGCTCGCAACTTTAATTGATGCAGGGCTACCTTTATTAAGAGGGTTAACAATTCTTGAAGAACAATCTGAAAACCCAGCAATGAAAGAGGTTGTGGCACAGATAAAAACAGATGTCCAGGGCGGCGCATCTTTCTCTGATGCGCTTACAAAACATCCCAATGTTTTTAGTAAATTATATGTAAGTATGATTAAAGCAGGTGAGGTAGGTGGTGTACTTGAAGTCGTGCTTGATAGACTCGCAGAGTTCGCTGAAAAGGAACAGAAATTAAGAGCTAAGGTAAAATCCGCAATGATTTACCCTATAGTTTTGATAGTTGTTGCTTCGGCTGTTGTCTCATTACTGATGATATTTGTTGTACCTCAGTTTGAATCTATGTTTGCAGAGATGGGCGTACAACTCCCATTAATAACACGAATAATGATAACTATCAGTAGGTTTATGAAAAACTGGTGGTATATTTTAATGATTGGTATCGCTGTAGGAGTTTATGGGATTCAGATATGGGCCAGGAGTACTGCTGGCAAAGAGATTCTCGACACGTATAAACTTAAATTACCTTTATTTGGTGAATTAATAAGAAAATTTATAACAGCAAGGTTTACAAGAACCCTTGGTACATTATTACAGAGTGGGGTACCTATCTTACAGGCATTATCAATAACTAAAGATGTAGCTAATAATGTTGTAATGGAGCGAGCGATAGAAAACGTATCAGTAGCTATTACTGAGGGTTCTGGTATGGCTGAACCGCTACATCGTTCAGGCGTGTTTGCTCCTATGGTTACTAATATGATCGCTGTGGGTGAGGAGACAGGAGCACTTGATCAGATGTTGAATAAGATCGCGGATAACTATGAGATGATTGTAGATGAGGCTGTCTCAGGCCTGACATCAATGTTAGAGCCGTTACTTATAGTATTTATGGGAGCAGCTGTTGGTTCTGTTGTGGCGTCGTTATTTTTACCGCTATTTTCTATCGCAGAAGCCATACATTGAGTTAGAAGACAGGAGGGGAAGGCACAAAGTTAAATTAAAAATTAAAAATTAGAAGTAGTGATGGTCACAAGACCCGAAGTATAGGCGGGTTTACCCATCCATAGACAGGCACAGAGGCACAGAGGTAAGAAGTAAGATATTTGAAATTGAAGATTGGAAATTGGAGATTGCAAAATGAAATCAGTTTATGAAGTTAAAGAGTCGAGAGTCGAGAGTCATCATGAGCGCTTTTGCGCTCTACACTATTGCGTTCTTGGGTTCTTGGGTTCTTGCGTTTTTGCGCTCTACACAAAGCATGAAAAACTAAAGATGATATAAAAAGAGTCTTGAGTCTTGAGTCTCGAGTCCTGTTTTGACTCACGACTTGC
>JBFMHD010000328.1:0-1854 GCA_040752395.1 Candidatus Hydrogenedentota bacterium
TGGCTAAAGAAAACCTAATTGTGGACGACGGTTCAGATGACGGCACAACTGAAATATTAAAAAATATAAACGATAAAGATCTTAAAATAATTTTTCATCCTAAAAATTATGGTAAGGGCACGGCTATTAAAACTGGTTTAAAAAATATAACCGGGGATTTAATCATTGTGCAGGATGGTGACCTTGAATATGAACCTTCTGAATATATTAAATTATTACATCCTATCCTTAATAACGAGGCTGAGATTGTTTATGGTTCAAGGATACTTGGGAGTAAAAATAGGTCGTATAATAGATATTACTGGGGTGGTAGATTTCTCTCATCACTTACCAATATGTTATATGGTTCACATTTAACAGATGAGCCGACGTGTTATAAATTATTCAAAAAGAAAGTTATAGATTCTATAAATCTTGAGTGCAAAGGCTTTGAATTCTGTCCTGAGATAACGTCAAAAGCTTTACGAATAGGATATAAAATTATTGAGGTCCCTATTTCATATAACCCGCGTTCAATGGCTGAAGGCAAAAAGATACGCTGGTACGATGGTTTATATGCAATATATATTTTGATTAAAAACAGATTTACCCCCATCTCAAAAATATATAAAGCCAGGATTTAAAAGAAATCTATTGATACCTCTAACTTCTTCACCAGCTATAACCGAGAACGTGTAAAAAAATATATTAGTGGTTACGAAATCTGATGAAGAGGTCTCTTTTATTCATAGGAATTTTAATTTGGTATAATTTATCGTTCATAAGCGAAAGATAGAGAAAATGGGTATTTACAACTTGCGATTTGCGATCCGATGAATGTCGCTAAAATATTTACAGGTCTTTTCCAGACCCTCGTAGATGTCAGTTGCGGGAAAATAATTTAATATTTTTTTTGCTAACGTAATATCAGAAAGCGAATCTCTTACATCACCTGGTTTTTTTGGAAGATATTCAGGTTCTATTGAACTTTTAAGTATTTTTTTTATGATATTAACAAGTTCGTTTACACTTATCGCTTTCTCACATCCTATATTTATAATTTTGCCAGGTGCTGAAATGGCTGACATTGCAAGTATATTAGCACTAACAACGTTCTCAACAAAAGTAAAATCTCTTGTCTGGCAACCGTCACCATAAACTGTTGGTTTTACATTATTTAAAACCATATTTATAAACTTTGGTATTGCTGCTGCATACTGGCTCTCCGGGTTCTGTTTTGGTCCGAAGATGTTAAAATACCTTAAACACACTGTTTCTAATCCATAGAGGTCATAAAATACTCTGCAATAATGTTCAGCAGTTAGTTTTGTTATAGCATAAGGCGATAACGGATTAGGTATCATATTTTCGCGTTTGGGTAACTCCTGGGTATCACCATAGATAGAAGAAGACGACGCGAATATAAATCTTCTTACCTTTGCCTCGCGAGCAGCAATTAAAAGTTTGAGGGTACCATCTATATTAGCTTTATTGGTTGTTATGGGATCTTCAACGGAGCGCGGGACAGATGGTATCGCTGCCTGATGGAAAACAGTATCTACTCCTTTTATGATTTCAAATATTTTATCATCATTAATATCGCATTCATAGAATTTGATTTCAGTCATTACATTTTTAAGATTTTCTATTCTACCTGTTGATAAATTGTCGCAAACAATAGTTTCATATTTATCATTAACCAGTTTTTCAACGAGGTTGGAGCCGATAAAGCCAGCGCCACCTGTTACCATTACTTTTTTAGACATAGTTGATCCTCCTCTGAAAAACGCTGTAACTCTAATAATTCGGGCCACGGGCTACGGACTACAGCCGGCTGGAGCAAAAAGCCAAAAGCCAAAAGCCTGCTGAAAAGTC
>JBFMHD010000329.1:0-1829 GCA_040752395.1 Candidatus Hydrogenedentota bacterium
CAGCTGCCCCAGTAATAACTGCTCGCATATAATCTCCTCTGAAAAACATTCTAACTCTAATAATATCAAGTAGAAGCAAGAGGCAAGAAGCAAGAAGCAAGATAACGGAAGAAGTGAGAGGTATCACGACGGGGTACAGGCTACAGGCTACGGACTACAGCCGGCTGAAGCCAAAAGCCAAAAGCCTGCTGAAAAGTCTTGAGTCTTGAGTCTCGAGTCCTGTTTTGACTCACGACTCTCGACTCCCGACCCCTAACCCCTAACCGCCGCCCCCTAATATACCCCATCCCCTATGACCCATCCCCTAATATCCTTTGTGCCTTCTCCTCCTGTCTTCTGTCTTCTAATAGGGATAAAAATATTATAGAATTTATACGTTATGTCAATCTATATAAATTTTTCTTTGTAATGCCTCAGTTATAGGTGGAATGAAGAAGCAGGAGACAGATAACGGAAAAGAAAGGTTAAGGTTTAGGTTGAGGAGCGGAAAGAAAGATAACGAAAGAGGCAATAAGCAAGGTAATGGAAGACTGTTGTATGACCGGAAAAACTTTGTGCCTTTGTGCCTTTGTGCCTCAAAACGTAGATGGTCTAACATTAACAAACTCCACCGAAAACTGAGGGAATACTTTTCTTTTTATATATTTTTTTGTTTTGTCGTAATTTAATGGGTCGTAATTCAAGAGTGCAAGTATAGCATACTCTGCTCCTACTGTACTTAAGTTGCCAGATTTAGGAGTATTATATTCGTGACCTATCGGAACATCAGGTTTTGTAGCATAGGGATTTGTTTCAAGATAAAGCATATTTAATAATGCCCAGGCATCTATATTATGTTCTGTTGAATAAATCTCAGTAAAACTCGGATTGTTTTCGTCCCAGTTAACCCTCTGGTCTTTCTTATTCTTTTTATCACCAGGTGTCCCAATTGGTATGGCACCGATTCGATAACTCCTCCCAACCGCCTTATGCATTCATTGTTAATGTAGAAATCAATGATTGCTCTTACTCTTTTAATATCACCTGTAGCCAGACAAGCCAGACTCACTAAAGAAGCATCATAAGTTATAGTCCATCCCCTAAACCGTGAATCGCCGATATGACTGTACGGTAACTGATATTTTGAATCAGAGTTATGAATTATCCAATTGTAAAATCTAATAGCATATTCTTTAGAATTGTTATCTGATGCTTTCTGCGATAACTTAAAATAAACTAAAACGAATATGCTTGCGGAGAATAAAGCCATCACAAATAACAATCTGTAAAATTTTTTATTCAAATGTAGCATCCACTTTATTACATCAAATTTTTCTTGTAAGTTCCCCAATATTTTTTATATAAATAGAAAGCCTTTCTTAATTGTCGTTCAAACGGGCTATGTTTGCCAGTACCCTGAGATACTATTCCAAACCATTCTTCATGTCCTCTGCCGTCAAAAAAAGGAGCAGCCCAGGTGCTTTCAGTCTCATGCCTTAATCCTCTCAAATCAGGACTCGATGTGTTTTTCCACCATTCATCAAGATATTCAAATATACAACCTCCTATACTATTCCCCACCCTATTTCCGGCAGCTTGATTTAACACAATGTCTCTCAAAGCATTAAGGTGATATTCAGCTTGAGCTGTTTCATTTGGTCCTTTATTTTCATAATAGGCATCACAACCATATTCTGTTATCATTACGGGTCTATCAAAATTTGGAGCTGATAGAAAAATTGTGTTTATTATAAAAGGTGAAAAAGATATATTATATTTTACAAAATTTTACAAAAAATTTGAGGAGGTAGGAAAACCATGTCAAGAAAACCTAAAGACTGGGGAAGAGA
>JBFMHD010000033.1:0-16837 GCA_040752395.1 Candidatus Hydrogenedentota bacterium
TCTCTGGGAAGATTCAAGTCTAAATTTTCTTGCATCTTTTATATCAAGGATACCCTCACTACAAGCCGGTGTCGGGGCAGAGGAACCACCAAAAACCATTGGGCAGACAAAAGCAAAAACCCTATCAATTAGATTATCATAAAAAAACCTTCCAAGTGTTTTACCACCGCCTTCTATAAGAACAGAATATATATCTCTTTTATAAAGTTCGTTTAATATAACATCACCCTTTATCGGGTAATCATCTACCCCTATTATTTCTATACCTTTATCTTTTAATCTTTGGGCTTTATCTTTTCGTTTGTTTTTCATACAAAAGAGAATGGTCAATTCCGGAGTTTTATTTATAATATAGCTGTCTTCAGGTATTTGTAAGACCGGATCAATAACAATTTTGTATGGTTGCAAAAAGACTAAATCATCTTGAGTAATCTGTTCTTCTGTCTCTTCTGGTCTATAAGTTAACCGCGGGTTATCAACTATAATTGTTCCTACTCCGACAATCACAGCATCAGATTCTCTTCTAAGTTTTTGTACTATTTTTCTACTTTTTTCGCATGATATCCATTTAGATTCTTTAGCCTCTGTTGCTATTTTACCATCCATAGTCATCGCATATTTCCCTGTAACAAGCGGTCTATTTTTAGTTTTAGCCATAAAGAAATAAGAGTTTAATATTACACTATCTCGATTGCATATACCGAGCTCAACGTCAATATTGTTATTTTTTAATAATTCGACACCTTTACCTCGATTTCTGGTATCAGGGTCTATGGCTGAAATAATTAGTTTAGATATTTTATGTTTAACAATTTCAGGGAGGCAGGGTGGGGTTTTACCGAAATGGGCACAGGGTTCTAAAGTCACATACATTGTTGAGCCTTCTAATCTTTTATTTTTCTTCAACGCATCTTCTATGGCATTGATTTCAGCATGCGGAGTACCGGCAATCTTATGATAACCGTTCCCGATAATCTCTCCATTTTTTTCTATTACAGCGCCAACAAGTGGGTTTGGTGAATTAAAGCCTATGGCGCTGCGGCTAAGTTCTAATGCTTTTTGCATCAATTCTTCTTTCATATCACACCTGATGTTAGATTAATTATCTTTTCTCCATCATAATGTACTGTATCTTCGATTCTTACACCAAATTTATCTTTGAAATACAATCCTGGTTCGATTGTAAATACATTCTCTTTTTTTATTAAGGTATCACTTCTAAAACTGGGCGCTTCATGAACCTCAAGTCCAATCGAATGGCCGAGTAGATGTAAAAAATTATCTTTATACTCGCCGAACATCTCCCTGGCATTCTCATATACTTTTTTGAATGTTAGTTTATCATCAATGTATGCTGTAATATTGTTTTTTACTGTTAAGACTTTATTATAAATCTCTTTATAGAAGCTATCAATTTTATCACCATACCAGAAACTACGAGTAATATCGCAGCTGTAATGATTATACTTTACCCCAAAATCAACAAGCACAGCCATATTATCTTTTAAAATCGTATTAGAAGAGGTATAATGCGGGATTGAGGTATTCTTTGAAAAAGCGACAATAGGTTCAAACGCTGGCTCTGCCTCTTTACGTATCGTTTCTATTTTAATAAAAGCTGATATCTCGTTCTCTTTTACATTGGTTCTTATCTTTTTTCTAATTATCTTATATACCTCTTTTGCTACTGAAACCGCCTTTTTAATCTGCGATATTTCATATCTGTCTTTAATGCTTCTTAGTTCTGTAATTTTATCGTTGATGGATAATATTTTTATATAACGCATCTTTCTTTTAAAACTCTCAATAAAACTATAAGAAAGGAAATCTGTCTCGAGATAAATCCGTTTAATATGTAATCTTTTCAATGCTATATAGATATCATCAGGATTTTTTATTAAGATCACTTTAATACTTTTATCAATCTCTTTTAAAGCTTTTTCATAATACCTGGCATCGACTAATAATAATTTTGTATTTCTATTAGCAATCAACAGATAGCCAGAAGAAGAAAAAAATCCAGTAAAGTAATAGCGATTGAGCGGGTTTACTATCAGACACGGTAAATTATTAACAATCTTTAAGAGTCTTTTATTATATAATTGATGGTCAATTGGGTGGGTTCTCATTAGAACTTTTGGGATTTTGAGTTACGTTCGAGCGGATCTTTAATTCTTTAATCTGGTCTCTGAGTTTAGCTGCGAGTTCGAACTCTTCGTTTTCAATAGCTTTATTAAGCCGTTCATTCAGGCTATCCAATCTTCTGGTATTCTCAGATTTAGCTTCTTCCTGTTCAATGCCTGCAGCCTGCAGAACCTCAGGTGCTACAAAAATAGGTGCATCAAATTTCAAAGCCAGAGCTATTGAATCGCTTGGTCGTGCATCAAGTTCTATCTCGTTACCGTTCATTTCAATAAATAATCGAGCAAAAAAAGTATTATCTTTTAACTCGTTTATATAAACTTTTGATACTTTGTAACCTAATTCTGTAAGAACACTTTTAAATAAATCATGAGTAAGTGGTCTTGGTGCTCTGCTTTTCTCAAGTTCCATAGCAATAGCCTGGGCTTCAAACGCACCAACAAAAATAGGTAACGCCACTCTATTCTCTTCATCCATAAGCAAAACTACAAAACCGTTTCCCCCAGGACTCATACCAACACCGTAGACTCTTACCAGTTTCATTACTATCTTACCTCTTTTACAATTTATAATTTTTGCTCAATATATAGCAAGTAAAATTTTTGCCTCTTGCTTCTAACTATATCTTATCAGATTACCATAAAAAATCATAATATATGTTGCTAAAGAGATAAATGGTCCAAATGGAATAAAATCTTTTCGTGTAAATTTGCGAAGCAATATACCGGTTATCCCATAAAATGAACCTATTAATGCAGCTATAAATAATATATATATAGAAAATTCGGGTCCAAGAAACGCGCCTATCATAGCCATCATCTTTACATCGCCAAACCCAAGCGCCTCTTTCTTAAATAAAAAATATCCAAGTATCGCAATAAAATATAATAACCCACCCCCAGCAAATAAACCTGATATCGAAAA
Source organism: Candidatus Hydrogenedentota bacterium (assembly GCA_040752395.1). Taxonomy (GTDB): domain Bacteria; phylum JBFMHD01; class JBFMHD01; order JBFMHD01; family JBFMHD01; genus JBFMHD01. The sequence goes on from JBFMHD010000033.1 coordinate 3,067, forward strand.
TAATACAGATTTTAAAATATCCTGCGGAAACGGATAATGCGGGCAAACTGAAAACAATACCCCTGCTATCATTACAGGTAAAGTCACTATATCGAGTATCAGAAAGAAATCTAAATCAATAAATATTATTAGAAGAAGAATAAGATTTAAAAGGCCAAAAATAAAAAATTCATAACTTAAGGAAAACCTCTGAAAAGTAGCAAAAAGAAGTAACCCACTTAAAATCTCTACAAAAAGATACCTTATACTGATTTTTGTCCCACAACCCCTGCACCGTCCTCCAAGAATAAGATAAGATAAGATAGGAATTAATTCAATAATTGATAATTTTTTATTGCAGCAAGGACAGTATGAGCCAGGTGATATAATAGAGAGATTTCTTGGTAATCTGTAGATACAAACATTTATAAAACTACCAAAAATTGTCCCTATAATAAAAATTGCTATATTATTAAACATAATGTCTTCGCGAGGGTAGCTTAAAACAATATTAAATAAATGTGAAGAGATTTTTTATTACTTAAAAGATTTTATGGCTTTATCTATATTATCGAATAAAGAAAAAACTTTAGAAGCACCCATTATATCAAAAATATTTTTTATCTTCTCATTTAAATTAACAAGTTTTATATCACCGCCACCAGCTCTAACCCTCCGCAATCTGCCAATAATAACCCCAAGCGCAGTAGAATTTATCTGCGTAACATCGTTCAAATCAAGTATCAGTCTAAAATCACCTTTATCAACAAGCTCGGTTATAGTATCTTTCAATTTACTAACAACAAAAGCATCTATCCCGCCTATTAATTTAATTATAACACAATTGTTAAGAGTTTTTTCTGTTTTTATAATGAGATCGCTCATCGATGTCCTATACCCCTTTATCGCCCCCCCTGAAAAACATTCTAACTCTAATAATTGGGGCTACAGGCTGCGGACTACAGCCGGCTGGAGCCTGAAGCCAACGTCCTTTAAAAAATTCAGAATGTGGAATGCTGAAATCTGTGGTCATCAGCCAGAATTTAGAACGCAATAACCCAAGAACCCAATAGTGTAGAGCGCAAACTGCGCTCATGACTACTCCTGTCTCCTGATATCAATCTATCTTCATTTCAAATAAACTTAAACCCTCCTCAATATTATTAACTATATCAAATATTTTATCAGCACCCATAACCTCTATTATTTTTCTTACCTCGGTTTTAGGTTTTAAAATTTTAATATCACCTCCTTTCTCCCGTGCTCGTCTCACACGAGAAATAATTATTCCAATACCAGTAGAATTAATCTCTTTGACTTTAGTGAAATCGAGTATTATTTTGGGTTTCCCCATATCAATGGATTTATTCATTATGTCTCTTATTTTATTTACAGTTGGATAATCAAGAACTTCCGGTAACTCAATTATTACTACGTCCCTTGTTTCCTTTGATTTTACGGCAGTGGTAGCCATAATACCCCCTCTTTTCGGTATCTCTACTTATATATTTTATTCACTATTTAAATTATGTCAATATTAAAATGTGATTTTTCTCACATTTGTTATGTGGTGGCTTATTGAGGGCTTAAGCAGATGGCAAGTCAGCAATACCGGCCTTTATGAAGCTTTTATCTTTCTTACCTCTTCGTAAATCTTTATTAATTCCTGATATGATCTCGCATTATGTATCCTTCTTATTAATTCGCTCTTGTTTTTCATAAAGAAGCACCTCCCGTAAATCTCGACCATTCTAAATATATTATCGGTATTAAAATGGCAAAATATTAGCTTAATTTATCGTTTTTCTATGTCGATATTTGAGGTATCGCAGGATAACGGCCTGTGATTTTGCTATGTTATCATTTGATAGTGTAAAAAGATTTAAACCTAATCATTCTGAGAATAATCTTGAATTAAAAAAGACACTCGAAGAACTTTTCTTAATAAATAATAAACTAAAAAATGAAGTCGATATCCTATCTACCCTGAGAGAAGTCATCTTATCAATCCATTCTTCGCTCGAATTAGAGTCGATGCTAAAATCAATACTTGAGATTATAAAAGGTTTTTTAGATATAAAAAAGATACTTATATACCTGTTTGATCCTATGACATCGGCTCTAAAACCTGCTATAGGTATCAATGAAAACAAATTTTTACAACCGACTCAATTGAATACTATATCTCCTGCTGAAGGGATTATAGGTAACTCTTTTGCTCTACGTAAATCCATCTTTGCAAAAAATGAAACTGATGGCAATTATCTTATATGTCCGCTCTTCACAAAAGATGAAACCGTAGGCCTTATGATACTAAGACTCAATGATGAGATAAAGACAGTTGAGGAGCATAATAAAAATTTTATAGACCTGTTATCACGACATATAGCAGTTGGGGTGCATAATTCTATACTATATTCTCTTGCTATAACAGATGGGCTAACGGGTCTTTTCGTTCATCGATATTTCCAATTAAAATTAGAAGAGGAATATAGAAGGGCTATACGCTATAATATACCTTTCTCTCTTGTTCTCCTTGATATAGACCATTTCAAGAGATTCAATGATACCTATGGTCATCAGACAGGTGATATGGTTTTACGCCAGATAGCGAAGATTGTATGTTCGAGTATCAGAACCTCTGATATAGCCTGTCGCTATGGTGGTGAAGAGATTGCTGTAATATTTCCATCAACCACTCTTGATGGTGCGATGCAGGCTTCACTTACTATTAAAAAAAATATAGAAAATTTTGAATTCAGTAGTTTGAATAAAGAGAGATTTAAAGTCACGATAAGCGGTGGTGTTTCTACTTTTTCGCCAAATTTTACAAGCAAAGAACAGATTATAGAATTTACCGATAAGGCTCTTTATAAGGCAAAACAAAATGGTAGAAACCAGATTGTAGCATATAAACAGCAAATTCCTAATGCTTCTTAAGAGCCCGGGGTTAGAAATCTCTTGCTATTTCCATTTTTTGTTTATAATAAATTCTCATTTGGGCGTGTGGCGAAACTGGAATACGCGCTGGACTTAGGATCCAGTCGGGCAACCGGTGTGGGTTCAACTCCCTCCACGCCCATTAAATGCTTCTACATAGGGAGTTGAACGGACGTTAATACGCTTCTTTTAATAATCCTAAAATTCTGTCTTTGTCGCAGATTAAAGGGTTCTGACTCATACTCGAGCCCAGAGACTTAAACGCTATCTCTTCAAGCATATTCTCATTAATATTTAAATCCCGTAACCGATAAGGGAACCCTAATCTCTTTAATAAATTCATTAAATAAAAAGCTAAACTATCTTCTTGTTTTTTCGTTTCTATTCCTATTAATTCTTCAATTCTTTTGTACTTTTTGCTGCAAACTTCTTTATTCATAGATACTACATACGGCATCATTACAGCACAGATTAAACCGTGTTCGATATCCATTAATGCGCCAATGCCTGATGCAACCCCATGCGCTGCACCAAGCCCTGCATTTGCAAGCGCTATACCCGATACTAAAGAACAAAATAACATCTTTGCTCTTATCTCAATATCGCCTGGTTTATCTTTAACCTCGGGAATAGCTCTTGCAATTATTGGTATAGCATACTCACACAAGGATTCAACAAATGGATTTGTATTTTTTGAAGTGTAAGGTTCGATTAGTTGAACAAAGGCATCCATGCCGGAGATCAATGTTGTTCTTTCACTTAGGGTTATTAATAATTGCGGGTCACAAATTACAGCATCAGGTATCAAATATTTATGTCTTATACTCTTTTTAAACCTATAATCGTTTGATTTTATAACAGCATTTTTAGTCACTTCACTCCCTGTCCCTGCGGTTGTTGGTACTGCGATGGTATAAAGCGAGGGTTTATCTATCTGTTTATTTATTCCAACACCCTCTAAATAATCCACAATTTTACCGCCATTAATTACAAGACATGAGACGGCTTTACCTGTATCAATACTACCGCCACCGCCAACTGCCACTACTGAATCAACTTTTTCTTCTTTTGCTATAGTTACTCCTTTATCTATATCCTCAAGTTCTGGTTCTAATCCTTTGCGTTGAGAGTATATTATATATTCTATCTTATTTTCTTTTAGTTTTTCTAAAATACTTTTAAACCAGTCTGTGTTAACAACAAAATTCTTACCGGTTACAATTAATGCCTTTTTCTTTTGATTCTTCTTTAGCAATACCGGTATCAGCTCAATTTTTCCGTTGCCAAAATAAATCTCTTTAGCGGTCTCTATATTAAAATTGCTATTAAACATCTTATCCTTTGATTACTGCGAGCGGTTTCATCCTGGCTACTATTTTTGATATTCCTGATTTATCCACAACGTCAACGACTTTATCTACGTCTTTATAAGCCTCAGGTGCTTCTTCAACAATGCTTCTTCTATCAGCAGAGATTACTGTGATCCCTTTTTCTTTGAGTTCGGCGAGCAAAGTATCAGCATCAAAATTTCTAATCGCTGCTTTTCTTGAAGCTACGCGTCCAGCTCCATGACAGGTGGTGCCGAATGTCTCTTTCATTGCTTTTTCAGTGCCAACAAGAACATACGATGTGCGTCCCATATCACCCGGTATTATCACAGGCTGGCCAATCTTTTTATAAACCTCGGGTAAATCTTTATGGTGGGGTCCAAAAGCTCTTGTAGCGCCCTTTCTATGAATACAGAGTAGCTTCTTTACTCCATTGACCTCGTGTATCTCCATTTTTGCGATATTATGAGCTACATCATAAACAAGGTTCATTCCCAGAGATTCAAAACTTTTATTAAAATGCTTCTCAAAACATTTTCTTACAAGATACATAAGTATCTGTCTATTGGCCCAGGCGTAATTAGCAGCACATTTCATAGCATTGAAATAATCTTTGCCTTCTTCTGAATTATAGAGTGCGCAGGCAAGCTGTTTATCAGGCAGATTATATTTTTCAGCACCTTTGCGTAAACTTTTCACATAATCATCGCATATCTGGTACCCGAACCCGCGTGAACCAGAATGTATCATCACCGCTATCTGGCCTTCAAATAGCCCCATAACATCTGCTATCTCTTTTGCAAAGACTTTATCAACAACCTGAAGCTCAAGAAAATGGTTGCCACTACCAAGTGTTCCAAGTTGTGAAGCACCACGGTCATAAGCGGTCTTTGAAACTTTATCCGGCAATGCTCCTTCCATCGCACCATATTCCTCTGTCCGCTCTAAATCTTCTTTTGTTCCATACCCCTTTCTTACAGCCCATTTAGCGCCCTCTATCATCACCCTTTTCTCTTCTTCACCACGAACTTTTATGTCGCCTCCTTTACCTACACCTGAAGGCACATCTGAAAAAAGCATATGAGCTATCCTCTTTATTTTATCTTCCTGGATATCTTTTCTTTCTAAATTAGTTCTAACTAATCTGACACCACAGTTTATATCATAACCAACGCCTGCAGGCGATATGACACCATCTTTTTCTGGATCAGTTGCGGCAACTCCACCGATACAGAACCCATAACCCCAGTGTATATCAGGCATCGCAAGTGAATACGAAACTATCCCGGGAAGAAATGCTACATTAGCAACCTGTTCTATCGCCTTATCTTCTTTAGCTTTTTCAAATAACTCTTCTGAAGCATATATCCTGGCATCAACTCGCATGCCGTATTTATATTCCTTTGGTATCTCATAGATATAGTCAGTAATTCTTTTAAACATAAAACTCACCTTCTTCTTGCTTCTTTCGTTATCTTGCTTCTATATTATACGTCTAAAACGAATTCAACTAAATATCTGTCACCTGCTTTTGTCAATTTAAATTCCTGATAAGTTATAGCTTTAACCTCTGAAAAAAAAATTATCTTTCTTTTACTCATATCAAGAAGTAGATAATCGCCTTCAATCCTTTCACCAAATAAAGAACCTTTATCTTCCCATGCTATCGGTAATAAATTATCTATATAGACAAAGCGTAAACCCTGTCGTATAAAATCATGAAATAATTCATCTACCGCATCAAAACAAACATTCTTTTTTACATCTATCAAACGGCCTTCTTCAATCTCAGTCATTGATTCTATCACTGATTTCAGACTCCCCTGTAAAAGCTCTTCAAAGGTATCTGCTTCAACCCTGTATTTCAAATCAGCTGTATGTTCAAGCATCTCTATTTTAAACATTAAGTATCTCCTGAAGATAGGTATCCCATCTCTCAGCCTCAATAATATATGAATTTACAACCTCTTTATCTACATTTACTCCTTTTTCGATTTTAGATTTTAACTCAAAAAGTTTATCCTGTATAGAGAATGAAAGAAAATCAATTATATCGTTCTGTTTTTGGGCGGCAATAAAATCAATCTTGGCAAGTTCTTTCCATTCGATTAATTTTTTATATAATTTTATAACATAGTCCCGCGTATCAATTCTCCTTTTTACCTCCTCGTATTTCACAATTTCTATATCTTTTACTTTTGAGAGCAGATTTTGTGCTTGTTCTAAACCCATTTTTTCTGGTTTCTCAAGGATACCATCTGACAGGTCTATAACCCTTGTATCTTTATCAGTGTTTTCTATTTCATAATCAAGATAATTTTTATAGTTCAAAAGATTACTCATAGTATAAAATTCTCTATTTTTATAATTATAGGTAATAAGGTTTTCTAAAAAATTTATTTTTATCTGTGAAGAAAACCTGTTAATCTCAGAAAAGCTCCTGGTCTCATAAGCTGTTCCTTTTGCATACCATTTATATGGGTCAAAACTATAATCCTGACCCAGGAGAAAAACATTTTTAGATTTGATTCTTTTTGCAAAATCATAAGCAGAAATACTTATACTTCCACCACTTTTTAACGTTTCATCCTCTAATGCCTCTGTTATATTAAAGAACGGGTGCGGATACCAGAAAAAGAAAATCCTGTTCCACTTTAATTTCAATACATCAGTATATACACAGGGTGCTACGATTATATCACACTTGAGCTCATAGCCTTTAAAATGTTCTTTAGTTAAATTCTGTGCATCACCGGAAAAAACAAAATCAGGTATTATACCTGAACTGCATAATACTGGCAACGACGTATCTATCGCTAATAAAAGAAACTTATTTCGGTTTGTTTTTAAAAAGTTTATACCTTTCTCAAGCGAAGGCCCCGCACCTGTTATAATTGTATTATACCTGTGTTTTGCTAAATTATTAATAAGTTCGTTTAATGAATATACGTTTTTTGAGATAACCATATTCATAATAATTTGTTCAGACCAGATTCTGCCAAACTGTAAAATAGTCTCAATATTTTTACTCCTGAAAGAGATAACATCTTTAATGTTTTTTAACACATACTGATAATATTCCGGGTTTAACTCAATCAGTGGCTCTGAATAAATTATACCAGGCCTGTCACCAACACTTATATAATCACCGATTGTATCTAATAATAAACTCTTCTCTATGCCTAAAATTATTGTTAATCTTTGTTTTTTAAACTGCGTAAAATCCCAGTTACTAAATACAACACCAAATAACTCATAATCACTCTCGATAATAATAACTTCTTTTATCGCCAACAATTTGATTATAAGATACGGATTCCCTATGGATAAAACAAAAACTTTATCTATGGTTTTATCTTTTGATAGATTATTTGAGATTATGCGCTCGGCTTCTTTATCAGGGTTATATCTACTCATTAAATATCTTTTATTAAATAGTATAACCTTGTTACCATTTTTCTCTGATATCTGATATTTATCTGATACTTTAATATGATGAAGTTTAATGGCCGTTCTAATTCTTTCTTTAAAATGTTCCAGATTTCGTTTATAAGTCTCGCTCATTAATCTCCTCTGAAAAACGTTGTAACTCTAATAATTCGGGGTACAGGCTACGGACTACGGACTACAGCCGGCCGTAGCCTGAAACCCACATACCATCTTTTGTAATCTTTTATAATCAATTTCAGTATCAAAATCAAGTAATATAAAATTGTCATTGACTTCTAATTCAATTATCTTTTTTTTTAACATACTGAACATCACTCGTAACCCTTTATTTTTAAAATCATCGGTGTGGATAATATCTTCTAAATATTTTTGCGGTATAAGAATAGGATGTCCTTTTCTACCTTGATATACAGGTACAATTATTTTATCTTTTAGCGAGTGTTCTTTTAGACTTTTAATTGTTTCGGTTTTAACTAAAGGTACATCAACCGGATGAATAAATATTCTATCAATACCCGTCTCCTTTATGAGATTGAACCCGGTTTCTATACTTGAATGCATCCCCCTTTGTGGATTTTTATTTATTACAAATTTATATCTCTTTCTTTTTATATAATTAATAACTCTCTTATCATCCCTTATAACAATTACGGTATCTATTCCAAGACTTTTATAAGTTTCATCAACTTTATCAACAAATTTCTGATTCTTATTTAAGGTGAGGATCGGTTTTGGAAACCCGTTCATTCGTGAAGAGAAACCAGCTGCAAGTATTATCGCTATCTCATTTATTGGCATCTTTAACTATTTTAAGCACGTCTTCAAAAATATATTCCATTGATTCTATCATTTTAGATTTTTCAAATTTATACGTGAACACTATTTCTTTACCTTTATATTCAGCAATTACACCAAGTAAACACCATAATTCTTTTATATTTGCTATTAATCTCATTATTATATCAGCTTTATCTATTGTATCAACATAATCAAATTTTTCATAATATATATTTTTTATTGTCTTTTTATAAGTATTTCTACAAACATCATTAAACATCTCCCAGCCTGGTGCTCGGGTGATAAATTCAATGTTATGTAAATAAACAAAAATGGGCCTGAAAGGGTCGAACTTCCTTTCCTTTTCTTCAATAAACTCTGATCTATTTTCGCTAATTAATCCGATGGATTCTTCTAAGATACCAGCTAATTCCTCAGCTTTTTCAATAAGTATATCTAAATCAATCTCACCACTCAAAACATTCTGTCTCTCGGTCTTTATAATTTCAGGTACTTCTTCTCCCATCTCCTGTCTTCTACCCCCTGTCTCTTCAACTCTTAAACTCCTCAACTCCCCAACTCCTAACTCCCGGGTTCTGGGTTCTTGTTTCTCCATAATAGTATAAGCTACCAGCGAATGCTCTAACCCATAAACATCATACCCTTTCATCTTATTTAACGGGTCTTTTTTCCATCGTTTATCTACTATAAAATGATATAAATATTTACCAGGCTGCATTGCAACCTTTTTTGTAAAAACACCTTCTTTGCTTTTATCCATTTTTAATTGCCATGGGTCCCAGAAAACAAAGTCACCGGTTAAATAAACTTCAGAAGCATCCTTATCATAGTAATAAAATACAACACCATCATCTTCAAATCTTAAACTCTCGTATACAAATACCTCAGAGCCTATTTTTTCTTTTTCTTTGTGGGTACCTATTACTTTATCAGATTTATCCTCTTTAATAAACAAATCAGGCATATCAATTTTTTCAGGTCTTTTCTCTTTTTCTTCAACAATCACTTCGATCTCGGGTCTTTTTTTTTCTGATGCAGCCTCCTCTTTCATTACAATTTCCTGTTCTTTTGTCTGTTTTTCCTGCTCTTTGACTTTATTTGATTCAACCAGGATAATTTCTTCTTCTTTCTTTACATCTTTTTCTTTTTTAACTTCTTTTTTTTCTACAGTAATGACTGGTTCTTCTTTGTTTTTAGCTATTACTTTGACTTCAGGTTTTTCTAAGTGTTTTTCTTGTTCTAATTCTTTTTTTGGCTCTACTTTAATGACTTTTTCTTCTTGTTGTTTTACAGCAACCTGTATTGGCACTGTTTCCTGTGTCTTTATTTCTTGCTTTTTGCTTTTTGCTTCTTGCTTCTCCTCCTGATAATCACCAATCAGTTTATCTATCTCTTTTTCAAACTTTTCTTTTAACCCACCACTCCTATCTTCATCGATTATCTTAATCACACTTACATAACCATGTTCAATATCTTTTTCAGTCTGCATAGTTGCCGGGTCAGGTATTTTAACGCCATCCACATTAAATTGATATTTATATACACCTGGTTTTAACTCGAGTTTAGTCTCCCATAATCCATTATCTTTTGACATCAATGGTATCCCCGGGAAAGCCCAGTTATTAAAATCACCTGATACATAAACCTTCTCAGCACTGCCTGCAAAGATTGAAAAATTTATTTGAGATTTGCCTTTTTCATCTTTTTTAACTATGATACTTCTTGTTACATCTTCAGGTAGTTTTAAAACAAGTCTGGAACAATATCCTCTATCGGTGTCATTTATCACTTCATCACTCGATGGGTCAGGAAGCATTACGCCATCAACATTAAATTTATAAAGATACGTACCTTCAGGAAGCCTGAGAGATGCTCTCCACTCCCCATCTCCCATCTTTGTCATATCAGTTCCCGGTTCAAGCCAGGAATTAAAATCTCCGATAATATAAACCTTTTCAGCGCCACCTGCTGGAATCCCAAATTCTACCTCTATCTCGCCCCGTTCAAAAACCCTCTTCAGTTTAGTATAACCAGAAATACTATTAGCTACTGATAATATATAAATAATCACTATTAAAAATTTATAGTATTTAGTCTTTATGCATCTCATTTAAGATCAGATAAAATTGTAGATTCTAAACCCACAAGAAGTAAATCCAGTTTATCTTCCCTGCCTTGCAATTCATAGACACTGTATTTTTCTCTACCTCCACGTCTATCTATAATAGCAACGCTTGTCCTTATCTCTCCTTTAACGTATAAAATTGAGCCTGCTATAATAACATCTCCTTTAACTAAATCAATGTACTCTAAAATTGAGTAACCTGACTGAAGATTCAATGGTTCCTCTAATAAAACACAATCTTCTTTTTCAGATATCCTGTTTTTTAAATAATCTACTACTCGCTGTGATATCCAGGAATTATAGGTATTAAAACCATAGGCTTGAAATGGTAGGACTGTTACACCTGTAATCTTCTGCAATTTAGGTATAAACTTTCCTGCATATCTTTTTTCTTCCTGGATTGTTTCTCCTGTCTCGCTCTTGGGTCTTTCTTTTATTATGATTTCTTTAGGAGGGACATAAACTTTTTCTTCCTCTTTTTTTGTTTCTTGTTCTTTGATTATTTTCTCAGGTTGAGCCACTTCTTTTTCTTTGGATTTTGTTTTTAATTCTTTTAATTTTTCCTGGATATTTTTTAATCTATTGTAAAGCACAAGTATTTTTTCAGCATATCCAGATTTGTCTTCTTCTTTTGTCTCTTGTTTCATAAGCAGAGCTGTCTCTTTCATTTCAAGTGGACTGATATTAATATTGGTAGCACCTGCTTCAACATTTATCAGACTGTTTTTATTCCCATATTTATCAAGAAGATACATAGAATTATCAGGGTCTTTAACCCATTTGCCGTCAACAATATAATTATATCCATAACTACCTGTTCGCAGTTCAATAGTTGCGACCCATATCCCACTCTTTGTTCTGCTCATTTTCGTAACATCCGGTCTCCAGTTATTAAAATCACCGACAAGTAATACACTTCTTGCATCAGGTGCATATAAAGTGAATTGAACTTTACCATCAGGGAAAACCCGTGGTGATAGATTCATATCACCTATGCTCTCTATACTGCCGGTATTAAATAAATCATATCTGGTTTTATATGTTTTTCTCTCATTCCTGTGTTGTTTTTTAACTGGTGTAATTTTGATTTCAGGTTCGCTTTTAGATACGATTTCTGGTTTTGTTCTTTTTATTTCTATTTCATCCTCTTTAACTACTATTACTGAAGCGTAGGCATTTTTGTAGGTTTCAACGAGGCTATTATTAGGGTCAAGAACATACTCTTCATCAACGCAATATTTATAATAATATTTACCTGGTTTTAATTCGAGTTTTGTCTCCCAGTAATTAGCATCAAGTTTATCAAGTGGGTTAGCATTTTTATCCCAGTTATTAAAAGTTCCTACTACTGATACCTCTTTAGCATTTTTGACCCTTAACCTGAAAATAACATAACCATCGTAGGCTTTAGGTTTTAAACTCTCATCTTCTATTAATTCATATTTCTTAGGGATAACAATCTCTTCTTTTTGAGGTTTTGTTTCTTCTATTTCTGGTTCTTCTCTTTCAATGTATATTTCTTCAGGTCCTTCTTTTTTTATAGTAAAATCTTTTTTTGTAACATCCATTCCGAGTTCACGCATCTCGTTTATTAATTCATCATAAAGCGAATTAGCCTTTTGATTTGTAGGGTCTTTTGAGAGTATTTCTTCGAGTTGAGATTTTGCTTCTTTAAAATTACCAAGTATATAATTTTTAGCTGCTTCGTCGGTCAAATCCGCGCAAAGTAATCTTTTAGCAAGAAGCAAATATAACGCCACTAATCCTATACTTTTTATAAATTTATCCACGGTCTATAAATCCATAATTTTTTTTATATTTAATTCAATAATCCTGTTTAAGTCAAGCTTTAATTTAACAGGTTTCTGAAAAACCTTATTTTTTTAAAACAGGTCTTTTGACCTTCACTACATTATATTGAAATTACGAAAAATAAAAAATGTAGTAAGCATCTTTAGATGCGTCTTTAAGAAAAGGTGTTTATATGAGCATAAATTTAATTGATTTGATCATAAGTCAAAATTCCCTCTAATCATAATTTCGCCTAACCTTGTCTTAAATAAGCAGCTGCTTCCTCAGGTGGTGTGGGATTAATAAAAAAACCAGTGCCAAGTTCAAAGCCTGCTTCAATAGTAAGTTTGGGTATTATCTCAAAATGAAAATGATATGATTCAGAAAACTGGGTGCGCAAAGGTGAGGTGTGCAAAACAAGATTATAAGGCGAGTTTTCAAGAACTCTATAAATTCTTGCAAGGGTTTCTCTCAAAACCTCAGCTAATCCGCTTATCTCTTTTTTACCTATTATATCAAATGAATGAAAATGCTTTCTTGGTAGCACCCAGCTTTCAAATGGAAATCTTGAGGCAAACGGACAAAAAGATACTGCTTCCTCATTCATAGCAATTATTCTTTTAACGCCCCTTTCTTCCTCATCAATCATATCACAATAAACACATCTCTCTTTATAATCATAATGATATTTTGCTCCATATATCTCTTCTTTTATACGTTTCGGGATAACAGGTGTCCCTATAAGTTGAGAATGTGAATGTTCAAGTAAACCGCCAGCTGCTCTACCGTGATTTTTAAAAATCTGAACATATTTTAATCTTTCATCTTTGCTTAAAGCCCTCAATCTATTATGAAAAGCCCATAAAACTTCTTCTATTGATTGGGAGTTCATAAGAGAGAGTATCTGATTGTGGTCAGATGTTTCTACAATAATCTCATGACACCCAAACCCGGCTATCTTATCATACATCCCCTCGCCCTTTCGTATAGCATCAATATCAGTCAGTAAAATAGGAAATTTATTCGGTACAACTCTAACCCACCAGCCTGGCTCATTTGGTTTGGTACCTGGCTTACGAAAACCAAGTACCTCAGGAGGCGTATTCACTTCATTCCCCTCGCACAATGGACAGAAACCTCCTTTTCTTGTTTTATCTTCGCTACCGAAGTCAGATGGTCGTTTGCCACGTTCAGTGGCTATAATAACCCATCTGCTTGTAACAGGGTCTTTTCTCCATTCAGGCATAGTTACATCTCCTCTGGAAAACGCTGTAACTCTAATAATATCAAGTAGAAGCAAGAAGCAAGATAAACAAACATCTGGTTTTTCATCCTTTGTGTAGAGCGCAAAAACGCAATA
>JBFMHD010000330.1:0-1804 GCA_040752395.1 Candidatus Hydrogenedentota bacterium
TGAATGTGAAGATTGGGAGGCATATTGGAAAAAGCGAATGGAAATAAGTGATGGTTGTAAAATTACTCTCTTATCTATTGATTTTGAGGTCATAGCAGATTAACTAACAAATTTGGGACGCTGCCAAGATATTGCATTAGCAATTTCCTATGCAAGACAGATGATAGATAATTGCAATTTAGGCGCAACAGTAAAATACATCCAGATGAAGATAAATAATGAAAAATCCACTGGTATCGCTTTAGATATCGGTTGTTTATACAAACCTACGGTAGAAAATCTCACCATTGGAGCAAACATCCAGAATCTAGGTCCTAAATTGAAGGCGTTTATCAGTGAAAAAGATGCCTTACCACTAAATATTAAAGTTGGTGGGGCATATAAATTATTGAATAAAATATCACCAAAGTAGCTCAATATATTGTTTCTATAGTAATTTTAGGTCAAATTGTAACTAATAAATTAATGTCTCCGTATTAATTGTTGCAGGCATAATATTTGTCATTTTAATAATAGTAGGAATAATATTAACTCCTGACACTGATAATTCTTAAAATGAGGTATAAGTTCAATGGCTGTGTTAATACCACTATTTATAATTACTATCTTTGCAAGCATATTAGCATTCATAGTATGGCGTCAAGATAGACAAAGTATATCAAAAAAGTAATGTAACTGTTTTATCTGATTCAAGATTAATATGCCCAATACCATATGCCTTGTGTAGAAATGGGTTTATAAATCCATTTGAGATTGGAAATTTAATCCTGTATTCTGGTAGGATATAGCTAAATCTTTCTATTATTTTCTCATGTGGATTCTTTTTAGGTTCACTACTAAATGGAATCCCAAGAAACACACAATCAGCAGATTTTATTGCTTTAGCAAGGAAGGGATCGTTTTTTTTATCTGTGGAAAAGTAAATGTCAAAGCCAATTGCAGAAGCCTTATATTGGTTGGTTAAAACATCAATCAGTTTAGCATACATTTTATGTGAGATAGGCTTGCCACCTTCTATCTCTTTATCTATCGAAATAATCCAAATATTTGTATCTTGCTTTTTGGTGCCTCGTAATTTATACAACAATTCTAACTCAAGTTCTTGCAGCATACCATGAGGGATGAGCCAAAAGATGACCAAAGTTATCATTAATCCTGATATTAACCTGATAAAAAATAATTTTCTTGACATTTTTACCATTTTATAGTATTATAAAAATATGCAACTTAATGAGAAACAAAAGACCAGAATAGCTGATTTTGTAACAGACATTGGTAAAGTATCTATTGCTGCATTAGTTTTTGGACAATTCTTATCAAAAGAACCTTTTAATTGGTATATATTTTTTACAGGACTTATCATCTCTCTTTTATTTGTTGGAATTGCCCTCATATTGGAATCAAACTTAACACAAAGGGAGGAATAAATAATGACTGGGATATTTATAATTATGATTGGTACACTAATCTTTGGGTTAGTTATGCTTTATCTTGACTATCGTGGCAGGAAAAAGGCACTATCTTCTAAGAAATAAATTCTGTAACCGTTCAGGTGTAATGAAGGAAAAAGGAGAAATATGGGAAAAAGGGAAATTTATTTTAATGTATGGAATTTGAAAATTGTTCTTTATGAGTAGAGATTTTAATCTCTCTTGCAGATATAAGAGAATAAATTCTCTACTCTGTGTAATTACATAGCTTAACTTGAATTTGAAATAAAATTCTTTAATATTTTTCCCCTTTTCCCCTACTTTTCCATTTTCCCTTACTTACACCTGAACGCTTACTAAATTCTACTCCTTCC
>JBFMHD010000331.1:0-1801 GCA_040752395.1 Candidatus Hydrogenedentota bacterium
TATGAAAAGAGTCGTGAGTCGCAAGTCGTGAGTCAAAACAGGACTCGAGACTCAAGACTCAAGACTTTTCAGGAGGCTTTTGGCTTCGGGCTCCAGCCGGCTGTAGTCCGTAGCCTGTAGCCTGTAACCTGTCCTGATACCTCTCACTTCTTCCGTTATCTTGCTTCTTGCTTCTACTTGATATTATTATAGTTACAAAGTTTTTCAGAGGAGTATCTTTGAATGAGTAGTTTAACAGTAATAGTTCCCTCTCTTAACGAAGAAAAGAATATAGAAAATACTTTTAATCGTATCAATAATGTTGTACCAAAATACTTTGACGATTTTGAGGTCTTACTTTTTAATGATGGCAGCACTGATTCTACCAGTAATATAATCGAAAAAATAAAAGAGCAGAACAAAGATAAAGTGAAAACAATACATCATTCTTTCCCTTGTGGACTCGGTTATGTTTATAAAAAAGGCCTTGAGATAGCTACAAAAGACTATGTGATAATGATACCAGGTGATGACCAGATGCTTGAACAGGCTATGATAAATATCTTCGAGTGTAAAGCTAAAGCAGATATGGTTATACCTTATACCTCAAATCAATGGGTGCGACCCCTTTTAAGAAGAGTCGTATCTACAATATATACGACTCTATTAAATATACTTTTCGGTTATAAAATTAGATATTATAATGGAACTGTGCTACATAAACGCGAAATAATACAATCCATAAAGATAACAACAGACAGCTTCTTTTATCAAGCAGAAGCATTAATAAAACTTTTGGGTCATGGTAAAACGTTTATCGAGGTCGGTGTCCCTATCAAGGAACGCGAGGGAGGCAAAACCAAGGCATTTAGTCTGAAAAATATCTACAATGTAATAAAAGACATCATTAAATTAAAATTTTCTTTACTTTAAATAAATAATCTGTTTTACTTTTTTATTATTTTGCTTTTTTCGTTATCTTTCTTATCCGGAGAATCGAATTGGATTTTATTAAAAAAGAAGTTTTCTTTTTATTGGTTCTGTTTTATTCAATAAGTAGTTATGGGTTTGAAAGATTAAATAACAGTATTTTAATAGAGACCGGTAGAGTTGAATTCGATAATACTATCAGATTTTTATCTTTTGATATAGCTGATGCTAATTCTTTTTGGGTTGTTGAGAATATTAAACTGGGGGTACCATACGAATTAAATATCGGTTTTAAACCTGTATATGAGTTTTCAAATAGGTTTAATGACGGCATAAGTGAGATTGAGATCTCACTTTATAAAAGAATATTTGACGAAAAGTTTCGTACACCTGGCCTTAATTTAAAAGGATTTTTAAAATTCGGTGGTAAAGAAGGTGTATATACAACAACATCTGAGGAAGATTTTGGTATCTTAGTTCATTTACATAAAAAATTAGAACGGGATTTAAATCTCGGTTTAGAACTCGGCGCTACTTTTAGGGGAGATAAACCGGGTAAAAGAATAGATACCTCTTTTGATTATTGTCTCGGATTAGAAAAAAAATTAAATAAAAATCTTGATTTCTCTGGTGAACTCTATGGAAACACATCTATCTATGATACCGGTGTTTCAATAATCTCTTTAGGTGGTGGTTTAAATTACAGACTTACTGATGCTTTTAAACTAAAGAGTTTTATAGGGCTCGGGTTAAATAAACGTGCTCCTGAGGTAGATAGCTCTCTTACTTTAACCCTGGGTGTCACCCCGGAGATGGTTAAGAACCCGGTTGCGGAGTTGGATCGTTTGCTTGTCGGCCCGGATGATCCGGTCTATATCGAACGTTACCGTCG
>JBFMHD010000332.1:0-1796 GCA_040752395.1 Candidatus Hydrogenedentota bacterium
ATGCGTATCTGATACTCTACCACCAAAATATTTCTGTACCCATGGTAACCGTAACTGCTCGTCAATCTCAAGCAAACTGCCAGCCCCGTTTAAAGGTAGAAACATAATACTTCCGACAATGGTCCCTTTTTACTATTTTGGTTACTATGATATTTATGAGGCAACTGATAGTTTTTCTATATTTTCAAATAACAAAAATCACTTTTAAAAAGAAAAGAAAAGAAAAGAAAAACGGCAAAGAGGCTTATCAGGTGCCTTACTTTATATATTATATCATTTTTTTCTATTTTTTTATAGGGTTATTTTTTGTTTTTTTATTGGATTGGGAATTTATAGTAGAATTTTCTTGATTAATATTATTGTAAAAAGATATATTCGACCTATGTTAATTGATTTACACTTACATTCTTATTATTCTGATGGTACTGATTCGCCTGATTATCTTATTCAGTCTGCTTTGAAATTGAACCTTAAAATTATCTCTATAACTGACCATGGTTGTGTAGAATCATATCTTCATACTTGTGCGGCAGCGCCACAAACCAGTTATGATATAAAAACTGCTGATATTGATGTAGAGCAAAAGATTCAAATAATAGCTGGTGTTGAGATTAACTGTGCTTCTGGTCTTGGCGAGGTTCATATACTTGGATATTATATTGACACAAATAATTCTGATCTGACCGCACTTTTAAATGAGATACAACATTATAGAGAGGAGCGCGCTTATGAGATGATTTTTAAGTTGAATACAACACAAAATATGAATCTCTCTATAAACGTACTTAAACAGCTCTTCCCGAATACCATCTCATTTGGTAAACCACATATAGGTTATCTTTTAAAGCATTATAATTATACTAAAAGCATAGAAGAATCTTTTGAAAGATATCTTGATAAAGGGATGCCGGGTTATGTTCCAAGGCATAAAGTTTTAGTGCCGAGGGCTTGTGAGATTATAAAGAAAGCTGGCGGTATACCGTTTTTAGCACATCCTTTAGAATTGAAATCATTGCAGACTGGGGTAAGGGTTTTAAAACATCTTGGTGTTATGGGTTTAGAATGTTTTTATAGTAAATATTCCAATCCTGCCCTGTCGTATGGAAATGCTAAAAATATAGTTGAGGAGCTTATTAGAACAGCAAGGGAGAACAAATTATTTATATGTGGTGGGAGCGATTATCACGGATGGTTAAAAGATGTTAAATTTAATGGGGTTGACGTGCCGGCAAGTTATTTAAGAGAATGGATGAGATGTAATGTATATCAATAGATTATGTAATCCGTCAGTTATTGGTGCGGTAGAATTTACTTAAGAAGCAAGAGGCAAGATGCAAGATTAAGGAAACACCACCGAAGAATGAGGGGATATATAGATTATTATTTATGATTCTGTCTATATTCTTTTTCTATTCTCTCTTTAATACTTCTTAAATGGTTCAGTTCGGTCTCCATCTCTTCGATACGTTTAGTGATATTTTTTATGAATTGTTCTAATGGGCTCATAATTATCTCCTCTGAAAAACATTGTAACTATAATAATATCAAGTAGAAACAAGAAGCAAGATAACGGAAGAAGTGAGAGGTATCAGGACGGGCTACAGGCTACGGGCTACGGACTACAGCCGGCTGGAGCCCGAAGCCCGGAGCCTGCTGAAAAGTCTTGAGTCCTGAGTCCTGTTTTGACTCACGACTTGCGACTCTTTGACTCTATAGACCGATTCAGTGGTTAATGGGTGTAACCGTGGGTTTTGATTCTCTGTGTTTTGCGCTTCTTGGTTTTGGCATCAAAACCA
>JBFMHD010000333.1:0-1772 GCA_040752395.1 Candidatus Hydrogenedentota bacterium
CACTTTTCCAATATTCCATCCCGACGTGTCGCATGAGCGTCAACTTAAAATAAGTTTTTGAGTAAAATTTTTTCTGTCGGTTCGTTTGTCATACTTACAGTAGTAAATAATTTGCGGTAATAGTTTTCTGATGTTATGTTCAAAAAACAAATCAATATTATCAGCAATAAATTGACATAGTTTGTAGAGACTAATAGAGCCGTCTTTAATTTTTGCAGTTGCGGTCAATACATTAATGTAAGTATGCACTTGAAAGAGCAGTATAAATATCAGCATCATATAAATAATGGCTTCAGTTCGTTCTTTAGTTAAAGAGCATCCTCTGGGAATAAGTCTTTGAATATGAAAATTGCTTTTCCAGCATTTGAAAATAATTTCTATTCTCCATCGTAACTGATAAATTTGCGCTATCTGAAGTGGACTAAATGTTTCTTGATCTTCTGTTGTTATAAATAAGAGGTAATCCAACATCTGATAATACTCTTTGCTGTGATTCAAGCGTTTATCTCTATTAAGTTTGGCTGCTCTTCTTTTTAGATTAGCTTTTTCTTCCGGTAATCTTAAAACAACTAATCTGACCTTCACTTTTTTCTTTTCACCAATCAAAACCCATTGGTCAAACTTTCCTGTGGTTGATTTGAGTTGCTTAAGCAAATTTATTTGTTTACCTGTTTTACAATCATAAATGTTTATGCCATAGCGTAAACGGCTAATAAATAGAACATTATTTTCACTTAGTTTTTCGAGACTATCAAGTGTAAAATATCCCAAATCGCGTAAGACCAAGTCTTCTGATGTGGCAATAGAGAGAATATCTTTGGCTTTTGATTGATCGTTATCTGTATAAGGCGTTATTTCAAAATAAACGAAGTTATCTGCAATTAAATCATATATGGCTTGTATTTTCAATTGTGATTTTTTTTCACCACCACTTACATTACCGGGAAAACACCAACTCAACCATGCCGGCAATGTTATTACTGTGCTGTCTTGAACTAATATTCGTTTGATTTTCTTTGACAGCTTATTTTTCTTTACCTCTTTGGAAGTCTTTCTAATTTGTTGTTGTAATAGATCGGTTAAAATTAGAGTCAAAAATTTTACAAATCGTGCATTTATTCTTTTCCATATAGCTTGCTTAGAAACAGTTTTACCGTTTATACGACAGTGTTGTCCTGCCCATAATTGAAAACTGTTACTGCCATGCATAGCCATAAAAATAAATGCAATCAGTAATGACTTACCTGTCAATTTTTTATTTTTGCGTTGAGTAAAGTGACTGTTCTTTTCGTGTTTGTTGAAAGAAATCTTTTTGATTATTTGCTCAAAGTTGTTGTATTTTTGCTTTGGGTGATTGCGTATACTTTTGGATTTCATAAAATTCTCAGGTTTTATTTTATCTAAAAATACGCATTCCACCCCTCTTTTATCTCATTATTTTTCAATAAGTTAGCGGATGTTATCTCATAATTAAGTTGACGCCCATGCGCATTTGCGGGATGAATATCTGAATTATATTGATGATATACGTGAATTTGTGAACGCAATAAAAGATGTCATCCCTCAATGAAAATATGCTGTTTTATTATTGATCAATTATAGTTTTGTCTATAGTAATGTGGAAAATGTTACAACATCCTGAACCAGAAGATTTTGTATTGGCAACCGGAGAAACCCACAGCGTCCGTGAATTCTGTGAACTTACTTTCAAAGAACTCGGTATAGAACTCGAATGGAAAGGAAAAAACGAAACCGTCCCAAAGTGATGCCTT
>JBFMHD010000334.1:0-1748 GCA_040752395.1 Candidatus Hydrogenedentota bacterium
AGACGCTATGCATAACATCTTTGATTCTCATCTTTGAATGTCCATATGTTCTTCTCGGCAGAACTATGGGAATCTCTTTTACCGAAATATTATTTAGATGAAGAATATATACACTTTCAAAAAAAAGAATATCCTTTTGAATGGATAGTATTTAAAAATTCTCTTGGAATCTTATCTAATCTATAAAGTCTATATGCACCGGTTGAATCATAAGGCATTTTTAAAAATATTTTTGTTAATAAATGGCCTATCCAGGTTAATATTTTTCTACATATATTCCAACTTGCAAGACTATTTTTTTGTAAATACCGTGAACCCACTACCAGATCAGCTTCATCTGAATTCTTCATAAAATCCCTGATATATTCCGGTGAGTGTGTAAAACGCAATCCATTGTTATTAACTTTGTATAACCATTATCATATGCCCATTTAATACCCTCCAAATGAGCACTTCCAATCCCCATCTTGCCTTCGCGATGAATAACATACACTTCGTCATATTTTTTTGCCAAATTGTCAAGAATCTCACCGGTCCCATCAGGTGAGTTATCGTCTAAAAAAAGAATATCTAATGGGATATTTAAAACCATTATTTGTGTTAATATGTTTTCAACATTTTTTTCGTTATAAGTAGGTATAAATACAAGAGTTTTATTTTTCATTTCCATTCCTTAATTCATATTCCACTAATTTATTGATCATTTCTTCAAAATTAACTGATGGTTCCCAACCTGTTTCATCTTTAAGTTTCTTAGGATTCCCTATTAATACTGATTTCTCCTTAGTTACTAAAGAATGATCTATTTGTAGGTATTTTTTAAAATCTAGGCCAACTTTTTTAAATGCATTTTCAGCAAATTCTTTTACTGTATGCTTTTTCCCAGTCGCAACAATATAATCTCCCGGTTGTTTAAGGCATAATATTTTATGCATCGCTTTGACATAATCAGGCGCATATCCCCAATCTATCTCAGCATCTATATCTCCAAGAACTATTTTGTCTATCAATCCCCGGCTGATTTGTACTGCAGTCTTAATGATCTTTTTTGATACGTATTTATCCATTCTATAAATGGATTCATGATTGTAGAGTATGCCGCAAGACACAAATATAGTATATTGTTTTCTATAGTATCTACACGTAAATATTCCTGTTGCTTTTGTTATGCCATAAACATTGTTTGGGTTTATGGCCGTTGTTTCGTCCTGAATACATGTTTCTGTATTTCCATATTATGAGAAGATGCTGCATAAAAGAGCTTGGTGATAGGTGATGCATGTTTTATTGCCTCTAGAAAATTGATTAGACCAAATACATTAATGTCAAAGCTCATTTTGAACAAATCCAAATCCTCGTTCTTCTTGTCCTGAGATGCATGGTGATAAGCTGCTAAATAGTATATTTCATCTGGGATAACTTTTCTGACAAGCTCAATGACCTCCTCAGCATTACAAATATTAATGGTTTTTTTCCCATTCCACCCCACTATGTCGTATGGCGTTTTGATCAATGCCGACTAATTTATAATTTTGATTTAACAAGTAATCATACAAGAGTTTACCGTCCTGTCCATTGCTACCAACAATAATCGCTGTTTTCATCTACCGATAATCTCTAATTTAGGCAGTGGGAACACTAATTTTCCACCACTATTTAAATAATTTTGCTCTCTTTCTATGATATTATCTTTAAAATGCCATGGTAGAACCATAAAATATTCCGGCTTCATGGCCTTTGCCTCTGCC
>JBFMHD010000335.1:0-1742 GCA_040752395.1 Candidatus Hydrogenedentota bacterium
GAGAAAGGAAAAATGGGCTATATCACAGCAGCCCTGCCTACCGGCACCTGTCTACCCTGCCTACCGGACACCTGCCTGTTATGTAAAAAGTCAAGCACAAAATAGAAAAATAAAAAGTTCCTTTCGTTTTTACATTAATATATGAAAGAGATAAATCGGAATGATAAATTAATAATGATTTATCTCTTTCCTTGTGTTGGGAAAATTTTATGTTTAAGAACAAAGTATAATTTTATTAAATATTATTCAACCTGTTATAAACAGTTCCCGATAATCACCGCAACGAATTATCTGCGGTGTCGTGACTGCAAGAAGTAAATTAATATATAATGCGTTGCCGCAATCTGCCGAAGGCAAACTGTTATATTTTGTTGCAAGGCAAGTACAACGGTCAACACTAATTCAAAGAACAAATACCAATTAAAATTATACTAACTATATTTTATTGTACTACTGAATAAACGTATTCTTTTTCATTCTTCCAAACATAAATTATTCTACTTAAAAGTTTCTTTGCTATTCTTATTATGGCTTTTTGTTTACTCATTCTTCTTAAATAATTATTATAAGCAAGCGTTAAAGCAGGATCGTGTCTTATAGCTGTCCAAGCCGATTCTATTAACAGATAACGAAGATACCTATTACCCAGTATGCTTATTCCCAAAACATTATCTTTCTCGCCGGATGATCGCGTTGATGGGATTAAACCCAAATAACCGGCTAACTTATCTATACTCGAAAATCTTTCAATAGTAATCAGTTCTGCCAAAAGTGTTATTGCTGTAAGAAAACCTATTCCGGGTACACTTCTGAGTAACTTAATTTCTTTTTCTTTTCCCTGCTCAGTAAAATGATTTTTTATTGATTTTATTATTCGAGTTAGTCTGGTTCTTACCGTGATTAATTCTTCTATATAAATTTCTAACTGTTCTTTACCCATAGCATATTCAAAATTTAATTCTCGCAAGTGTTCTATAAATTTTCTTGACCAGTGTTTCATTTCACAATTCTCGGGTAATTTATGCCCATAAAAATTCAGATAACTCTTAATCTGGTTTTTTATTCGTGTTTGTTTTCTTACCTGCTGATATCTTAACCGACAGAGAGAACGTAGCTCTTGCTCTAATACTGTTGGAATATAAATCCCTCTAAACGAATCATTTCCCAATTCACGGGCTAATTTCCTTGAATCTACTTTATCTGTTTTCGTTAGTTTTTCTCTACTGCTGGTTGGTATTTCTGTCGGACTTACTACTTTGTTTTTAATCCCTTTTTCTGTCAGCTCTCTATGTATCCAATATCCGCTATAGCCGGCTTCATATACGCTATAATACTTACCTCCTGGATAATTTCTTTCCATATGTGAGATCAATTCTTTCGGGTCTGGATTCATTGAAAACGTTTTTAGTACCATTTTGTTACTTCTTATTGTTACCGTCCAGTTTCTTTTGTGTACGTCAATTCCTATATAAAACTGTTGATTGCTAAAGTCTAAATGCTTATTTTGTTTTTCCATAAGAGCTCCTTTGGTTTGTTTATTTAGTTTCCACTATAAACTTACGAAAGGATGCTCTTTTTTTTCTACTATTTCCTTTACTTTCTTTTCCGTAAAATATCTGTTTTTTACTTTTTAAACATAACTTCTGCCGGTCAGGCAGGGGCAGGCGACAGGTAGAGGCAGGCGCCGCCCAACACAGCAATGCAGTTTTTAAAAATTAATGCCAATAATTTTATAATAATAC
>JBFMHD010000336.1:0-1693 GCA_040752395.1 Candidatus Hydrogenedentota bacterium
AGTGTAAAAAATATAATGTATTATAAAATAATGGTTTTACAGGAGGTTTTTATATGAGAAGTTTGATTATTTTATTAACAGCATTTGTGTTCGGCTTATGCTATTTTAACTATGGTCTTTTAGCAGAAGAAAAGCTTCATGAAAAGGAGATATGGAAGTTTAAAGCTCCATCAGAACAATCAAAAGATGTAGAAAAATCAGAACCTGCTGTAGAAGAACCAAAAGAAGCCCCAAAAACCGAAGAAGCAAAACCAGTTGAAGAAAAAGAAGTCAGTGAAGAAGAAGATACTGAGAAATTAGACGAAAAAAAGATCTGGGAATTTGAAGCACCATCAAAAGATATTAAAGAAGAAAAACCACTCGAAGAAAAGAGAAAAGAAGAAGTAAAACCTGCTTTAGAAAAGAAAGTTGAGACAAAAGAAGTACCAGTTCAACCAGCAGTATCGACTGCTAAAAAAGGTATAAAGGGATTTGTTATATCCATTGATGAAAATAGCATAGTTATTGTTGATGATAAAAATCAAAATCATTCATTCAAAATTACTAAAGCTACAAAATTCATTGATGCGAATAAGGGTTCCGGGCTTGTTAAAGCCTCTGAGATTGAAGTTAACGAGAGGGTTAGAGTGGATTGTAAAGAGAACGAGCCTGAAAATGCTTATCAGGTAGTTCAATTAATCACGTCTCGTATAAAAAAGTAACTTATTGATTGCTGTATAAATAACAGGACTTGAGTCCATTCTGGTTTTTCTTGTTTCCGCATTTTGATATTTTTTTAGATGAGATGTGGAAAAATACCACATAAAAACTTTTTTTAAGTAAAAACTTGACTAAAATTTTTTTTCGATTAAAAATATAATACTTTTATTAATCTGGAGTAAAAGATATTGAGTAATTTAGCTAAACAGATAAAAGAAATAACCGGCGAAAATGTTTATTTGTGTTATCAGTGTGAAAAGTGTTCAAGCGGATGTCCTGTTTCCGTGGAGATGGATCTTGTTCCGACGCAGATAATGCATAGCTGTCAGCTCAATCTTAAAGATAAAATTTTTGATGCAAATACTATCTGGTTATGTGCTTCTTGCGAAACCTGTACCACAAGATGCCCGCAAGGTATAGATATAGCCAGGGTTATGGATGGTTTAAGAATAATCAGCCGACGCGAAAAAATCAAAGCAAAGATACCATCGGTCCCGCTCTTTTATAATCTTTCTCTTCTTTCGATTAGATTTGTTGGTAGTATTTTTGAAGGACCTGTTGCAGGATTTATGAGGCTTTGCTCAGGCACAATTTTGAAAGATATGCCGCTCGCTATGGAGATGCTGAAAAAAGGCAAACTTAAAATATTCCCTAATTTCAGAAATATATTTAAAATAAACAGTGTTTTTAGAAAAGTTAAAAAATATGAGGAGTTTTAAAAAAGATAAAAATGAGATACGCTTTTTATCCCGGATGTTCAATGCATGCAAGCGGACATGATTATCTCGAATCATTCATTGCCATATCCAAATATTTCGATATCGAGTTTGAAGAAGTTAGAGGCTGGACATGCTGTGCACCAGTCGCGGCTCATGGTGTGTCCCATCTCCTTTCAATCGCCGTACCTGCTGTCAATCTATCCATTGTTGAAAAAATGAACTACAATACTGTCGTTGTTCCCTGCGCAGCCTGTTTCTCAAGATTCAAAGTTGCG
>JBFMHD010000337.1:0-1681 GCA_040752395.1 Candidatus Hydrogenedentota bacterium
TCATCTTTTTCTAAAGCCTTGATCCATTTCTGAAATTTTTTTTTATCTATCTCAACGCAACGTTTTATCTTGAAATCATTTTTCATTAAGTTTTCCTTTAATCTCAATTTAATAAGTTCAGTAGGTTTTCTTTCTTCTTTTTTTGCGACCGCTAAAAGATGATTATATGAGAATAATTTAATGATATTTTTTATCTCTGTAGAACTCAAATTCTTTATTTTTTGATAAATCGCTTTTTCTTTATTACTGAATGCGATACAAACATTCTTTGTCATTCTGGAGCCTTTTTCATCAAGATGCGGAAAATAAATCGATATAAATTCTCGTTTCATAGCCTTTTTATATCACGTTATCATAACCTCGTCAATACTATTCATTGACTCTTTTGTAAATATATCATAATAAAAATTACAAAAAATAAAAAATGTAGTGAGCATTTTTAGATGCGATAAGCAGGGTTTAAAAGAGACCTCATTTATTATGATCGACAATACAGCGATAGCTCATCTGTTTTTTGAAATGGCTAATATTCTTGAGATACTCGGAGAAAACCAGTTCAAGGTAAGAGCTTATCGTAACGCTGCTAATGTAATAAGTAACCATCCCACACCATTCGCCACAATATATAATAAAGAAAAATTTATGGAGATTGACGGGATCGGCGAAGCCATTGCTGGAAAAATAATCGAGATCATAGATAGCGGTGATTTTAATGCCCACAGGGATGCAAAGAAAAAAATACCCGATGGTTTACTTGAGATGTTAAAAATCGAGGGGCTCGGTCCTAAAAGAGTGGCTGTTCTTTATAAAGAATTAGGGCTCAAAACAATTGATGATCTTAAGAGATCAGCAGAAAACGGTTCGATCCAGAAACTCCATGGATTCGGGTTAACGATCCAGAATAATATATTAACAGGTATCCAGAACCTGCTCAAATCAAAAGGAAGATTCACGCTTGATGAGGTATTACCTGTTGCCTGTAAAATAATAGATACGCTACAGAAGATTAAAGGGGTAAAGGAGGTTGTGTATGCTGGGTCTTTGCGGCGATGGAAAGAAACCGTTAAAGACCTTGATATACTTGTTAGCGGTGATACAAAGATATCTAAAAGAGTGATGGATGTCTTCACGCAGATGGATAATGTTCTGGAAATTCTTCAGAAAGGCGATACCAAATCAAGCGTAAAATTAAAAAACCAGCTACAGGTGGATTTACGTTTTGTAAGAGTAGATTGTTTTGGTGCAAGCCTTCAGTATTTCACAGGTTCAAAAGAACATAATGTGGCGCTTCGTTCGCTGGCAAAAGACCGTGGTTATAAAACAAATGAATATGGTCTATTTTATATCAAAGGTAAAAAAGAAAAAAAAGTTGCAGGAGCTGATGAAAAGATTTTCTATCAAAAACTCGGGATGCAGTATATTGAACCTGAATTACGAGAAAATACAGGCGAAATAAAATTAGCGCTTGCTAATCAACTACCTCAGCTAATCACTCAGTCTGATATACAAGCGGACTTGCAGATGCATACCAATGCCTCTGACGGGATTAATACTCTTGATGAAATGATACAGAGCTGTATCGGTCTGGGTTATAAATATATGGCTATAACTGAACATTCAAAATCAGTCTATGTTGCCAGGGGTCTTGGAGACGATGAGTTACTTAGATGGATTGAGAAAC
>JBFMHD010000338.1:0-1669 GCA_040752395.1 Candidatus Hydrogenedentota bacterium
ACATTGACAAAAAGAGCTGTAAAACTTACTACTACTGCTGATATGAGTTTAGTTAGAGGAATTGCTATAGAAGATATTCTCGCCGGAGGAAAAGAAAAAAGAATAGCAAGAAGTGGAATAGTTTCTGCAAAAGTTCAAACTGGAGCAACAGCAGTAACAATAGGAGATAAGTTAGGAACTTCTGCTAATTCTGGGAAATTAGGATTAGTTACTAATAATCCTGTTGCAATTGCATTACAGCCTGTAGCAGCGAATACAGATACTACGATAAAGGTTGATGTAAAGAGTTTGTAAAAAAAATATTAGCTACAGAGGCATAAAGTTTAAATATCTTTATGTCCTCTGTGGCTAAAAGTTAGTAAATTATAAACTATAAAAAATAGGAGGTTAAAAATGCAACTAATTTATTTTGACAATGCTAAAAAGAAAGGAATACCCCAATCACTTTCAGTTATGTTTAATGGAGAGACTTATAATTTCCCTTTAAATATTGAAGTGGATAATATAGATTCTCACATTGTAAAGGGGCTTATAGGTAATTGGGAGAAACCAACAGATTGGGAAAAAGACATTCTTTTGGGTGTTACAACAAAAGATTGTCCCAGAAATAAGCTCTACACTATTGTAGATAATAGAATGGTAAATTTATTTGAAACAATAGAAATAAAAAAAGAAGATAAAGAAGTTGTATCAGATATTGTAAAGGAACAAAATACAACTAAAAAATAAAAAAGGTAAAAAAGTTAGTGACACCCCAACAGATAATTGATAGAGCTAAAACTTTAATAGAGGCAGAAATAGAAGGAATTACAGACCCTACTTGGACTGCTGAAATGCTTGAGCAATGGTATCAAGATGCCCAAGATGATTTAATGCTTAAAGTTATAAACGAAAAATTATACTTTTTATATACTACTTCTACTACTATTACAACTTCTGGTGAATATGTAAGAGATGCAGATTTTGTTAAACTAATATTAGCTACACGGGTAAATAAACCGTGTTTTCCCAAAATGATAGAACAGAGTAAAAATAGTTTATTCAATGCAACAACAGAATTTCCAACCGTGCTTTTAAAGGAAGATAAGATTATTATAGAACCTCTTGATACTGTTGATGCACAAGTAATTTATATTAGAAAACCTAAATTTGAATTAAATACAGAATCCGAAATACCCAAAGATTGGCAATATCTAATTCCTAATTATATTTGTGCAAAAGCATTGCAGAAGGATAAACAAGAGACTCGTGCAAGTTATTATAAATCTTTATTTGATGAAGGAATAGCAGTCATAAATGGAAAAAACAGCACTTGAAACAATATACAATCAGATAGTAATGGAAATAGGAGATGAATTAAAGACTAAATATCCACCTCAGTTTTATGTATTATTGATAAATAAGGCTATTAAATCTATATTTATATGGCTATTTCGGAAGGGAATAATAACAGAAATTGCAACAGAAACAATTACTACTATAGTGGGACAGGAACAATATGATATTGCAGATGGAAAGACAGTAAGAATAGAAGATAGTAATAAGATTGAATTACCTCGCAAAGAGTTAGATTATAAATTTAATTATCTTACTAATGGATTACCTCAATATTATTTTGAATTAATACCTAAAATTGGTTTTATGCCAAAACCAGGTAGTATTTTAACAT
>JBFMHD010000339.1:0-1648 GCA_040752395.1 Candidatus Hydrogenedentota bacterium
GCTCTACACAAAGGATGAAAAACCAGATGTTTGTTTATCTTGCTTCTTGCTTCTACTTGATATCATTAGAGTTACAACGTTTTTCAGAGGAGGAATTAAGGACTTGATAATCGTTACTGGTGGTGCCGGGTTTATTGGAAGTGCAGTTTGCTGGGGATTGAATAAAAGAGGCATTGATAATATACTTATTGTAGATAGTTTAGGGGATGATGATAAATGGAAAAATATAAGAGGGCTGAAATTTTCAGATTATATTGAGAAAGATGCGTTTATAGAGAAGATAATTGAGGGTAAATTAGATTTCGCGATTGAAATTATATTTCATCTTGGAGCCTGCTCTGATACGCTATGTAGAGATGCAAGATTTTTTATTTTTAATAATTATGAATATTCAAAAGAGCTTGCAATGTTTTGTATAAAGAAAAATATAAGATTTATTTATGCTTCCAGCGCTGCAACCTATGGCGATGGTGGGGCAGGTTATGAAGATGATGAAGACAGGTTAGAAACTTTGCGACCACTAAATATGTATGGATATTCAAAACAACTTTTTGATTTATGGGCTAAAAAACAGGGAATTTTAAAAAACATAGTAGGGCTTAAATATTTTAATGTATTCGGACCAAATGAATATCATAAAGCCGAGATGAGGAGTAAAATATTAAAAGCATTCTATGAAATTAAAGAAACAGGTAAAATAAAGTTGTTTAAGTCATACAGGAAAGAGTACAGAGATGGTTATCAGAAACGAGATTTTCTATATATAAAAGATGCGGTTGATATGACTTTATTTTTTATGGATAAAATTGATAAAAATGGTATATATAATATTGGTGAGGGTAAAGCACGAGCATGGATAGATTTAGCAAATGCTGTATTTGGAGCTCTTGGGAAAAAGACCGAGATAGAGTTTATTGATATGCCAGAAGATTTAAAAGACAGGTACCAATATTTTACAGAAGCGGATATATCAAAGATAAGAAGAGCAGGATATAAAGAAAACATTATGTCTTTTGAGGATGCAGTTAAAGATTATGTCTGCAATTATCTGATCCATCATAAACATCTTGACTTTGCTGATTAAAGGAGATAATATGTAAGACAAGCGGTCCGGCAAGTTTTTATCGCGACTGATCATCCTGAAGCCCGAGGTTCTGAAGATTCTCAAGTGAAATGAAAAATAACAAAGGATGGGGCACTCAAATTATGAATAAAAGATATAATATAGACAAAATATTAAAAGGGATTGAAGAACTAAAAGAAAGCCAGAAGAAGACAGATGAGCAGTTAAAGAGAACAGATGCAGAGATAGATAAACTTGCCAAGGAGGCAGATGAACGGTCAAAGAGAACAGATGATGAGATAGATAGACTTACTAAGAAGACAGATGCAGAGATAGAGAAAGTTAACAAGATGGTAGGTGATTTAACAGATGGCTGGGGTAAATTCGTAGAAGGGCTTGTTGAACCAGCTATCTGGGTGCTATTTAAAAGATTGGGTTATAAAATAAATAAGACATTACAGCGAGCGAGTTCAAATGTAAATGGTAGGAATTTAGAGATAGATATTCTTGCGATAGGTAAAAACAGGGATGGAGAAGATATAGTTTTAGTGATAGAGGTAAAAAGTAATTTAACAATAAGGGAAG
>JBFMHD010000034.1:0-16803 GCA_040752395.1 Candidatus Hydrogenedentota bacterium
AGAGTCGTGAGTCAAAAAACACAAAAAATCGGGAAAAACCGGAGAAAAACGAAAAAAAACTGGACGGTTCTGGTTTTTCTTGTTTCTGCATTCCGCATTCTTACTGATACTTCTCACTTCTCACTTCTTACTTTTCAGAGTAGGCACAAAGGCACAAAGGCACAATTGAAAATTGAAGATTGGAAATTGTAAATTGCAAAATTAACGAAAAAACAACGGAGTGAAGGAGGGCAAATAGATTTGAAATTTGCAATTTGCACTTTACAATTTACAATGGAGCGAAGCGACAAGAGGCAAGAAGCAAGAAACGAAAAACCGCCGTAGTGGCGGAAGAACACCGCCCAGTAGAAATTTTATTGAAGACAGGTGGATTATGGCATAGTATAAGAATCTCAAGGGGGGGTGAATGCGCAATGGCTTTTAAACCAAGAAAATTGATTTTGCTGTTTCTTTTTATTCTGGTTGCAGGAGCCGCGATCTATATAATCGACAAATATTATGGTGATTATATACTACGCGGAGATCTTGTTAAAATCAGAAAATTTTTATATTTCTGGAGAGACACAGGTAAAGAGATAAAAGAAGATTTAACAAAAGAAAGAGAACAGGTTGATAAGAAAAAGACAATACTTCAAGAAATGAAAATGGATTACGAAGAAAAAGATAAGTCAAAGTAGATTTGATTCTATAAGACGATATGTTATCGCTTGCGGGTTTGTTATTCTGACTTTCTATACTTTTGTTATCGTAATAGATGTTGATTTTAATTATATTTTAGCAAAAGATAGACAGAGAATAGCTAAATTGATAAGATATTACAATAAAATTAAAGATGATATAGAAAAAGATTTTACAGAAAAGAAAGAGGAAATTGATAAAAAGAAAGCTGTGCTTGATGAAATGAAAATGAATTATTAAAAGCCGCAAGTGAGGAATTATTTATGGAAGGTATAGTTATAGGTGAAGAGGATTTAACTGAAATTTTATGGGATTTGCAGAAGTTACATTGGTATGCAAAAAAAGGTGGCAAGATGGAACATTTGATACTATGCCTGGGAGAGATCCAGCAAAGTATCGATGATGTGATTAAAGGAAGAAATAAGACATATAGAAATATGAACTCAGCTATATTGTCAAAAGAAGAAGGGGGTGAGTGAGAGGAGTCGTCATGAGCGCTTTTGTGCTCTACACTATTGGGTTCTTGGGTTCTTGGGTTATTGCGTTTTTGCGTTCTAAATTCTGGTTGCTGACCCCCGATTTCTGCATTTTGTATTTTGAATTTTTTAAAGGATGTTGGCTTCAGGCTCCGGGCTTTTGGCTCCAGCCGGCTGTAGTCCGTAGCCTGTAGCCTGTAGCCCGTCCTGATACTTCTCACTTCTTCCGTTATCTTGCTTCTATTTGATATTATTAGAGTTACAATGTTTTTCAGAGGAGTATAAATGATGAAAGTAAAAAAGTTTAAACCAAAATCAGATATCAAAAAATCTCAAACTAAAAGAAAAAAATTGAAGATTTTATTTGTTACAAGTGAGTCAGTACCTTTTGCTAAAACCGGTGGGCTTGCAGACGTTTCATTAGCCCTGCCCGCTCAATTAATAAAACAGGGATTAGATGTTCGAGTTATATTGCCTAAATATAAAAATATTGATGAAAAAAGAATAAAATTAGAGTACGTTGCTTGTAATATACCTGTAAAAATATCAGACCGTACAGAAAATATGGATATCTTATCATCAACAATTAATCATACCAAATATTATCTTATAAAAAAAGATAAATATTATGATAGAGAAGAATTATATCAGACCAAAGAAGGAGATTATCCTGATAATTGCGAACGGTTTACTTATTTCTCACGAGCTGTTTTAGAAGCACTAAAAGCTATTGATTTTAAACCAGATATCATTCATTGTAATGACTGGCAGACAGGATTGATACCTGTCTATTTAAAAACACTATATAAAACCGATCACTTCTTTAATAATATAAAATCTGTCTTTACAATACATAATATCGCATATCAGGGGTTATTCTGGTATCTTGATATGCATTTAACAGGACTTGACCAGGCACTTTTTACTTACGATAAACTTGAATTTTATGGTAAATTGAATTACCTGAAAGCAGGGATAGTTTTTGCTGATAAAATAACTACAGTGAGTCAAAAATATATTGAAGAGATAAAGACTCCTGAGTTAGGATACGGACTTCATAATACAATCAAATATCGGGCAAACGATTTGACAGGCATTATTAATGGCGCGGATTATAATATATGGGATCCCCCAAAAGATGGATACATAGCTAAAAATTATACTATAAAATCAGTAACACAAGGTAAAAAAGCCTGTAAAAAAGATTTACAAATCGTAGCTGATTTAAGTCTTAATGAGGATATACCACTTATAGGAATGATCTCACGTCTCGCTGAACATAAAGGATTTGATATACTTTCTGAAGTAATTGATGAGATAATGAATCTGGGAGTAGAGTTTGTTTTATTAGGGACCGGGGAACAAAAATATTATGATCTATTTACAAGGGTGAAAAGTAAACACCCTGATTACTGTAGTATAAATTTTATTTTTAATGATGAGCTTGCGCATAAAATAGAGGCAGGAGCAGATATATATCTTATGCCGTCACGATATGAACCCTGTGGCTTGAACCAATTGTATAGTATGAGATATGGCACTATACCTGTAGTGAGGGCCACGGGTGGATTAGCTGATACTGTAAAACCAGTTGATATCAAGACAGGAGAAGGTACAGGATTTGTCTTTACAGAATATTCTAAAGAGGCTTTATTTAAAACAATTAAAGAAGCCGTTGAGTTATATAGAAACGATAAAAAATTCTGGTTAAAATTGCAGCAGAATGCTATGAGAGAAAATTTTTCGTGGGAGGTATCAGCTAAAAAATATATAGAACTATATAGATCCCTTATTCAGTAAATCATTTTTAATCTTTTATAATTTTGTTGACAATATATTCGTTATATAATAAAAATCAATTATGAAACGGTTTGTTATATTTTTAAGTAGTATTTTTGTTCTTCCAATTACTATTTTGGCTGACCCATGGGTTTTACCTAAGGGACAATCCTATGCTTTATTTTATTTTAGTATAGCTACTGTTGATAAATATTTTGACGATAATTCAGATGATATCAGATTAGCCGGTGATTTAAATATTTTAAAGGTAGCAGCTAATTATAGTGTTGGGATTAGAGACCATCTTGGAATTAGATTAGAAATCCCGTATTCTCGATGGGAGCGTGAATTTCCCGGCAATACAGACGTAAACAGTGGTATAGGTGATTCAGAGATTGATTTAAAATACACCCTTGTAAAAAGAGATTTATATGCTGTAAGTCTTCTTTGTGGTATTAAAATACCAGGAAGTTATGAGGAGAATAAGATAAATTCGCCTGGTGATGGGAGTATTGATGTTCCTGTTGGCGTTAGTTTTGGTGGAGTATATCAGCAGTACTTTTATGATATAGATTTTATATACAGGTTCCGCTCTCAGGAACCACGGGATGAGGTTGAGATAAACATAGATGGTGGTATACGGCCAAGTGAGAACTTCTTATTAAAATTACATTACACAAAGGTTGATTCGTTTGGCGGAAAAGGTGTCAGTGATGCAAATTTCAGATACGAAGAACTTGAAGAGGATTTTGACAGAGGAGGAATTACTATTGATTTTATACCGGGTAATAAATGGGATTTTTTTGTTGATTATACCTGGACTATTGATGGTCGAAATACACCTGAATTAGATTTGTTCACTTCTGGCTTTGGAGTTTCGTTTTAAAGATCCACCATCTCTCTTGAGATTCTTCAGCCCTTCGGCCTTATTAATTCTTTTGGCTAATTACATAAAAATTATGAGATTTTTTAAGAAAAGGCAATATTATTCTTAATGGTAATGTTATTATTCTGTCTATAATTTTATAAAAAGTGTTTTCAAATTTATCTGGATAATTATGTCCTGACTTGTCCAGATTAGTGCGACACGGCTAATTTTTCAATAAAGTTAATATTTCATCAGATAATTCGGTCCGTATTATAACTTCTTCATTAGTAATAGTATTTAAAAGCCTTACGTCAGTAACTTTTTTCAACAGCTTGACTATTTTCTTTATTGATCTGCCTGTCTGTAGTTCAATATATTTACATACAGCAAGTGCCATAAAACAAATCAATATATGTGCCTCGATGGTTTGTCTCTTAAAATGATAGATTGGTCGCATAGCCAAATCACTTTTGGCGATTCTAAATACCTGTTCAACATGCCACAAGTTATGATAGTGTGTGAGGTCTTTTTTAAACCCTGTTTATCGCATCTAAAGATGCTCACTATATTTTTTATTTTTTGTAATTTCAATATAATCAATATAATGTAAAGAGGGTTACAAGACCCGTTCTTTAGACTTTAGACCTGTCTTTAAAAAATGAGGTTTTAAAAGAGACCTGTAATGTGAGTCTTGACAATTCAGGCATTAGAGAAAGGGTTTTTCAGAGAGACCTGTTATAAGCCTGTCCGGGCTAAAATAGCACTATTTATTTCTTGAATCTCTTTTTTTTATACTATATATTTTATTTGCAGAATATAAGATAATGATAATACCAAGAAATCGTCCAAATTTTGAATTTAAGGATTTATTAGAAATTTATCCGCGATTAATAAAGAATAGAGAAGTGATTGAGGAACAATGTATTGCTTCTTTGGAAAAAATTACTGGTTTTAAATATATTATTTTATTCCCATTTGCTCGAAGCGCTATTTACACACTACTAAATGCTCTTAATATAAAGGAGAAAGAGATAATTCTTCCGTCATATATATGCAAAGTTGTACCCCAAGCAGTACTTCTATCTCAGAATAGACCAGTATTTATTGACATTCTTGAGAAAGACTTTAATATTGATTTGTCACAGATTAAAACGAACATTAATCAAAATACAGGTGTAATTATACCTGCACTTATGTATGGTAATCCCTTAACTGATGATCTGGATACCGCTGTTTTACAAAAAAATAATATTTTACTAATAGAAGATGCTGCCATGGCATTTGGAAATAGAAACCTTCTTTCACTAAGATATCCATACAGTTGCGTAGTATATAGTTTTAACATTGGTAAGATTATCTCTTCAATCGAAGGCGGTATGATTGCGACAAACAACAAGCAGATTTATGATAAGTTGAATCAATATATATATAACAACATTCTGTCACAGGCGCTTTATGGTAAAGTTAGAATTATTTTGAAATATTTTACTATTCTTTTGTTTTTTAATGATTTTTTTTATAAACTTATTTATTTATTAAGAAAATCAGAATATTTATCAACAAAAATCGCTCTTGATACATCGTTAAAAATTGATATTGATACTTTTAGAATAAAAAATATCTCCAATCTACAGATGCTTTTATTATTGTCTCAAATTAAAAAGTTGGATTTTGAATATAAAAAGAGAGAAGAACTTTTCGATTATTTCAATAATAATTTTTCAATTATGGATGAGATACAGCTCCCTCAAAAAATAGATGGATCTTCCCTATCTCATTATACTTTAATAACTAAAAATATAAAAAGGGACTTTTTGAGGAAGGAACTTCATAAGTCTGGCATAGAAACAATCCAGGCTTATGATTACTCGATACCTTATTTAAAAGAATATTCTAATTATAAAGGGGATAGAGAATACCCAGTTGCTTTATATATTTCAAAGCATTCAATAACATTACCTTTTTATTATAGATTATCGTTTAAACAAGCTGAACATATTGTTAAAATGTGTAAAAAAATTATTTTATATTCTAAACAAAAATCTTCCAATGTATAAAATTAAAAATTATATTATAAAACTGATCTGGAAATTAACCTCAAACACCTCTAAACACGGCTTTCGTGAATTAAATATACCCAACATTATTATTGACGAGGTTTTAAAAGAATTTGGTAAAATTGAAAAAGATGATTTAATACTTGATGCAGGATGTGGTGGCGGTTTTTTATGCAATTCTCTTGCTAAATTAAGTTATAAGGTTGTTGGGATAGATTATGTACTAAAATTTAATAAAAATTATAATGGTTCTTTTATAATATGTGATATAAAACATCTACCATTCAAATCTTCGATTTTTGACAAGATAATCTGCTATAGTGTATTACAATATATAGGGCCTAAAGAAAATATTCTAAAAGTATTAAAAGAATTTTATCGGATCCTGAAATCCGGTAAAAAAATATTTATCGGTGAAATTGTTACTCAAAAAGGATATTTTAATGACCATCTTATTAGTTCTGATATACCAATAATTAGAAAAATATTATTATTCTTCTATTTAAATATTGTGTATCAATACTATTTTTATCCTCGAGATGAGTGGATAAGTATGTTTAATGAATTAAATTTTAAATATCATTTTGTACAGCAGGATACTCGTATGCCTTATCATAAAAATATGGTTCATTGTTTATTGGAAAAAAATGAGTAATAAAATTCATAAAATAAAAAAAGAATTTTAGTTTTCTTTTTTTATCTTTCTGGCAAGGAAAACAGAATGTATATTATTACTTATTTTTTTATACTAATAAAATAATATTTCTTTTCAGTAATATTGTTAAACTGAAATTTTATGACATTTTTGACCTCATAATTACAGGTTCGTATATCAATTTTATCCTTCCAGGAATCGGCGAGATATTCAGGATAAGCGGTGTGGCGAAAAACTTGCAGGACTGCTCAGTTTTTAAATATTAATTTGCCGATACCGAGATTGCCAGCTGAATCCATAACTCGCACAGTTAAAGAATGCATACCTGGTATTAAATCCTTCAAACAGATGTTAAACATAAAATCTTCAATCTTCGAATCAAGAACTTTATCAACCGGATAAACCATCCTCCAGTTATCGCCATCAATCGAATACTCGATTTTAACGATGTTTGATAAATTATCTTTAGCTATGCCAGCAATTACAGCCTCAACCTTATTTTCGAGAAGACCAAATAATAGATTTTCTACTTGTGGGTTTGTGTTATCGATAAGAAACTCCTTGCTCTCTTTTTCACTGGTCAATGATCTGTCCGGTGGCGTGCTCGGGAGATCAGATGCTATAAGTTTAACTTTGTACCATCCGTCAGGGAAAGAAATCGTTGCTAAAGTATAGTAGTTCTGGGTGAGTTCCTGGGCGTTTTTAACAGGGTAGCCTATCTCTGAATCTACTTCTTTTAAAAATAAAGAATATAGAAGATTATCATTATCAATATCTTCAACTACCCATGAAATTTTAACAAAATAAGATTTTCTAACGTCGTCAATAGTAAAGGCTTTAGACTCATTTCCTTCGACTTTTAGCTCGCGGATACTTGGTTTATGGTTCTGACCAAGGACATAAAATTTTATATTATCTATCTCTTCGTTTTTTTTCCATTCAAGAGCATATTGAAAAAATCTGCTATTTGGCAACTTGATTTTATATTCAGGTGGTTGTGATTCTAACCATTGTGACCACGTGGGATCAAGCTCTTTAATATTTCCACAACGAACAAAAACCTTTGTAATATTTTCAGGTAAAACCTCAACTCTGCCTAATTCCGAAATACTACCAAGATCAAATATCTTTGATTCATATCGTATCTTATCTTTCTCAAAATTAATATCTCTTACAAAATATATAAAAGCCGGGTTACCAGTTGTCAGTATTCTGATATTGTTTTCATTGTCAGAAATAACATTCATTATACTTTGAACATTGAAATCCTTTAAAAGAGCAAACCTTCTTTCTTTTGGATATATTTGATAGACTTTACCCTCAGGTTCAGTGCCGATATATAACGAAGAATCCTTGCCTCTGCTAATAGTAAGAATAGACTCATTGGGTATGAAAAGTGTTTTTTCTATACTTAATGAATTAAGGTTTAATGTATATATCGAGCTGCCTGATACAACTGCTGGTGGTTTTATTTCTAACGGTTTTTTGGTTGGCGGGGGCTGCTCGAATGGGACAGTTTCAGAAAAAGATTGTAATGTCTGTAAACTTTTATCCATAGTCTGGGACTGTAATGCCTTGAAGAGCTCAAGTAATGCAGATTCTTGCTCGGCTCCTTCCTCTTTTTTAGAAATATCCTGTTTTGTTGATACACCATTTGCGACTATATATAATGTCGTGTCGGATATAAGTAATGATTTTATCTCTTTCTCTTCTAATTGATACAACGTAGAAACACTATTATTTACAGGGTCGTATTTATATACACAACCATTATCCGACATACCGATATAAAGATATTTTTCATCACAGCAGAGCGATAATATATTTTCACCCTTAAGAGATATAACTTCTCTTATTGTTTTACCATCAAATTCAAATAGTTTTCCAGCCGGACCGGTTCCTAAATAAACTTTATTTTTAAATATCGTGTATGACCATATAGAGATATTATCGAATTTGCATATTTGAGATAGCCCATCTGGTGTCAAAAGAAAGATGCAACCGTCAGGGATACCTGTGGCATAGATATTGCCATTACACTCGAATATTGCTGTTATAATGAGGTCGCTGGTGTCGAATTCTTTTATTATTTGATTATCTTTTATTACATAGATTTTTCCATCGTTTCCAGAGCCAACATAGGTGATATCATGTTTTGTTAACACAGACCACAAAACAAGTGATTTTAAAGAAATAAAATCAAAAATAATCGTGGGTGCTATCTTGCCGTCGCTATATATAGCAATGTTTTCAAGTTTACCCTGTAGAAAATCATTATAATCATCGTCTTTAAAAGAGCGAGTATTCAAAGCATTTAAAGAAGATACAATAAAAAATAAAGATATAATCATTAAACTTTTTTTCATCGCTTTACCTCACTCAATATCTGGATAGTGGTTATTAGACTTCCCTGAAGTATCCAGGGGAGATCAATTCTGTATTGGATTGTTTCAAATTTTACCTTATTGAAAGTTGAATTTGTCTGTTTTAATATTTTTTTATACGTTGGAGGAAGATTTTTGAAAATTTTACCCTGATATTCTATCTGCTCAGAAGGTATAGTAAGCTCCACAACAATCTGATCCATTTTTGGCATATCATTAAAATAGTCTATATATTGTTCAGTATTAAATGGGAGAGGTCTATTTGGTTCTGCTTCACCGCCTGATTTTAATGCTATAACTAATGACCTATTGTCTGGCAGATTATCGGGTAATTTAAAAGAAATCGGATGTAAGATAACATCGGATTGATTATAAGGTAATAATTTCAGAATAAAATTAACAGTATCTCCAGGGAAAACGCATCTCTCAGTAGGGATAACCTCGACGAGTCTCGCTGTATCCCGACCTGGTAGCTGTCCTATATCACAATTAACAGATGTTATTTCAATATCACTGTATGGACTCGAGACAGATTGCAAGAAAAACATAAGTACATCAAGACTGAACCCGCTGTCCTGACTGAAAAATTTATCGTCAAGTTTTATTGTCTTACCATTATCAAGTTGTACTTTTAAAAGAACTTTTATAGTATTAGAACTCCTTTCATTTAAAGAGGAACTTATAGCTTCAAGTATTGAGATTAATATAAGTTTTGGAGAGAGATTTTTATGTTTAATGACCTCTGTATTAAAAGTATCACAAAAACCTGATTCGAGATTAGAGACATTTATTTTAACAGGGATCACAGGAGATTTAACATTTGATACCCCTGTTATACAAGCGAGCCGGTCTCCTATGATAGCTCCAGCATCTTCTTTATATGCAGAGCCGAATTTAAATGATCTGCTTAAAGAAGAAAATATATAATCTATTTTAGCGAGAGAGTAGGGAATGTTTGTTTTACCAATCTCTAAGAAAGGGTGACCAAACGCAGCAATTGTATCGCCGTCCACGTATGTTACGGTTCCTATAGCATCAAAACATATATCGCCCTTAATCAACCTCACAGCAAGTGCGCTACCAGGGTAGAGATTCCTGTCAGCCGGCATATCATTAATCTGTCCGCCTCCAAGGATGGGCTCGAAACCATATTCTTTAAATAATTCTTTTGTGAACCCCAATGTTTTATTACTGATACCTGAAACCATTAAAGGTGTTTCAATTGGTTTCAAATCTACTGAAGAAAGAGTATCAGAAGATGAGATATTTGTTATAGGTGTGCTGCTGCTTCTATTTATTTCTCTTAAAATATTTGTAATCGGTGTCACAGCACAGATCGGTTCCTTGGCAAAACCCCAGCCATAACCAACTGCACCGATGAGTCTGCCATTTATATAAATCGGGCTCCCGCTCATACCTGCTACGATACCTGAATACTCAAGATTTTTTCCAGAACATTTTATAAGTATCAAATCCTGTTTTGGGAAAGCGTTCTCAATGAATCCTATTATCTCAACGTTAAATTTTTCAGGTGTAACACCTTCAAACACAGTAAGACCATAGCCCTTCATCCCGATTTTAAGCCAGCTTAATTCATCATCAAGTCCAGCTAATAAACTCGAAGTAAAAATAAATAAGATAAGAAACATTTTTCGCATATTTAAAACATATAATATTTTCAAAACATTTGCAAGTTTAAAACCACATAACTACAAACTCCTTGACTTATTTTCTCCCAAAGTATAGAAAAAAGACAATGAATATTATTAAAATTGAGGGAGGAATACGGATAGTTGAGCAGATTGGATAATAAATTAATTGAAAAATTAAAAGAATACTTTTACGGAAGAGAAGATGTTATAATGGCTTTTATTTTTGGGTCATATGCTACAAACCAGGTGCATTCTGAGTCAGATATGGACATTGCGGTTTATTTCAAACCTGAATCATCACGTATGGTTGAAATAGAGACTGCAAAACAATACCAGAATGAAGATGAAATATGGGCAAGTGTGGAAAAGATATCGGGAATAAACACAGATTTGGTTGTACTTAACCGTGCGCGCTCAACATTATCATTTAATATATTAAAAAAGGGGCTTCCATTATCTATAAAAGACAGGGATACATATTTAAAATTTTATTTGGCAGTAAGTGCTGAAGCAGAAGAATTCAGGGGATTTGTAAAGGATTATTGGGAGATTTACCAGAGGTCCCGGTCTTTATCTGATACTGACAAAACAAGATTAATGGAAATTCTGCATTTTATGGATACAGAAATAAAGGAATTTCCTTTATATAAAGAGATGGATTTTAAAAAATTTAAGAATGATAAATTTTTCAGAAGAAACGTCGAGAGATGGACAGAAACTCTGACAATGGCATTGATGGACACCGCGAAGATAATTATGTCGTCAAGCAATCAGGAGATGCCGGAAACTTACTATAATTGTCTGCTGGAATTCGGTATGTTTATAAAATTAAGCGAAGATGAAACCAGGCGATTGGCAGGATATGCGAAACTAAGAAACATACTTGTGCACGAGTATCTCGACATCAGGTTCGGCAGAATCAGGGAATTCATAGACACTGCGTACCCTTTATACGTTGCAGTAATAGACAAAGTAAAAAAGATGATAGAGTAACAGTTTATAACAACTGTTAAGATGTGGCAGGCTGATTATAAAATTTTGTCCCAGTATTTCAACACAGGGTCATAACCCATTGATTTTATAGCTGCTACTACTTCTTCTATACACCGTTTATCTTCTACTTCAAATTGCTCGCCTTTTTTATCAGGATTAATGTACCCACCGGGTTCGGTTCTGCTACCAGCACTCATTCGCGTTATACCAAGTTTCATTAGATTATCTCTTAGAAATGGCGATTCCCGAGTAGATAAATTAATCCCTATATCAGGGAAAGTAATACGTAGAACTGTTATTAATTGAACTAATTCTTTATCACTCAGAGGATATGGTGGTTCAAAATTAGCGTAGGATGGACAGATACGAGGTACACTTACAGAAACAATTGCTCTAAACCAGTGTTTTATCAGATATTTGATATGGAAGTATAAATAAATAGCTTCTTCCTGCCAGGTGTTCAACCCGAGTAATGAACCTATACCAATAAACCGTACCCCTGCGTAAGCTGCACGTTCAACTGTCTCTATACGAAATTTATAATCTTTTTTTCTACCACCAAGATGATAGTTCTTATAAATTTCAGGATTGTATGTCTCCTGATAGCATACAACACCATCACAACCTATTGATTTGAGTACCTCATATTCATTTATTTCTAAAGGTTCAACCTCTATTGAGACAATCGAAAAATATCTATGTGCAATCTCAACTGACTTTTTTAAGTAATCAAGATTGATTATTTTTTTATGTTCACCACAAACAAGTAAAACGTCATCGAACCCTTTGCTTTTTAAATAACGACACTCTTTTTCTATCTCATCAAACTTTAACGTTTTTCTTTGTATTTTATTGGTTTGTGAATAACCGCAATAAACGCAGGTAGATACACATTCATTTGATAGATATAAAGGGGCATAAAGCGAGATGGTCTTACCAAAACGTTTTATTGTAATCTTTTGTGAAGCTTGTGCCATCGCTTCAAGATAA
Organism: Candidatus Hydrogenedentota bacterium; assembly: GCA_040752395.1. Taxonomy (GTDB): domain Bacteria; phylum JBFMHD01; class JBFMHD01; order JBFMHD01; family JBFMHD01; genus JBFMHD01. The sequence goes on from JBFMHD010000034.1 coordinate 12,533, forward strand.
GATATTGCATTCTCTGAAATTAAATATAAAAAATCAGTAAGAGATTGCACACCATCTTGAAGAATACTTTGTATGTCTTCTTTTTTTAAGTCTTTGATTTTATTTAGTTCTCTTTTTATATTAATAGTTTCTAATTCGTTATAAAAGCTCATATTTCAACATAGGGGCTTTGCCCGTTATAGCGTTCTTCACCTTCTACTTCTCTGAAAAAGCTCGGAGTTCGGAGCTCGGATCTATTATTACGAACTCCTAACTTCTATCTTTTTCATCTTCTGTGCCTTTGTGCCTTTGTGCCTCTGTGCCTCTTTCGTTATCTTTCTTTCCGTTATCTTGCCTATTGCTTCTTGCTTCTTAACTAACCCTATCTATGAATGAGGGATTTCTAAAAAATCCGTTAATGGAGAAGTTGGGGAAGCAAGATCGTGTTTTTTAGGTAGCCCTGATAGATAAGCGAGTCTGCCTGCATCGACTGCTTGATTAAATGCTTTTGCCAATCCTACAGGGTCATGTGATGTTGCTATCGCTGTGTTAACAAGAACGCCGCTTGAGCCAAGTTCCATACACCGCATAGCATCTGATGGTCTACCAATACCGGCATCGATTATTACAGGTACATTTGATCTCTCAATGATTATTTTTATAAAATCCTCAGTCTGTATACCTTTATTAGTTCCGATTGGTGAGCCAAGTGGCATAACACAAGCACAGCCAGCTTCTTCAAGCCGTTTTGCTAATACAGGGTCAGCATGTATATAAGGAAGTACAACAAAACCATCTTTAACAAGTTCTATAGAAGCCTGTAGTGTTTCAACAGGGTCAGGCATTAAATGGTAATTATCAGGATGTATCTCAAGTTTTATCCAGTTAAAACCACCTATTTCACGACATAGATGAGCGATTCTAATAGCCTCAGATGAGGTAGTTGCACCTGAGGTATTGGGTACTACCCTGAATTTTGAGGTGTCTATGTAAGATAATATAGGATCAGACGTATCCTTAAAATTGACCCGTCTTAAAGCTACGGTAACAAAGCCAGGATTTACAGCCTCCAGGGTCTCTTTCATTACACTGCCAGATGCAAATTTGCCAGTACCTATAAACAATCTTGAAGATAATTTACATCCAGCGATAATCAGATTGTCATCTATCATCTTTTGACTTCTCTCTTTAAGCGTTATAAATTCAGTTAGATAAAAGCAACATAATTTTATTATGTCAATATAAAATCTTAGACCGTGGTCTCCTCTGAAAAACATTGTAACTCTAATAATATCAAGTAGAAGCAAGAAGCAAGATAACGGAAGAAGTGAGAGGTGTCAGGACGGGCTACAGGCTACAGGCTACGGACTACAGCCGGCTGGAGCCAAAAGCCAAAAGCCTGCTGAAAAGTCTTGAGTCTTGAGTCTTGAGTCCTGTTTTGACTCACGACTTGCGACTCACGACTCTTTTCATATCATCTTTAGTTTTTCATCCTTTGTGTAGAGCGCAAAAACGCAAGAACCCAAGAACCCAATAGTGTAGAGCGCAAACCGCGCTCATGTTGACTCCTTCGAAAAAGTTCGGAGTTCGGAGCTCGGAGCTATTAATTTTCAACTGAGCAAAAATCATCTAAAAAAAGAAGAGGCGATTAAGAGACTGAAAACTATAAGGGGAAAAACCCACTTTAAGTTAAGTTCAAACACATGGAAACGAGAGAAAGTGTATGAAAGATAAATATTTTATAGACACCAACATCTTTTTTGATATGATATGAGCTGTGATTTCACTTGCTTAAAAGTTATAAGAAATTCGATTTGGGGTTATCTGCCTCTATAACTCCAAAGTCTATTTTTAATGCTTTTTGTGGACATAATGATACACAGATCCCGCAATAAATACAAGTTGAGTTCCCAAGTGATATTTCCTTATCATTTTTGATTAAATTAGACACCTCTATACCCATCTGACAATTCTCATCACAGACTTTGCAATCACTACAATTACCAGTAGATGTAATCACTGGCATGGAGGATCGTGAACCAACGTATTCCATAAATTGGGAAAGGGGGCATAGGAACCTGCAAAAAAATCTATTACCAATAAAGTAAAATAATAGAATATTTAAAATAAAACCAATATAAAAATAAAATACTATTGAATAATGAATAATAAATTTTTTAAAAAGTTTGACATTCTGCTGTGAGAAACCAGTGTAGTAATAGATAAAGATAAATAGCAGAGATAGGATCAAGAATAACCATCTTAGTTTAGTGAGAGAGTTGAATTTATTTGCTTTATGACTTTTTTTTCTAAAGATATCACCCGATGTTTCAGAGAGTATTCCAAAAGGACAGAGATAAGAACAAAATCTTTTACCGTGTATAAAAATAACGATAGGTAAAACAACAAAGGTTATGAATACTGTTACGTAGAAGTAAAAATTATGTGAGCTGAACAAGATATTATCTAAAAAAAGCGGGTAGGGGATAGTTAAGCCGTAGCTATGCCAGTAGTCTTCAAAACCTATACCTTTAATTTTTATGGCGAATCTGAAAACAAGCTCAGGAATTATAAAGAATAGAAATATATGGGAACATAGAAGAAAAATATATCTGGTTTTCTGCAGCGGATATTGTTTCCATTTCCTGAAAGCTATCACCCAGAATATAAGAATTATGACGGCATAAATGAGAGCGATATAAAATCCGAATAAAGAGGATAAGAGCCACATTATAAAAAATTATAAATAGTAGATTAGAAATTGTAAAGTTGTAATTGCTTATAAATAAGAAATAAGAAAGTGGAAATAACGGCAAAAGAATGATAATAGATTTTTTCGGGTTATTGAACGCAGTGGGTTGAATAGGTTTTCCATGATGTGCGAAATAAGAAAGGGTATCTGAGTCCGAATCTTTGTAAAAAGATTATACTTTTTTTATCTGATGGGTAGCCTGAACCGCAATTACCATACCTTAACCTTATTTTATCGATTATTCTATCTCGGATAACTTTGGCAATGATTGATGCTGCGGAACAGACAATATAATTCTCATCAGCTTTATGTTCTAAAATAATATCTTTAGATGGGAATAAATTATTGAGTTCTTGTAAGTATTGTTTGATATTTTTTACTGGTGAATCAATAAATGCAGTGGTAAAATTATGTTTTTTTAAGAGGGAGTAGATAATTCGCATCTCTAATTTGTTAAGATTATCACCAGGCATATTTATAGCAGAATCGATTATTCGAGGCATCACCTTAATATAATGATGAAATCTTGAGTTTTGCAATATTATATCGTATAAATATTCACGCTGTTTTTTTGTTAATTTCTTTGAGTCTTTAATTTTAAATAGCTTAAGCTTAGCTATATTACAAGGTTCAACCCAGACAGCGGCTACAACCATAGGACCAAGCACAGGTCCCCTGCCAGCCTCATCTATACCAACAAAAATACTCATAGAATTACAATATTTTATAATAAAAAATTTTTCAATAAAATACTTGACAAAATTTTATAAAATGCGATATAATTAATTATTCAAAAATTGACGTAATAGTGGGTTATACATTTTTGTTGCAAATAAAGATATATTTTGAAACATAGCAAGTTATGATGAATAATTTAGTTAATCTTTATCTTACCTGTAATGTAAAATAAAGTTAAAAACATATTAAACTCTCAAGGCTTGTTAGGTTTTTGCCTCTCAAAAGCAAGGTGTAATAGGGTATTTAATCAATGGGAATGATATGCAAAGATATTGAGATAGATGGAAAAAAGTTTTGGACATTGTTTGATACAGGTTCGAGAAATAATTATATATTAAAAAAAGCAGCTTCTGGCAAACTGCAAATCGGTTTAATTAAAAAACAGAGTGTTTTACTTGGTGGCAAAGTGCATAGTGTTGAGAAGTTATGTATTTTACAGGGGTTTATCAGAGGATATCCTATTCAAATGCATGCAAGAGTATTAGACGAGATTGGAATTGATGAAAGAGGTAAAGAGATTGAGATTCTATTCGGTGCGTTATCGATGCAGGAATGGGGCATTGTTTTAGTGCCTGAAAAAGAGGCGCTTGATATGAGTCATTACCCAAAAGAGTTCATTGAGTTTTATGTTAGAGAAGGTTAACTCGGAGTCGTCATGAGCGCGGTTTGCGCTCTACACTATTTGGTTATTGGGTTATTGGGTTATTGCGTTTTTGCGTTTTTGCGCTCTACACAAAGGATGAAAAACTAAAGATGATATGAAAAGAGTCGTGAGTCGCAAGTCGTGAGTCAAAACAGGACT
>JBFMHD010000340.1:0-1594 GCA_040752395.1 Candidatus Hydrogenedentota bacterium
TCCAGCCGGCTGTAGTCCGTAGCCCGTAGCCTGTAGCCTGTCCTGACACCTCTCACTTCTTCCGTTATCTTGCTTCTTGCTTCTTGCCTCTTGCTTCTACTTGATATTATTATAGTTACAATGTTTTTCAGAGGAGACCTATGCTGATTCAACTTGTTTTTTGGCTACAAAAGTATATAATGGTTTTTTATTAGCCGTGATTACCTCTTCTGTTATAATAATTTTTTCAATATTTTTAAGAGTGGGTGCTTCAAACATAATATTTGTCATTATTTCTTCGAGGATAGCTCGTAGTCCACGAGCACCGGATTGTCGTTTTTGTGCTTTTTTTGCCACGGCTTTTATAGCATCTTCTTTAAGATAAAGTTTAATATTATCGAGCTCAAATAATTTTTGATATTGTTTTACTATGGCGTTTTTAGGTTCTACAAGTATTCTACACAAAGCCTCTTCACTTAGTTCAGAGAGCGTTGCTATAACTGGCATTCTGCCTATAAATTCAGGTATAAACCCGTATTTTAACAAATCTTCAGGCTGGACATCACTTAGTATCTCACCTATGGGTTTTTCTTCCTGTTTTTTAATGACTGCGCTATAACCAATTAAGTTCTGGCCCTTTCGTTTCTCAATAATTTTATCAAGTCCAACAAATGCTCCGCCACAAATAAAAAGAATATGTTCTGTATTTAACTGGATGTATTCCTGGTGGGGATGTTTTCTACCCCCTTGAGGCGGAACATTTGCTACGGTTCCTTCAAGAATTTTTAGTAAGGCCTGCTGGACACCTTCACCAGATACGTCTCTTGTTATAGATGGCGAATCGGTCTTTCTTGAGATTTTGTCAATTTCGTCTATATAAACTATACCGTGTTGTGCACGATTCACGTCATAATCAGCGGCCTGGACGAGTCGCAGTAAAATGTTCTCAACGTCCTCACCAACATAACCCGCCTCAGTTAAAGGCGTAGCGTCTGTTATTGCGAAAGGTACGTCTAAAATTCTTGCAAGGGTTCTTGCAAGCAAAGTTTTACCAACACCTGTAGGACCTATAAGTAAAATGTTTGATTTTTCGAGTTCGACATCATCCTTTTTCTTTGGTGAATTAATTCTTTTATAGTGATTATACACAGCAACCGAGAGCTTCTTTTTTGCGTTTTCCTGACCAATGACATATTTATCAAGTTCGTGTTTAATTTGTTCAGGTGTTTTAAGTTGGCCAAGTCCTGGAGCTGATTCTTCCCAGTCTTCTGAAATAATACTCTGGCAGAGATTTACGCATTCATCGCAGATATAAATACCAGGACCTGCTATAAGTTTCTTTACCTGATTTTTAGGTTTACCGCAGAAACTGCAAAAAAAATCTTCTTTATTATCTCCGAAATTATACATAGATCGCTCCTCTCTCAAGATAAAAGTGGATAGTCCAGAGTCGTAAAAGAGGTCTCTTTTAAAAGTCGTTTTTCAGGCACAAAGGCACAAAGTTTTTTTAGGCTTTTTATATCCCTTTGTGCCTCTTTTGCCTTTAGCACTTTGTAACCCATGAGCAAAATAGTGTTTTTCAGAGATCTCATGACTTAGGACTGACGATTCAGGA
>JBFMHD010000341.1:0-1592 GCA_040752395.1 Candidatus Hydrogenedentota bacterium
TAATGCCTGGATAATATTTGATAAGATTAACCTCTTTTTCACAACTAACACCGATGTTTAGTTCAGGAACAATCTCTATCTCTCCTATCTCCAGAGAAACAAAATGTCCTTTGAATAACCCTTCATCAAAATCTGAGAAATTTATTTTTTCAGGAACAAGTTTTATATTAGAATTAGTTGTTAATGAAACCATACCCTTTCTTTTATTTAAATCGACACATCTATTACCGTAGCCATCCACGACCTCAAGGATAAGCTGGAAGATTTCACCAACTTTAATTTCATCAGGATAAGAGACGTTAACTTTAGCCGGTGGTCCGGGTGATACATAAATCTTTCCACTCTCAAACCACACCTTACCTTTATCATCAAGAACCCTGAGCACTGTTTCACCAGCTCTATTAAAGAGGAGTTTGATTATGCCTGAGGTGTTTTTCAGTGTCAGATCACCTTCTTTTATCGGAACATCAACACCGCTTTTAGCATCAACAATTTTCAATTTTATCTCCTGGTCTTGTTTAGTAAGATTAGCATATTTATCAAGAACAAAGTATTGTATCTCCACAGGTTCAGCTGAAGGGTATGAGGTATTATAAGATAATTCAATACTTTGCGGGATATCAGGTAGTATTTCTATTTCTTCAGAATAACCGCGGCTTTGTGCATTTCTTTCAGCAACTACGAGTCGTGTCTTTTCAGCTATATAATATCTACCCTCAATTTTCGCCACACCATTTATAAACTCACTGGAAGATATTACTGCAGGAATCATAACACCTTCACCAATGGATGATATCTCTACATCGTTGCCAAATTCTGAATATTTTGTTACAAGGTTATTAAACTCGTCATAGGCTTCAATCTTTATCGGGATATTATCTCCTGCTTTTGCGCTGTTGGGTAAAACAATTTTAAAATTATCAGTTCTGCCGGCAAAAATATTAACAGCTTCTGTCTTTGTCTCGATACCAGTTGTTATGTCTTTAACTGTAATTGTTATTTCGCCTGATTTTTCATAGACGGCCTCGATTTTAGCTCTGCCTCGTTTGAACTCAGATAACGGTACCAATGCGGGTGAAAATTTACCATCTCCCGAAGTGAATAATTCTACCGCCCCTTCATTTTCGCAGAAGCTTTCTATAACATTATCTGCAGCATCAAGAGCAGAGATATTCATAATAAAAGGTTCTCCTGAAAATATAATATCCTGTAACTCTATTTTAAATCGTTTCAAAGGGCCAAAATAAGAATTCAACGTTCTGCTCGTAGTTTTTAATCCTAAAGCAGGAGAGAATATCTCTATCTGAAATAAAGAAAGGCCGCTGTAAGTTGCTTTACCTTTGAATTCACCATCTATAAATTTATCAAGTGTTATAATCTCTGATGAAAATTTTTCTTCCATACCTGATATAATCTTAAGATATATCCGTGTATCGCTTATCTCTTTTAATAATGGTTTCACATCAACTCGATTATTAAATTTATCAACAATATTAAGCTCGAATTCAAAAGCCTCACCTGAATAAACCTCATCCTTTATTACCTTGAACTCAAACCCTGCTGGTTTACCGGGTAAAGATATTATCTTCTCG
>JBFMHD010000342.1:0-1566 GCA_040752395.1 Candidatus Hydrogenedentota bacterium
ATCTACTCTTGACAGATTATAATAATATGATTTAGTGATCAGTTATAGTTAGAAGCAAGAGGCAAGATAATTGGGTTATTGCGTTTTTGCGCTCTACACAAAGGATGAAAAACCAGATGTTTGTTTATCTTGCTTCTACTTGATATTATTAGAGTTACAAAGTTTTTCAGAGGAGATCATTGATGAGATATTTTATTAATTTTAGATTAGTACCTTTGATCGTATTATTATTTATCCTGGGTTGTTTTGGAGGAAAGATTATTGAGCGCCGACCCGACCCTGAAATCGAACGATTAAATCGTGAAATAGATGCTCTGGAATCTGCAAGAGATGAGGAGATAACTAATATCTCTGATGAGAGTGAAAGAAGACTTAAAATTCTCTGGAAAGAACTTGAAAGACTTAAACAAAAACATAAAGATGAATTGGGCAACAATAAAGTTTTGTATGAACAGAAACTTAAAGAACTTGAAGAAAAAATAGTAGAATTACGAAAGAAAAATCTTGACGAACTTAAACAGCTGCAGATTGAAAAAGAAGCGCTTGAAAAAGAACTCGAAAAATATGCGAAAACAGGTGATGTAACTATTTTCAAAACTGATGAAGGCATCACTGTAAGGTTCCCGGATAGAGTTTTTTTTGATTCAGGTAAAGCAGTTATTAAACCAGAAGGCAAAGAAGTACTTGATAAAGTTATAAATGTTATAAAAAAATTCCAGGAAAGAGAGATAAGAATCGAGGGACATACTGATAATGTCCCCATTAATACTTATTTATTTCCTTCTAACTGGGAGCTCTCTACAGGTCGCTCAGTTGTTGTCTTGAGGTATCTTGTTGAAAAAGGGGGGGTTTCACCGTTAAAAGTTTCGGCTATTGGGTATGGAGAGTATCATCCTATTACAACAAATGATACTGATGAAGGTAGAGCAAAAAACCGCCGGGTTGATATTATATTTATATCTAAACAAGGAGAAGAAGACATAAGCCAGTAATGAAGAAAGTATTAATTGTTGAGGATGAAAATAATTTGTTAAAATTATATGATATGGAGTTTAATGATGCAGGGTTTGAGGTCCACGGCTGCTCAACAAAAGCTGAAACACTCGAGTATCTGAAAAATAACAACCCCGATATTATTATTCTTGATATAAAGCTTCCTGATAATAAAGGATCCGAACTCCTTTTAAAAATAAAAGAAGTTAAAAATGAGATACCTGTTATTATTTATACCGCATATACTAATCTACGGCATGACAGGAATTTCTGGGCAGCTGATGATTTTGTTATCAAATCAGGCGACATCTTTGAACTGATTACAAAAGTTAAAACTAAATTACTCTAATATCGGTCAGGTTACTTTTAGAGGCACAGAGGCACAAAGTATGAAAAAGATAGGAGTTAGGAGTTCGTAATAATAGCTCCGAACTCCGAACTTCGAACTTTTTCGAAGGAGTACCCATGAGCGCGGTTTGCGCTCTACACTATTGGGTTTTTGGGTTATTGGGTTATTGCGTTATTGCGTTTTTGCGTTATCTTGCTTTCCGTTATCTTGCTTCTTGCCTCTTG
>JBFMHD010000343.1:0-1562 GCA_040752395.1 Candidatus Hydrogenedentota bacterium
TTATTATTAATCTCCGTCAATCCAATAACCATTAGTGCGGTAAAATCGAACCATGTAGAAATTAAGTTCTTTTAAATAAATGAGTTACAGACATGCTCTTAGCTTTTCTGGCTATGCGTCAGAAGTCAGGAATAATTTACCCGTTAGTTTAAACAGCCCTGACGGCGCGCAAACCTACAAATACAATGACGCCGGTATGAGAACTAAAAAATATTATAGTAACGGTCATGACTACTATTTGCAGGACAATGCCGGCAATGCCCTGAGTTTTGACAATTAGTGCGGTATGAGCATCCAAGGTTTTACCAATTCAGCAAAGGCTTAGGGGCCTCTGAAGCTTATTCAAAAAATTTTTGTGTAACGGGAGTTAATAAATAGGATAAGGTAATAAGGTTTATTTAGTTGTTCTTAGTTCTTGTTACTAAGGTTAGAACATATAATATAATAAGGTTTGCCAAACGAGATTTAGTGACAGAATAATTTCGAGGTTATCATCATCAGACGCATACCAATCTCTAAGATTAACAGAAGGCGGCTTGCATAAAGAAAACCTTATTTAAGTCAATAACCTTAGTAACAAAAAGAACGTTGAAAACAATAACCTTATTCCCTTATTGTTTTGTTGTTTGTAACTTTTATTGGAGAAGAAATGATGAATGTTTTTTTGTGAGATTATTGTTAATCTCTGAGAATCCACTAACAATTAGTGCGGTAAAATCGAACCATGTAGAAATTAAGTTCTTTTAAATAAATAAGTTACAGACATGCTCTTTGCGTTTTCGGATATGCGTCAGAAGTCAGGAGTAATTTCTAAATAGAATTAATGAAGGATGTCTTTTTCCCCATTTAGAAAGTAAATATCCAAAATCAGTATCAGCCGAAATTATTATTCTGTTTTCTTCATAAGCTACTTTAAATATATTTTCATCTGTAGAGGCATGTAGATTCAACTCACCAACATGCTCTGAGTCATATCCTAATTCATTTATAAGATTTGATAATTTACGGGAAAGATTATTGTCAACCCAAAATTTCATTACATAGCTAAAGGAATTTCTCTGACCCTCATTACTTCAGACGCATATCGCAAAGCTTCAAATATATCATCCTTTTCTAACTCCGGGTGTTCATTCAGAATATCCTTAATTGAGTAACCATCTGCCAGCATCGCAATTAGAGTAGCAATCGGCATTCTCAAATTTCTTATGCATGGAACACCTCCCATTTTTTGGGGATCGATTGATATTCTTTTGTACTTTTCCATTGCTATTATCCAATTTAACATAAAAATAATACATTTATCTTTTATAAAAATCAATCACCAATAAGATATATATTTTCCATCAACGGTGATGGTGCGACTCCAGATAAAATACTTGGGACAAGCTATGACAGCCGACTTAAGAATTTGAGCTTCCGATAGTGTGATGTCCCATAAATAAGTATATGGAGAATTATAGATAAATTCTTTAAACATGACCTCACTCTAATCTTTCTCCTAAGAGGAGAGAGACTTATTGGTAATAAAACGATAAATGATAATATTCTGTCAGAAAAATTAT
>JBFMHD010000344.1:0-1542 GCA_040752395.1 Candidatus Hydrogenedentota bacterium
TGAACACTCTCGGATAAAATTGAGCGTTGATTTTATTAGCCTTTCCGAGCAGATAATTCCTTCTTCACCCCCACCGAAGGAACAAGGATCAAGGTGCAAGGAACAAGATTACTCTACCTTGCTCCTTTCTCCTTGAACCTTGAACCTTATTTTTATCCGAGAGGCTTCATTTTGTCCATTTGTCCTCCACTTTCGCTCCTTAAGTTACATTCTGGCTCAACAACATTTTTGATACTAATATTCAAACTTACCTGTTGATAGCCGATGCCGAAAGTCGGCGGGTAACAGTCAGGTGTAGTATGTTGTTAGAAATGTTCTCCTCTTAAAATATTTCTGTCAGGCTAAAGGCTATATCTTTCAGCAATTCTGACCTGACTATATCCCCTACTTTATAATTACCAATCTCTTCATAAGCCTTGCCGGTATGAGAAAATATCTGAAGTGTCTTTTTATCTACATCGACTATCCAGTATTCTTGAACCCGATAGATCTCATAAAGTCTCTTTTTTAGCAGTTTATCTATTTTTTGGGTATAAGGAGAGGTAATTTCAATAATTAAATCAGGCACACCTTCGATGCACTTATCAGTAATGATAGACAACTTCGCAGTAGAGATAAAAAATATATCTGGTTGAACTACATTCTCATCAGAAAAGACAACATCACAAGGGGCATAAAATACCTCCCCTAAATTACTTCTGGTAATAAATTCGTCAATAATTTTACCAAGTTTTCTTATAATCCTTTGATGATACGGAACTGGTGCTGGACTCATATAAACCTCCCCCTGTATTATTTGATACCTTTTCCCATTATCGGGAAACTGGACATAATCTTGATATGTCCATTTTTCTTCCTCTGTGGCTACTGTTGACATTGATTTTCCTCCCTGCTTCTCTTAAAGTCTCCTGCAAGGTTTGAAAAACTTTGCAGGTAGTTGTTTTTTCACTATTTAAGAAGACACTATTACTATAATACACTTTTGCTTTACCAAATTAATCATACTTGTAATGAATTATCAACTTAAAAAATCTTTTTTCATTTATTGACTCTCTCTATTTTCTTATTTCAATCTTAACAAAAAAAGAAGAATTTGTCAACAAAGTTTTTCACGAAACCAAAAAGACTCTAATCTTAATGGTTATGAAGAACAAAGATGCTATAAACATTTCGCCCTTACAGGGCTAACCAGTAATATTACATTCCATTAGCCCCGTAGGGGTAATATGTTTATAGAAAAGATTCAACACACAAAGTTAGCTCCAGAGGAGCGAAATATCAATTTATGGCATTCAGGCACGCTAACCACTTTTGAACATCAACTAAAGTGTCTGGTTAAGCCTATTCTAATGAGCATCATTGAGATTTCCAGGTTTAAAAGAACGAGATATATTGGTAACAACATTATCATACTCCTGGAGTTTCGTGAATTTTTTATGATTCCTTTTACCTTTAATCTTTGCGTTCTTTGCGGTCGATTTCTTTGCGTTCTTTGCGGTTAAAAAAGGATAAATCGCAAAGGACACAAAGTAGTAACGCAAA
>JBFMHD010000345.1:0-1539 GCA_040752395.1 Candidatus Hydrogenedentota bacterium
TTATCCTCATCCTTATCCCCAGGGCACTCATCAGCCAGGGTATAAGAATGGGAGAGAAAGATAAACAAAAGAAGGGAAAAGATAAATTTGGTCATTTTTTTATTTATCTTCATTTCTAAACTGCCCTTTCTTTCTTTTCAAAATTTTTCAATTTATATAAATACTCCCCCAGACATCCACCAATTACTCCACTTATAACAGGTATTAAAAAATCAATAATGAAATTAAGATAGCCTCTTGTTAAAACAGATTTAATTACAAGAAATCCTAGTATACTTCCATATATCCAACTTTTCTGATGCGCTACCCATCCCATAAATAAACCACCAATTAAATAAGGAATAGAATTATAAATCATTATTATTGACCAAAAAGATGTGAATGGATTATTTGTCGGTTTAAGTATTGTCCAAAAAAGATAGGTTGCTAATAATTTGGTAATTACTATACCTGAAACTACAATCAATATTCTTTTTCTCCATTCTGTTTCTACAATATATTCTCCTAAGTATCCACTTAAAATCCCACTAAAAAGAGTTATTGTGAGTAAAAATGACTTATATAAATTAAATCCAATTTTTGCATAATAACCTATATTCCCCGGTCTTTGAAATTCAGCATAACCCAATATTTCCATTTGTAGACATAATGCAATAAAAATTCCTGTTAGAATAGTTGTCAAAACAACCGTTATACCTCCATACAACCACCCTTTCTTTTTAACTATCAGTCCAACTACTAATCCGCCTACAAATGAAGAAAAGCCATAGTTAAAAAAATCGATTAAGAAGGTTTTTATTTTTGATAATAAAGGTGTATAAATAGGACTAATTGTTTGATTTCCTATTGTTTCCGTTGTAATTATTAACCATATCGGTGGATTCAATAAGTATATTACCACCATTCCTGCAATTACACCCAAAATTTTTCTCCACATTATTCTTCTATTATTTTTAAAATCTTGGAGGATTTTCTATACATGTAGGATATTCTCTTCCGGGTCCTCCCACTACAGTCCCTCCTGTTATCGCTGTAGCTGATTTTTCTTTCATTTCACGAATAAATGGTTCTTCTGTAACAATTTCCTCGGTTTTTGTTTTACATTCAACCTTATCACATTTCTTCTCACAACAAAATTGAGTTTTAATAATAGTTGTAACCTTCATCCCTCTGGTTCTAGAAACAAAATATCTTTCCCATATACATCGAGAATGATAAACAGGAAAATCAATAATAATAGCCTTGCAGAGTTCCCATGGGGTTACAGACCATTCTGGAGGTTCTGTAGCACGAAATGTTACATTTGTTTTTGTCATAAGGGTTATACACCAGAGTCCATAAGGATCTATCAAATTTATAGGGTTATTGACACAATAAGCATATAAATTTCTATATTTCGCTACCTTTGCGTTGGATTGCTTTATGATAAGATATTATATCAAAATATCAAAAACTTTTTCATAAAAATCCAATTTTTATAAATTTTACCTTCCTTTTTCTCTTGATTATTCCCCTTAAAGACCTTCAAAGGGATAAATA
>JBFMHD010000346.1:0-1524 GCA_040752395.1 Candidatus Hydrogenedentota bacterium
ACTTATACTATCTTTTATTTCTAAATTATCTAAGATAACACTTAATCTATATTTATCACTTGTTACCATTTTTATTTTATTATTCCCTAATTCTAAATATATTCCACAAAATGGGATAAGTGTTTCATCCTGTGAGGCTGAAAATATAACCATTCTTATCATCTCTAGTAAAATATTTGAAAGAATTTTAAATTCTATATCCCATTTAATCTTTGGAAAGCTTGGAAATTCCTCAGGTGGTATTCCCATAAGATGAAATATAGAGCCTTTAGAACTTATTTTTGTTTTTAGATTATCTACATCTATTATAATTTCATCCTCTAAATTATTTATAATCTCAGTAAGTTTTCTTCCTGGAAGGAGGATAGAACCATCTTTTTCTATATCTATTTTTTGTTTATATTTTATAGATATATTCATATCTGTCCCAATAGTTGTTAAATATCCATCTTTTGCTTCAAAAAAGAGATTATTTAATATAGGTATAGGCGATTTGATATTAGAAATCAAAGTTTTTTGAAGTTGATCCTGTAATATCTCTTTTTTAGAAATTATTTTCATAATAATAATAATAATGTGAAAATCTTAATAAGTCTACTTTTATTTTATATTTTAAATACTTATTATTAACAGCCATTTGTTAATAAAAATAATAATTTTTTTTATTAAAAGGTTATTCAGATATGCTTGTTGATAAATTATCTATTGTTATTTTTAGGTCTTTATTATATTGAAGTTTTTTTTCTATTTTATTACAAGCATAAAGGACGGTTGTATGGTCTTTTCCTCCAAATTCCCTTCCAATTTCAGGAAGGGAGAAATTTGTTAATTTTTTACAAAGATACATCGCAATATGCCTGGGAAGAATATTTGATGAGCTTCTATTTTTTGCTTTTATATCTTCAATTTTTATATTAAAGTATTTGGCTACTTTTTTTTGTATAGTGGATATAGAAATACTTAAATTCTCCTTTTTAGAGACCATATCCTTTAATATTCCCTCAATAATCTCAGGGGTAATTTTTTTTTCCTCTAATATATAGCGGGCAATTACCCTAATCATTACACCCTCTAATTCCCTAATATTGGTTTTTATTTTACCTGCTATAAAATGAAGGATATCCTCATCTATTTTTATATTTTCATTCTCCGTTATCCTTTTTAAAATTGCTATTCTTGTCTCCAGATCTGGTGGTTGAATGTCTGTCATTAAGCCACTTTCAAACCTTGATCTCAACCTTTCCTCAATAGTTGGAATATCCTTTGGTGGCCTATCAGAGGTTAAAACCATCTGCCTTCCCGATTCATAAAGGGTATTAAATGTATGGAAGAATTCATCCTGTGTTTGCTCTTTTCCTTGCAAAAATTGAATATCATCAATTAAGAGGGTATTTATATTTCTATACTTTTCTTTGAATTTTAAAGGCTGATTAAATTGTATAGAATCAATAAACTCATTTGTAAATTGCTCGGTTGATACATAAATTATCTTTAAGGAAGGATTTTTTGAGAATATATGGCTTC
>JBFMHD010000347.1:0-1523 GCA_040752395.1 Candidatus Hydrogenedentota bacterium
AGTGGTTTTATCTATGCTCGGAGATGATGCTGTACCGCTTGGCGCAGTTGCACTCATTCATGACTACAAAGACCATAGGACACACACTCTCTGTTAAGGTCTTCGCCGCGCAGCAAGAGTTGTTCAACATAATTATTGACATAACATTTCCATATGTTTTGTATTTTTTTTCTTGACATAAAATAAGAATTTAAATAAAATTAAACAAGAAATCTTTATCTATAAAAGATTGTTAAAGTTAAAAAGTTTTTCGAAGGAGGATTTATGGATACTAAAGTTAAAACAAAAATCTGGGACAGAGATATGAAGGATGGCTCTGCTAATAATAATCAAAAAAATAAAGAGTGGCAGAAGCCCACTTTAGAAGATGTATCAGAAAAAATAATGGCTCAACCCTATATCAGATTTACATGATTCTTTTTTTCCATGATTACTTGAAGACAAGTTTTAGCATAACTTTTTTATTCTACATCCTAATATATAATAAAAATTTTTCATTTTAGTGGAATATAACTTCAGGGATTAGTAATGATACTAAAAGACTATGTAAAAATAAGAGAGGAAAAGTTCGGGACTATTATTTTCGAAACACTTAAGGAAAAAGTGTTTGTAACTAATGAAATTGGTAAAAGGATTCTTAATATGCTTTTATCTGGAAATACTGTTGAAGAAATAATTAAAGACTTTAAAAGTTCATATGATGCAAACGAGAACGAAATAGAAAAAGACATAAGAGATTTTATCTCAGAGTTAAAGGATAAAGGTATTATTATTTAAAACAACTGCTTTCTAACGAATATTTCACTAACTATTCATCCTGAAACCCGAAAGGCTAAAGGATCTCAAGAAAAAATGAAGGAGCAAATAAGTATAAACGATTTACGAGCACCAATCTTTATAGCCTGGCAACTCAATTCAGCATGCAATTTAGACTGTCTCCATTGCTGTGAGGAATCCGGGCTCAGCATACCTGACGAACTAACTAAAGATGAAATAATTGATTTTATGAATCAAATAAAGAGTCTTGATATTCCATATGTAGCTATTTCAGGTGGCGAACCGCTTCTTCACCCATATTTTTTTGATATATGCGACTTTTTTCATAAACATAAAATAAGTCTTAAGATAGAAACCAATGGTGAATTTATAGACAATAAAATAGCTAAAAAATTTGCAAATCTTAAGCTTCGATCCGTTCAGGTTAGTCTCGATGGGGCTACCCCTCCTACACATGAAAAACTAAGGGTAATGGGTGACTGGAATAAAGTATTGGCAGCGTGTAAGAACCTTCTTAAAGAAGGAGTTAATACAGAGATTGTATTTGTTCCTACAAAATTTAACATACAGGAGATCGGTGAACTGATTGATTTATCTTATAGTTTAGGTATCTATGGAGTTTATACAGGGAAGATTATGAGGGTTGGCCGCGCAGCACAAAATTGGGACATCCTGGCTCCATCTGAAAAAGATTATGAAACTTTTTTTGAGGTTCTTACTAAAAAGGTTGATCAATATCAGGGGAA
>JBFMHD010000348.1:0-1516 GCA_040752395.1 Candidatus Hydrogenedentota bacterium
AACGCTGTAACTCTAATAATTCGGGCTACAGGCTACGGGCTACGGACTACAGCCGGCTGGAGCCCGAAGCCCGGAGCCTGAAGCCAACATATCATCTTTAGTTTTTCATATATTGTGTAGAGCGCAACCCGCGCTCATGAGTACTCCTTCGAAAAAGTTAGGAAACATATTTTACAAGTGCAATTGCACATTGTTCAGCAAAAGTTTCAAAATATTTTAAATCTACTTCCTGAAATTTTCGTTCGAGATGTTTTTTATTATTAATGACCTCTATGACACCGAGTATTTTATCCTCAAAAATCATCGGTGCACATATTACAGATTTGGTCTGAAACCCACTTATCTTATCAATTTTTCCTGTAAACCTTTGATCCTTCCTTACATCACTAACTACTAAACTCTCTCCTGTCCTTGCCACATAGCCAGCGATACCTTCGTTAATTGAGATTCTTACATTTTTGAGTTTTTCACCTGCACTGCCTGTAACTATATAAAAAACAAGTTCTTTTTTTTCTTTGAGTATAACAGAGGCGGCTTCACCGTTCATCAATTCAGAGGCTCTTTTTATTATTTTCAATATAAGTTCTTCGAGTTTTGTTTCTTTTGTTAAGTCTTTAGTATTGTCCATAAGTGTTTGAAGTTTTCTTGATTCCTGAATTATTTCATCTCTTAACCTGAAATTCTCCACCACACAAGCCGCGAAATTAGATATTGTCTGTAATAACTCTATATCCTCAGCACTATAGGTAGCCTCACCCATTCTGTTAACCACTTCTATAACTCCATACATTGATTCTGCAAGATAAACCGGTACACATAAAATATTCGCAGCTTTATAATCAATCTCTCTTTCAATATATTCACAATATCTTTTATCTGCTTTAGGTGACTGAACTATCAATGGCTTGCCATTCTTAGCTACATTGCCAGCGATACCAACATTTATAGGTAATCTATACCCTTTTAA
Source organism: Candidatus Hydrogenedentota bacterium (assembly GCA_040752395.1). Classification (GTDB taxonomy): domain Bacteria; phylum JBFMHD01; class JBFMHD01; order JBFMHD01; family JBFMHD01; genus JBFMHD01. The sequence continues at coordinate 968 of JBFMHD010000348.1, forward strand.
ATGATCGGCTTTTATACCTTTGGTCACAGTAAAAATTAATTCGTCAGGATTTATTTTATCAATAAGAAGAAGCGAACCTGCATCTGCATTTAAGGCATCAATAACTATATCCATAACTTGATCAAGCACTTCTGTTACATCCATATTTTCAACAAGTATAAAACTCATTTTGTTAAGATACTCAAGTGCTCTTCGAAAATAATTTAACCTTTTCCGATAGACTTCTGTATCAGGCATAAGTATCTCCTCTGAAAAACATTGTAACTATAATAATATCAAGTAGAAGCAAGAGGCAAGAAGCAAGATAACGGAAGAAGTGAGAGGTATCAGGACAGGCTACAGGCTACAGCCGGCTGGAGCCAAAAGCCCAAAGCCTGCTGAAAAGTCTTGAGTCTCGAGTCCTGTTTTGACTCACGACTTGCGACTTTTGACTCTTTTCATATCATCTTCAGTTTTTCAGACGTTGTGTAGAGCGCAAAAACGCAAAAACGCAATAACCCAATAACCCAATAGTGTAAAGTGCAACCCACGCTCATGAGTACTCCTGTG
>JBFMHD010000349.1:0-1508 GCA_040752395.1 Candidatus Hydrogenedentota bacterium
CTTTGTGTAGAGCGCAAAAACCCAAAAACGCAATAACCCAATAACCCAATAGTGTAGAACGAAACCCGCACTCATGAGTACTCCTTTGAAAAAGTTGATGAGTTCAGGAGTTCAAGAGTTACCTGTCTTCTAATTTTGAATTTTTTCAATCTTTGAATCTTTCAACTCTCTTCTTTATATCATATTTTTTTTCTCGTCAAATATTTTTATTTCTGTATAATTTTTCTATGAAAATAAAAGTTTTATTTACCGAGTTAGCAGGTGAGGTTTATGGTGGCGGTCAAAAGAGTCTGTATCTTTTAATTAAGTCATTAAATAGAAATGACTTTGAAAGCTTTCTTCTAACCGCAACAGCTGGGAGCCTCATAGAATTATGTAGACCATACTGTAAGGATATAAAAGTACTTAATATCCCATTAAGAATGCGAAGCATTGTTTACCCTTTTATATTTAATTATAAAAAAGTTATAGAGGATATTATAAAACAGAGCGAGATAAGTATTATTCACTGTAACGATGTACAGACAGCTTTTTTATTTTCTATATTAAAACTATCAAATGTTAAAACAATATATCATTGCAGAGTACCACATTCTCCAGGTTTTCTTAACAAAATCATAGATAAAATAATAGTAAAAAATATCAATAGAATTATAGCCGTATCAGATGCGACTGCAAAAAGATTTGAAAAGTATGATAAAAATAAAAAGATAGTAGTTATACCGAACGGTATTGATTTATCTTTATTCACTGATTTAAATAAAGATTTTTCCATTCATAAAAAATATTCTATAAAAGAAAGCGCTTTTATTATCGGTAGTGTCTCACGCATTATCTACGGCAAGCGCCAACACCTTCTTATCGAGGTTCTAAAAGATATCGTAAAAGATTATCCTGATACATATCTATTAATAGCTGGAAATTATAATGAAGATAAAAAATATTATAATTTTTTGCAAAATTTGATAGGTAAATATAATCTATCGCATAAAGTGATCTTTACTGATTTTGTAGAGAATACAGCTGATATATTAAAAAACATAGATGTTTTAAGTGTTTTTACCTATGGCGAGGCGATGTCGAGGTCAATACTTGAGGGTATGGCTTGTAAAAAACCGATTATCGCTTCAGATGACGGCGGTAACCCTGATATTATCAAGGATGAATATAATGGTTTATTAGTAGAATTAGATAATTTAGATAAATATAAATTAGCTCTAAAAAGATTATTAAAAGATATAGATCTACGGAAAAAGTTGTCAGAGAATGCTTATATAACAGTTCAAAAATACACTATCAAAAACTCTACACATGAGATTGAAAATCTTTATCTATCTCTTTGACCACTGTATATTTTTTTCTTAAACTCCTATAAAAAGCGATACCAATCCCGGCTAATGCATATAAATTGCATATAACAAACATAGTCTGATAAAACCATTTTATCAGAATTATAATGAATAAAAAAGAGACCCAGATTAATCGCGTAGGGGTCCGTCGCCTGAAAT
>JBFMHD010000035.1:0-16770 GCA_040752395.1 Candidatus Hydrogenedentota bacterium
ACCATCTACGTTTTGAGGCACAAAGGCACAAAGGCACAGAGGCACAAAGGCACAAAGGATATTAGGGGATGGGTCATAGGGGATGGGGTATATTAGGGGTTGTGAGTCGCAAGTCGTGAGTCAAAACAGGACTCGAGACTCAAGACTCAAGACTCAAGACTTTTCAGCAGGTTCCGGGCTTTTGGCTCCAGCCGGCTGTAGCCCGTAGCCCGAAGTCTGAAGCCTGTCCTGATACTTATCACTTCTTGCTTCTTTCGTTATCTTTCTTTTTCGTTATCTTGCTTCTTGCTTCTTAAGTAAATTCTACCGCACCAATAACTGACGTATTACGAAAAAAATACATCGTTAGCGATAAATTTTAGAATTGCTTGACATCTGTTATAATAATTGTAAATTATTAACAAGGGCAGGGAAAATGAGTGATTGGTATTATGCTGATTATGGTCAATCAATAGGTCCTTTTAACGAAGAACAGATAAAAGATTTAATAAAAAATAATAAGATAAAAAAAGAGACTTTTCTATGGCGTGAAGGCTTCTCTGATTGGACACCATTAGAAAAACTATCTGAATTTTCATCCGCACTTGAATTTAAATATGAAAAGAAACCAAGAATTGAGATGCCGCAAGATATAAAACCAGGTACTGAAACTTCGTTTTATATACCAAAAGAAGAAAACGTAGTAAAACAAATAATTGATTGGGCTTCAGGCCCGGCGGAAGAGGAGGGTCAGTGTCCGACCTGCGGTTATTTTGTGGGCTCGCTTTTAACGTGTCCGAGATGCGGGGCAAGACCCGGAAAACGTATCAGCATACGGCTACTTAAAATCGGCTCGATCGCAGGCTCTATCATCGGTATCATTTTACTCTGGCTTGCTGCTTATGCAAAAAATCCGATACAGATAAAAGTTGGCGATATTGATGAACGAATGAACGGCGCCCTTGTTAAAATTGTAGGAAGAGTTACATCTTATGAAGAAAATACTGAAAATAATACTTTACGAATGCAAGTCGATGATGGCACAGGTGAGATTTTATTAAATGCATATAATAAACTCGCTCAATTCAAAAAAGTGCTCGCAGATAATATGCCAGGTATCGGGGATAAAGTTGAGGTCACAGGCCAGATTAATGAGACCCAGAAATTTGGAGTCTCTATGTTTGTATCTATCCCTGAAAGAGTTAAACTACTTGAAAGATTTAAATTAAAAGACGTTGATATCAGTGATATCACTGAAAAAGATGTAAGCGAGATAGTTAGAATTAAAGCCTCGATTGCTTCTTATAAAAAGCAGACCACAAGAAAAGGAACTGTACTACATAAATATGTGCTTTCTGATGGCACCGGTAGCATTAATATGACAATATTTGGTAAAGAGATGGATGGTCTTCCCCAAAAGACCCAGAAAATACTCCTGGATAAAAAAAATAAACTTGAATTAGTCGTTAAAATCGGTCAATACAGAGAAGAATTACAGGTCGAGATTATGGATTATAACAAGATAAAAGTTCTCGGAGATGCTGAAGAAATAACCGAAGAAGCAGTAAAGGAAAAAGAAGAGGAAACCATCACACAAGAACAAGAACGAGAAATAAAGAAACCAAAAAAAATAAAAAATATAACTAAATCTGATCTTAAAAAAATATGCTATATCGAAGCAGAAGTATCAAAAATGGATATAAAAGAAAAAGGTAAACTCATAACACTCGATGACGGCAGTGGTGAGATACAGGTTATGTTCTGGAAGAGTTTAAGAGATGAGATAAAAGGTTTCAATAAGATTAAAGAGGGTGCTAAAATATCAGGGAACTTTAAAGTTGATGAATATAAAGGTAAGTTACAATTAAAACTTACAGACTATGAGAATATAAAAGTAGAGTAGTATCGTCGCTTCGCTTCATTGCAAATTGCAGATTGCAAATTTATTTAGTCTTCTTCGTTGTTTTGTTTTTTCATTCATTTTGCAATTTCCAATTTCAAATCTTATTTCCAATTCGACATTCAAAAGAATGTCGCCTTGCTTCTTGCTTCTAACTATAACCAGGTGATTACATAGAGTAGCTATTATGGAAGGGCTTATTATTATAATTTACACTTTACTCGGTACTTTAATCGGTGCTTTACTTTGTCTTATCCCATCTCTTCATATATATAATGTTACTGGTATAGCTTTATTACTCTGGCTGCATGTTCGAACTATAATCCCGTATTATGCTATGGGCTCATTTTTTATGGCTATGATGGTTTCATTTGCCTTTATAAACACGATACCAATGACATTTTTTGCAGCAGCTGATGAATCCGCGGGTGCTACTATACTCCCATCGCTTGATATGCTAAAGAACGGCAAGGGAAAAGATGCCTCGCTACTTGCGGGTCTCGGTACACTTGTCGGCGGTATCTTATTAATTGTTCTTACGCCTGCATTCTACCTTTTATTTACTTATGTCTATGCTATTATGCGACCGCATCTTCACTGGATACTTGGTATAATTATGGTTTTTTATGTTATGAGTGAATGGCCTAAAGGTTGCGGCAGGGGAAAGACCTGGTGGCGAAAATTTCTTGATGGCTGGCGGAATGTCTATATGGGTATGCTGACATTTACATTATCTGCGATAGTTGGATTAATTGTTTTAACAAAACCGCTTGCACCACCTGAAATGAGTTTTCAAAATATTATGCCTATATTTCTTGGGTTCTTTGCATTCCCTTCAATAATACAGGCTATGCTCTCTGATATTAAGATCCCTAAACAATATACCAATTACAGATATATTAATGCGGGCTGGGATGATGTAGCATATTCTTCGCTGCCAGGTGTGATAGGTGGTATGATCTGTGCCTTGATGCCAGCTGTTACTGTCGGTATATCAGCTATCTTCGCAAGCCATATGACAAATCATAGGAACTTACGAGCAGCCTCATTTGAAAAACCAAGAGAACCTGATACCCATATCTATCTTCATACACCAGAAATATATTACACCCAGGAACGGACTTTTCTTATTGCCGGTGGAATAAATAAAATTATCTATTATGTTGGTGCATTTCTCTTTATTTTTATCTTAACAGAGATCACACCTAATGGGATGGGACGTGGTGGTATGAATATCATTTTGAAACCTGTATTTGCTCCTGAACCAGGTGATTACCCGGTTATACTTGCTTCTATATTTTTCAGTTCCTGTTTATGTATGCTGTTATTAATCTGGTTCACTGATTTAACTATTAAAGTATTACCTAAAATCAATATAAAATTAACCTATAGTATTGTGACGGTTGTATTATTTATAATTTTATATATTATGGGTGGTGGCTGGACCGCGGTATTAATTGCAGCAGTAACTACCTGCATCGGTTCTATCCCTGTATTTTTCAATTGCAGGCGTTCACATTGTATGGCTGTACTTTTAGTTCCGATCGCTATAAATATGGCTGGTTATGGTGATACGATAGCAAGATTTTTGAGGTTAGTATGAAGGGTTTAACACATTTTATGTCAGCAGTAGCTACTGCTACTTTTATCCCTGAGGTTGTAAGGATGTCGACCTCGGGTCGACTCTCATCAGTTGAAGGTGCTTGTAGCTCATTTATTTTGCTATTACCAGGGATATTCGGGCTTTTACCTGATACAATGGATTTTAAACTCGGTCAATTTTTTTCCATCGCTGAATATGAGATAGACCCTGGCCCACGTAACCCCAACCCACAGAAAATGGCTGAAACCTTTGCTCTGGCTGTGAAAGAAGCAGGTGATACTGGTAAATTTGTTCGGGTTCAATTCTTTCCCATCCAACTCGGCGCAAGTTTATGGCGACAGTACAATATAATTTTTGAGCCCAAAGAAGTTATAATTCAGTTCAATGAAAAGGTAAAGACTTCACAGGTACCTATACCGGGTTCAGCCCCGAAACATAATAGAGTTGGCAGAGCTAAACTCGATTATGAATTAAAAAGTAAAAATATGGATATTGATTGGTTGAATAAAGTGGTGCGGTGGCTCAGACAAAAGATTAAAGGCCCTGACAAGCCTGCAGGAGCCATCAAGCCATCTACTCTTGACATATTAAGCGGCACACAATTTGGGTTTCAAAAAGAAGCTGATGGGAAAATATATTTCAACTGGCTGCCATGGCACAGAACCTGGAGTCATTCGTATGTTCTCTGTTTTCTTCTGACAATACCAATTTACATTATTACTTACTTATTGGGTTTTCATAACTGGTGGTTATATGGTTTAGTAGCGTTTCTTGGCTCGTTTGTTCACATAACCGAGGATATGACGGGTCATATTGGGGGTGCATTATTCTGGCCTTTACATAAACCGCGTTCTGAAGGTTTAGAGCTCTTCAAAGCAAGCGACCCGAGAACCAATTTTAGTATAGATTATGCATCAATTGTTCTTGCGATATGGAATGTTGACAGGTTCTCGACAAAACTCATACCTATGCCTGGCTGGTTATATCTTATACTTTTTTTAGTCATCCCGTTGTTTTTTTATTTCAAATACGTGGCAAAAATAAAACAGAAACTTATAGAGCAGGAAGAAAGAGCTTTGATGGAGGAGCCTGATGGCACAGGCGAGGCAGTCGTTGATTCATAACCCGTCATCCCATATTTTCTCGGAATGAGAATGCCAGGCTTGGAAAGAGAAAGGAACAAGAATTATCTCGATAGCACACGGAAGAAAAATGGTTTAAAATTTAGGTATTGACAAAAGGTATGAATATTAGGTATAATTAGTAATATGAAAACAGCTGTGTTTATCCCGGATGACATTTTTTTAGCGATCGAAAAACACTCGAGATTATTAAAGGTTTCGAGAAGCAGACTTATTTCCGAGGCTGCGAAACGGTATATATCTGAATTAGAAAAGCAAGAAATTTTGGATACGCTTAATGAAGTTTATGCCAAACCCTTTGAAAGTAATATTAAAAGATATAAAAAGCACTTCGCTAAAAATATATTGAGAGGGGGAAAGTATTGATAAAACAGGGGGATATTTTCTGGGTTAATTTTGGGTATAAACGAGGTTCTTCGCCAGCATACCGGCATCCGTGCCTTGTGGTCCAGAACGATATATTTAATAAAAGCCTTATAAAGACCGTTGTTGTCTGTCTTATAACAAGCAATGTTATGCTTTCTCGCGCTCCAGGGAATGTATTTTTAAAGAAAGGCACAGCAAATCTTCCTAAAGACAGCGTTGTAAATATTTCGCAGATTACCACCGTGGATAAAAGCGAACTTGTTGAAAAGATAGGCCATTTATCTGCTGATAAATTTACTGAGGTAATAAGCGGAATTAACCTACTGATATCCAAACAGGAAATTTAAGGGTCTTTCGTAATTAAGTTGCAATTTAAATTAATAAATTGTATTCTTTTAAACCCTGTTTATCGCATTTAAAGATACTCACTACATTTTTTATTTTTTGTAATTTCAATATAATCAATATAAGGTAAAGAGGGGCACAAGACCCGCTCTTTAGACTTTAGACCTGTTTTTAAAAAAAGGGGGATTAAAAGAAATCTCTATGTCGTTCTATTTCAAAGGTGAGATGTGTTAAGTCATCTCTTAATTATGTCGATAAATTAATCAGAACACTTTTAAATCAGTCGTGAGTCATAAGTTATCAGTCTTGAGTCGTCAGACCTAAGTCCTTAGTCTTTGACTTACGACTTATTGACCGATTTTACGATTCTGGACCCTCGACTTTTCAGCTGTAGGCCGTAGCCCGAAGTCTGAAGCCTGTCCTGATACTTCTCACTTCTTCCGTTATCTTGCTTCTTGCCTCTTGCTTCTACTTGATATTATTACACTTACAACGTTTTTCGAAGGAGGCCGTATGATACATCTCGGAATTGATTTCGGAACAACTAATACTGTAGTAGCCTATGAACTTGATGGTAAATACAATATTCTTAATTTCAATGAACATTCATTTATACCTTCATTAATAACAAAGTATAAAGATAATTATTATTTTGGTTTTGATGCTTTAAGCCTTCTCTCTGAAAAACAAGCCCTGGTAATCCATTCTATAAAACAATATCTGCATAATTACTACCATAATAAGACATTAACTATTGATAACCATACCATTAGCATTGAGGATGTTCTTATCGGATTTTTTAGTTATTTAAAAGAAAGAATTGAGGTTGCTCTACCTTTTGATTCAAAAACAGGATGGGATGTAATAGCGACGGTTCCTGCAAATGCTTCAAGCCAGCAGCGGTGGATTATGCTTGAGGCTATGCGTAAAGCAGGGCTTTGTGTGAGAGCACTTCTTAATGAGCCAACAGCCTCTGGTTTTGAATTCTCGCATTATTTTTTAAAGGGTAATGCAAAAGAAAAAGATGTTTATTATGTACTTATTTATGATTTTGGTGGTGGGACCTTTGATGTTTCGCTGATTAAAGTTAAGGAAAGCCAATACCAGGTCATTGGGTCTACGGGTCAGAACCAGCTCGGTGGTGATATCTTTGATGAAAAACTATTTAATCTTGCATGCGAAAAAGTAGCTTTAGATAAAAGACGATTAAGCTATAGACAGAAAATAGAAGGAATACTTGAGAGTAGAACGCTGAAAGAGAGTATCTCGTTATCACGCGGGTTTCTTCAAAGAAATCTAAATTTTGATTTTGAAAATATTAATATTCAGAGTAAAATAGCTAAAATAAAAAGTAATGAATATTATGAAGCGATCAAACCAGAAATAAATAGAACGATTGAGTTAATAGAAGAACTGTTACAATCTCAAACTATAAAATCTGCTTCTTTAGGATTGGATTCTATTGATTATATTTATCTTGTTGGTGGTTCTTCAAAACTGCCATATGTTATTCATGCTATCCAGAAAGTTTTTACTAAAGCGAAAGTAAAGGTGTCTGATAATACCTTTGCGACATCTGCGCTGGGTGCAGCAATATATTCTTCTAAAAAAGACGTTAAATTGATTGAACGATTCACAAGAAATTTTGGGGTTATACGATTGTACAACGGCAGGGAAATATTTGACCCTATATTCCCCAAAGGTACAGAACTCCCGCAAACTGAAAACCAGGTTACGAAAATAATAAGAGATTATGACCCAGAGTTTAATATCGGTCATTTTAAATTTCTTGAATGTAGTGAGATCAATCCTGATTTATCACCATCTGGTGATATAAATCTTATAACTGAGATCAGATTTCCCTATGACCCTGAATTAAATATTATTGAGAATCAAACTATTGAGCGTAAAGATTTAAGCCACATTCGTGTCTGTGAAGAGTATCATTGTGATGCCTTTGGTATAATTAATGCCAGAATAACCCGCAAAAACGACGGCTTCACTGTTGGATATAATATTAACTGATGAGGCAGTTCCCCGACCCATTTTTCACCCACACCTATTACTTTCAGTTTTATCAGAAGGTGGGTCATGATGACTGTTTTTTATATCTGACTTTTATTTTTTAAAGCCTGAATTTCGCTATTTTTATAGTTGGATGGTGAATTTATGTTAAGAGCCATTACTGGTTTGTTCTAATAAATCCACTTGATAAAATTTATTTGAATTATTAGTCAATATTTATGTAAATCGAGATTCTCATCAATATCGGTAGTGAAAGCAGATAAATTACTTTTTACAATTTTTTTAGCTATCGTATATGTTTTTGAACCTTTTTCTCCGTAAGGAATAAAAATAATGTCGGCAAGATTAGAGGAAATCCAATTTCTATACAATATGCTATGTCTTAATTGTCTTGATTGTTCAGGTTCTGTCACAGATAGCATAAGCAGCTGATTATTTGCAACTCTGTTAAAATCTTCGTCTCTTTCAGGGAATTTATCCAGTTGGGGAAAAAATCTATCTAACAGAAACTTATCGAATGTTTCTTTTGCTAAACCTTTAGATGTAAAAAGAGTAACTTTATTATGGCATTTCTTCCATAATCCGAGTCTGAATATTTCAGTTTCCATCACAGACTGCCAGGGTCCGATATAATTCATCGCATATTCTCTTATTGTAAAGAGAAGCTGATTTGCAGCCATCAATCCTACTCCTCCAATAGAATCCGATGACAAAACAGCCATAGTAAAATCATCAAGGAATTCTAATGGTCCGAATTTAGAATTGAGTATTGCACATAAAAAGTGGGCTTCCTTTTTTCGGTTATATTATCGATAAAATAAAAATTTTGACAAAATTCGTAGTTAGAAATAATGTTATATTAGAATATGAGCCTGTTTGCTAACTTATGCAACAGGCTCAAATATTATTATGGAACAGAATTTAAGGTATGACATTAGGGTTTTATATCATCAAGTTGGCGTCTTTGAAGGCACTATCAAACACCGTGATTTTGTCGAGATTTTTATCTGCTCTCTTTTAATCTTTTTCTTTATATATTTACTATCTTTTGATGTTTCAATAATATTTGATATCGGATGTTTGCTTGAAATAACAGGTCTTGTTTTTATCATTGGATATCTGAGATACAAGAGGTTAATATCGAAAGTTGACAGTGGTGATGAAAAGGTAACAGAATATTTAAACTATTGGAAAGATCAGTATGAAAAACAGATTAAATTATTGTCAAATGCTTTATGGTGGGATGTATTACCCGGACTCACAGGGATTGCGGTAATGATGAGTGGAATGATAAAATATAGGGAGTATTTCCCGAATGGAAGTTTATATTTTATATCGTTCTATGCGGGACTAATAGCATTCGGTGCTTTATTAAGAATGGTTGAACCGGGTATATGCAGTCCGTAAATTAAGGAAAGAAGTCTCAAAGATAAATGATTTTTTATCAGAATATAAACATAACTTGAATGTTCTGTCCGAAGACGTATGAAATAGATTGTTTTGGTCAGGATTTACAAAAATGAATGGTGACAGGGAGCAATATAGTATAGTAAATAGTATATTCGAGCGGAAAGACGTATCATTATGGTCATAGAGAGGCTTATACATTACTAGGGGAGATTAGACATAAACAGGGTAAGTTAGCGGAAGCAAAGAGTATGTACGAAAAAGCGATGCAGGAAGACACTTCAAAAAAAGAAGAGTGCGAATCAGAATCAGAAATAAAATTAGTGAAATGAGGGTCACAAGACTCGTTCTTTAGAGTTTAAACCCGTCTTTAAAAAATGAGGTTTTAAAAGAGACCTCAAAAAGGTGTCTTGACACTTTAAATCAAAATGAAATAATAAAAAGAGTTATGAGAAAAATGCGTAATACCTCTTTTGTACTTTTTACTTCTTACTTTTTATTTCTTATTTTTATAACTGCGCTACATAGCGGAGAACCTTCTTTTTCTAATATACCGTTGGATGAATATATAGAACTTATTGAAAAAATTGAAGACTCGAAAAAGCCTGTAATTAAACCTATTGTTTCACCAATCACAACGGTCCTTGTATCAGGTAATTATACTCTAATTCCAGAAAATGAACAGTTGTCAGTAGATGGACAAATAGAGATACACCAGTTTGTTGATACTTTCTCTATTATTCCGCTTTTTAAACAGAATTTCAGGTTTAAAAATGCGTTACTTAATAATAAATCAGCTCCATTACTTGTTACCGAAAATAACGAACAAGCTATTTTATTAAGAACTTGCGGTAAATATAGATTATCATTTTCAGGTTCTGCTCCACTAACACAGAAAAATCAAACTCTATGTAAATCGCAAATTATTCTACCGCGAAGCGGCGTTTCACAAATTTTTTTTAATAAACAATTCTCAAAAGAAGCAACCTATCAACGGAGTGTAGACTATGAAGGTAAAGAGATAATCGAAGTAACCTGGATACCTTTATCAAAGGTCATATCAGCTGATATAAAAATTAAAACCATAATCAAGGAAGAGAAATTATCTGCTTTATTGAATCAATCAGTAGTCATCTCGGAAAATTTTATTAGCGGAACAATCAATACTGTGTTAAATACGTTTAACTTAAAGGATAAACCGATATTTGTATCTTATCCTGACTGGATACAAATCTTAAATGTTTCTTGTGACAGATCAGATATCACGGTTTCTTTTGAACCGGTTTCTGACACTTTGACTTTAATCCGACCATCTTCTTTCTGGCAAGAATCTGTAAATCTTTTTTTATATTATACCCAAAAAAGTCCAGTCTTTTCTGAGAATGTTAATATCCCACAGATTACAATAGTAGATGCTAAACCCGAGGTTATAAAAATAGGTATATCATCTGATAACGTGCGGTTATCACCGGTGAAAATAGAAAAAGCTGGGTTACTTGACCCTAGTGAACTCAGTTTCCCATCACTTTTTGCTTATAAGTCAATACATAAAGATTTTTATATTGAATTCAAGCGAGAGCCGATAAACCCTCTAAATGTTATAACCGGCTATTGCAAGAACTCTTCTTTTCGAGTAATCCGAACAAATGATGGTGATGGCGTAATTCAATCAATATTTAAAATTAAATCAACTAATCTCCCGTTTTTTACATTAAAGATACCAGAGGGTAGTACTGTTCTTTCTATATTTTCAGATGGGCAGCCTGTAAAAGCCGGTAGTGTAGATAAACAAACAGTTAAAATCCCATTACCTGTAAATATTCAGGAAAAAGAGACTAGCCTTGAGGTCTGGCTAAATATCCCGAAAAAGAAATTTTATCTTTTTAATTTTATAAAACAAGAACTACCGTATATCGAGCTTATACAGGAAAATGTAAAACTTAATATGCTATATCCAGAAGAAGTATATCCTGTATATTTTTCAGGCAGCTGGGACCAGCTCCCTCTCCCACGTGAAACAGGGGGAATATATCGAATGATATTTCTTGTTATAAAAAAAATACTGAGATTCATTTTTATTCTTATTATCTTTTTATTGGTTGTTTTTATTATTTTACTCTTTATTGCGGGTTTGTGGTTTATTGTCTATAAAATTATTAAACTAATATTACCATATCCTAAGTTATTAACTATGCTGACTAAAATTTTCTCTATATTTATTATTTTTATTATTTGTGTGGTTATTTTTATTTTTTTAATTATAGTTTTTCTTTCAATGAAACATCAACTTTCAACAGAGTATAGACCGGTTGTTAATGAAAAAGTGGTTGGTGAAGGGCAGGCATCATTAAGTGCAGAGATATACGGTCCTGGAACCGAACAAGAAGAAATGGCTGATGAAAAAAGACTCAAAAAAGCAAAGATAATTGATAAAATCAGAGAAGAGAAGAAACCACAAAAAACAAGAACCGAGGAGTTTTTTAAACAAGAAATAAAACAAACACTATATCTTACAGAAGGGGTTCTGCCTGTAAGATTTCAATTCCCAGAAGAAGGCATAGCATATACAGGTCAAAACTTTTTCCCAGAAGCCCGTTTACAAACTATTAATATTGTTCTTGTATCAAAGAATGGTATTAGTTTTATATATCTTATTTTTTTCTGTATCGGGTTTTATATTGGTTATAAATCATATAAAAAATGGTATAAATCGCAACTTGAATTTTTCAAGGTCTCGGTTTTATTTATTATAATCTCAATCGCTGTTTCTTATGTATTCTACGGCATTATTTTCAATTTGATCATTGGTTTTATTATGGGAAGATACTCACCTGTTTTAATGAACTATATGGGAGGAAAATTTTTGAAAACCGGAGGTATATAGTCAATGAAAAAATTATTTGTATTATTTAGCATATTTGTTTTAATTTTATCTATCAATACGTTTATTTTTGCGCAAGCCTCAACAAGTGTGAGCATACCCTGGCAGGAATTCAAGAAATTACTCGATGAAATACAAAAACTAAAATCACCTGATATTAAACCTCTCTCACCTGTCCCTTATATCATCTCAGAATCAAATTACAAACTCAGGGCAGAAAATGACATATTAAAGGGTAATTTAAATCTACGCATCTATGTATTAAACGATATCTGGGTTGAGATACCTTTACTTGACCAGAATCTATCAATCGAGGATGCAAAAATTAATGGTCAGAATCTACTTTTATATAAGAAAGAAGGGAGATATTATTCATTAATCAGGGGAACTGGTAATTTTGATATTTCACTCAAATTTTCCTGTAAAATCACAGTTACTTCTGCTACGAATACCATCTCGTTTGCTGCACCACAAACTCCGGTAACATTGCTTGAACTTACTATCCCTGGAAAAAATGCACGTGTAACATCAACCCCTGAACCGGTCGCTACTACCAAAAGTCTTGATAATGCAACAGTATATACAGCTTATTTCCCTTCAACCGAGCATATCGGACTTGAATGGGTTTCTGCTGTAAGAGAGATTGAAGCCACAAAAAAAGAACCGCGAATCTTTATTACTACTTCTTCTCTCTTAACTGTCGGTGAAGGCCATATACGAAATCGATTATTTATAAATCTTGAGGTTCTGCAATCAGGCATTGATACTTTGAAAATCTCATTACCACAAGGTATGAATCTATTATCTCTAACACCTGACGAAAATATCGAATGGGAGATACAGGATATCGAAGGTAGTCAGATTGTTTTAATTAAAACAGCATATCCTATGCTTGGTAATAAAACATTTATTCTTGATGCTGATTTTCAGATGCCTGATGTCTCGAGTTTTGTTAAACTAACAGCAACTGCTATCGAACCATCACACAGAACAACTGGTTACATAGCAATTTCAGCGCTTACAAACGTTGAAGTGGTACCAAAAGAAGTGAATAACCTTGTGCACATAGACCAGACAGAACTGCCACAGGATTTAATTCAAGCAACAGATAAACCGATACTCCTCTCTTTTAAATACGTTACTCTTCCTTATGATATAGGCATTGAAATAACAAGACATAAAGACATAGCGGTCCTGACAACAGCAGCAGATAGGGCTGAAATACTCACGCTTAATACAGGCGAGCAGGAAATAACCCGATGCATATTTCAGATTCGAAACAATCTACGTCAATATCTTGAGTTCGAGCTACCGGCGGATGCGGTTCTCTGGTCAACGTTTACAGACAACCAGCCAGTAAAACCTGGACTTGGTTCAAAACCAAACTCGATACTTGTTCCTTTATTAAAATCAAGACCCGGGGAAGGAGAGGAGGCTTTATTCCCGGTTGAGATACTTTTTTATCGTGATAAAAAAGGTGCCTCTTGTCTTGGCTCTTTACATCAGATACTACCAGGAGTAGATGTTCCAATAAGTACGATACAGTGGGAGATTTATTTTCCTTTTGAATGGAAAGTCATTGGTATCACAGGAGATTTTAGAAAAGCAAAAGCAGTTATTACTCCTTTGGCCCAGGAACGTGAGAAAAAATCTTATAAATTGGAGAGCCAGGCGATACAGAGTAATATCGCTTTGTATCAACAGCAGATGCAGCTAAAACCAGGACTTTCTGCAGGTATGTTGCCTGTTCGTGTTGATATTCCTCGTGTGGGGCAGTATAAAGTTTTTAGTAAGAATTATTATAATCCTGATAAAGGTAAAAGCCCCGGGTACAGGATTTTTTATGTAACACCGTTTACTATAAAGATATTTAGATTATTATCAGTAATAGCCGGTTTTATTTCTGTAATGATATTAGAGAGGTATGTGAGTAAGAAATTAAAGATAATTGAGCCTGGGGAACCGCTTTCATTCTGGCGTCGTTTAAAACCGACTTCAAAAGAATTTTTATATTGTATCACTGCGATAATTGTGATTAGTATCTTTCATCATTTTATATCGCCAATCTGGGGTGCTGTATTACGCGGTATATTGTTTGGGATAATCATTGGTCTTCCGTATCAGTATTTAAAAAACACAAGGAATCAGGTTTCAGGAACAGGTTCTATATTAGATGAGGGGTCGGGGAGTTTTAGTTCAAAAAATCATTAAAAATAAAGGAGGAAAAAATTAAGATAGTATAAAAATATAATACATTAAACAACACAGCATAACTATGCAGGAGAAAAGACATATGAAAAAGCAGAACCAGACGAAGCAAAGACAGAAACGCGAAAGAAAAATATCAAAAGAATGGATAGAACAGGCACGGGAATATTTTTGTAGGTTTCTTAAAGAGACCAACTTTCCCCATCCAGGACGAATGGGGAGAAGATGACCTGAAGTTTTGTATCCTGAATGGCTAATAATGTTTATTGAAGTATTGGCGGTATGTTGTGAGATCAAAACATATGTTGGTATTCATCGGCTTGTAGTTGAACACTGGGATACAATACGAGGTGCGGAAAATTTGCCAGTAATAAGTGAACGACAGTTGCAGGATCGCTTAAAAAAAATCAGCTTTAAGCTCGGAAAAACTCCAGGATATGTTTCTCAAATATTTCCTGGACTATAAAAAAGACAGAGTTATAAGCGGTGATAAAAAAAACGAAAAACGCGAGAAACTGGGACGGCTCTGGTTTTTGTACGGCAAACGGAAAAAGATAGAATTGACTATTCCCATTGATTGATTAAAGTGAGAAAGTTGGGAGGAGGAATGAGATATGTTAAGTATCAATGAAATGTCAAGACTGTTCAACCGGGGTTGCGATTCCGCGCTACTGATCGGTAATTTTTTAGACGAGTTCAAGAACGCCGCAGATGAAGATAGACGCAAATCCGTTCAAAAACCGCCGGTCAATACAAAGGGGAATAAATCTTCTTATCTGGCAGCAATGGTTGAGCAGTTGTGTCTGGAATACAAACTGGATATTCCGGCCTGGGTCAATGATAAAAAATATTTCCTGAAAGAACCCGTGTTTTATACGGCGTTTGAAAATTTGAAAACCGTATTGATTCAGGAGAGCCCGGTTCCATTCCGCAGAAGGAATATATTTGTATCCGGTAACGCGTTAGACAGGGTTTGATATGGGGAATTTTACGCTTACCAAAAGCAGGATATTGAGATTATTGAAGGAGATATCAAGAAGACTGGGCCGCCGGGGATTAACCGGAGAGATAGTATTATTCGGCGGCGCGGCTATGACCGTAGTTTTCAGTTCGCGGGAATCGACCCGTGATGTGGATGCTGTATTTCGGCCGGCTAAAATTATCAGGGATATAGCGGCGCAGATCGGAAAGGAACGCGGTATGAGTGAAACATGGCTGAACGATGCGGTAAAAGGATTTGTCAGCGATAAAGGCGACCACAATTTATACTATGAGGACAGGAACCTGAAAATATTTTCAGCGAGTCCGGAATATATTCTTGCCATGAAATGCATGTCAATGCGGCTGGCTGACAGCAAGGACGAGGAGGACATTAAATATCTGCTGAAGAGACTGGTGTTAACGAGAAAGGAGGATGTCTTCGCGTTGATCGAGAAATATTATCCGAGAAACAGGATACCAGCGAAGACCCAGTTTGCGCTGGAAGAGTTGTTCGATAAACTTAAATGATTTTGTCGCTGCAATCGGACGGTTGTGATGGAAACGAGATAGATTGTTTGTGGTTGACTTTTTAATAGAAATGGTTTTTTATGACAATTATGAGAGAAGCTGATTATAGAATCGCCAAAGAACTGAAAGAAAAATTAACTGAACACATACGGATTCTTGACTTTATGGTATTCGGGTCGCGGGCAATCGGATTGAATTTTATTGAAATACAGAAAAATATTCCGTGTTTCATTTGAGCTACCGGCGGATGTGGTTCTCTGGTCAACGTTTACAGACAACCAGCCAGTAAAACCTGGACTTGGTTCAAAACCAAACTCGATACTTGTTCCTTTATTTAAATAAGGAATCAGGTTTCAGGAACAGGTTCTATCCCCTCATTCTAATTTTGTGTCTATCAGGTCTTTCAAAGCGATCAAAGCTTCTTTTGATTGATGGCCAGTTGCTATGAATTCAATAATATCCCCTTTTATAGCAGCTAATCCTAAAAATCCCAATAACGACTTTACATTAAGATATTTTTTGTCATTTAAAGTAAAATTATAATGCATCATTCCCTTCATATTGTGTGCGTATACATCGCAATCGTATTTGCTTACAAGATTTGAGATTTTAGAAGACGGCCCCATATGTAACCCTTTTTCATTTTTAATTGTTACTATTAAAGTAAGAAAACCACTCTTTTCCAATGATTCTCTTTCCTCACGCCAGATATGAGCATACTCTTTTACCCACTCTTCAGGAGAGATATTTCTATCAAGAATCTCTTGTTTCTGAGCGAGATTATCGATCCGTTGTTTTTCACGTTTCCATGACTCTGCATAATTTTTTATAAAATCAATAATAGCCTCCTCAATACTCACCTCTCTTTTCTGTTCCAGGGACATATAGTATTTACGGTCCTCAATCGCTTTTAGTTCAGCTGGCGTAAGATTGATATTTTGAGGGTCAATTTTTAACTCATCAGTATTCATTTTTAAGCCTCTCTCCTCTGAAAAACTTTGTAACTATAATAATATCAAGTAGAAGCAAGATAAACAAACATCTGGTTTTTCATACTTTGTGTAGAGCACAAAAACGCAATAACCCAATAACCCAATAGTGTAGAGCGCAAACGCGCTCATGAGTACTCCTTCCACAAGCCCCCTGGTATTTATTTTATGTAGTGCTCCCTGTTTGTCGAGACATTTTTTAGTAAATTTTTGGCACATCAGGCAGGCAAAGACACACACAAGAAAAAACTTTGTGCCTTTGTGCCTTTGAAAGTAAGAAGTGAGAAGTGAGAAGTATCAGGACAGGCTACAGGCTACAGGCTACGGACTACAGCCGGCTGGAGCCAAAAGCCAAAAGCCTGCTGAAAAGTCTTGAGTCTTGAGTCTCGAGTCCTGTTTTGACTCACGACTTGCGA
>JBFMHD010000036.1:0-16634 GCA_040752395.1 Candidatus Hydrogenedentota bacterium
ATGAAAAACTAAAGATGATATAAAAAGAGTCGTGAGTCACAAGTCGCAAGTCGTGAGTCAAAACAGGACTCAAGACTCAAGACTTTTCAGCAGGCTTTTGGCTTTTGGCTCCAGCCGGCTGTAGTCCCTAGCCTGTAGCCTGTAGCCCAAATTATTAGGGTTGCGAAGTTTTTCAGAGGAGATTCAGACGTTTTCTTGCCTCTTGCTTCTTGCTTCTTTCGTTATCTTTCTTTCCGTTATCTTGCTTCTTGTTTCTTGCTTCTTAAGTAAGTTCTACTGCACCAATAACTGATGGAATACTAAAATGGCATATTAAATCTTGACCGATAAAGGAAATAAATGTAAATGTATTTTCCAAGCAGGTATTTTATATGATTGGAACAATATTGAAAAAGATTTTCGGGAGTAAACACGAAAGAGATATTAAACGATTACAGCCAGTTGTACAAGAGGTTAATCGGTTTGAAGATGAGATGGTGAGACTTTCGGATAAAGAACTTGCTGATAAAACCAGAGAGTTTAAAGGTAGACTCCATGAAAAAGGGGAAACACTCGAAGATATATTACCAGAAGCTTTTGCTGTTGTAAGAGAAGCCGGGCGAAGAGCTATTAATATGCGGCATTTTGATGTCCAGATTATGGGAGGTGTTGTTCTTCATCAGGGTAAAATTGCTGAGATGAAAACTGGCGAGGGTAAAACACTTGTTGCTACATTACCATTATATTTGAATGCTTTACTCGGCAAAGGAGTACATCTTGTTACTGTAAACGACTATCTTGCGAAGCGTGATACGATGTGGATGGGACCTGTTTATGATTTTTTAGGTATGAGTGTAGCTGTGATCCAGAATCGCGGTATAAGTGAGACTGAATCTTCGTTCAGACTCGTTAAGAAGGAGGATAAATATATTCTTGAGCCCTGCACAAGAAAAGAAGCCTATCAAGCAGATATTACTTATGGTACTAATAATGAATTCGGGTTTGATTATTTACGCGATAATATGGTGCCTGATTTATCGCTTTGTGTTCAACGCGGTCATTTTTATGCTATCGTTGATGAGGTCGACTCAATTCTTATTGATGAGGCGCGTACACCTTTAATTATAAGTGGTCCCAGTGAAGAATCGACTGATAAATATTATAAAATAAACAGGGTGGTTCCCAGTTTAAGAAAAGTGAGTGATTTTGATGTTGATGAAAAGATGAATGCGGTGATGTTGCATGAAGAAGGCATATATAAAGTTGAGAGATTGCTTGGTGTTGGGAATTTATATGATCCGCAGAACGTGGCTTTAGTTCATCATGTTAATCAGGCGCTACGAGCACACCATCTCTATAAACGCGATAAAGATTATATTGTAAAAGAGGGTCAGGTTATAATTGTTGATGAATTCACAGGAAGACTTATGCCTGGACGAAGGTTCTCTGATGGGTTACATCAAGCGCTTGAAGCAAAAGAAGGTGTTAGAATTCAGGAAGAGAACCAGACACTTGCTACTATAACGTTTCAAAACCTATTTCGGATGTATGAGAAATTAGCAGGTATGACAGGTACCGCTGATACTGAGGCTATGGAATTTATGGAGATATATGGCCTTGATGTTGTTGTAATCCCCACAAACAAACCTATGATTAGAACGGATTATTCTGACAGAATTTATAGAACACATAAAGAAAAGATAGAAGCGATTATTGAAGAGATATGTGAATGTTATGAAAAAGGCAGGCCTGTTCTTGTTGGTACTATCTCAATTGAAAAGAGCGAAGAGTTATCTGACCACCTGAGAAGGCGGGGAGTAAAACACGAAGTATTGAATGCTAAGTATCATGAGAAAGAGGCGATGATAGTAGCAAAAGCAGGTCAGCTTAAGGCTGTTACTATCGCTACAAATATGGCAGGTCGTGGAACTGATATTGTTTTAGGTGAAGGAGTAAAAGAATTAGGCGGATTGCATATTATTGGTACTGAGAGACACGAAGCTCGAAGGATAGATAACCAGCTCAGGGGTCGCTCAGGTCGTCAGGGCGATGAGGGTTCATCAAGGTTTTATGTGGGGCTTGATGATGATTTGATGAGATTATTTGGGTCTGACAGAATAGCAAATATGATGCAGACCTTTAACTGGGAATACGGTATGCCGATAGAGCACCCCTGGATAACAAAAGCGATAGAGAATGCTCAAAAGAAAGTAGAATCGCATAATTTTGATATAAGAAAACATCTTCTTGAATACGACGATGTTATGAATACGCAAAGAACAGAGGTTTACAGAAAAAGGCAGGAGATACTTTCTGATGAAGATAATAGAGGAACCATCTTAAAGCTTGCGGAAGATGTTTTTGAGGAAGAGTTCGAAAAATACTATCACAAAGTAGCGAGTCCTGAAGAAGTGGATTGGAAGAGTTTTCTTAAGATATTAAAGAGTATTTTTGGGCTTGAGGTAATTGAGGAATCATTTGAAATTTTAAAAGGACATCGGCATAAATTGTATGAGTTTTATTTTGGTTTGATAAAAGATACTTATCAGAGATATATTCAGGAATTATCTATAGAAGAATCAAAATTTATAGAACGTATGATACTTATACAGACGCTTGATGCTTTATGGAAAGAGCATCTTTATACCCTTGATTCTTTGCGAGAGGGTATAGGTTTACAGGCATACGGTCAGAAGGACCCGCTTGTTATGTATAAAACCGAATCATCTGCTTTATATGATGAGATGTGGATAAATTTTGCTTATCAGGTTATTAATAATATATTCAGGGTAATACGAATGCGGGTGGATGATAGAGAAAAAAAACATAGAGAAGAAGAAAAGAGAACAGAGTTTCCTCAAAGATTTGAGGTAAAGAAACAGAGATTTAAAGGCAAGATAGGGAGAAACGAACCCTGTCCCTGCGGCAGCGGTAAAAAGTATAAAAAATGTTGCGGCAGATAATTTTTTTATTGACAATTATAGATAGAAGATAAAAAATAAAAATAGGAGATAGATTGATGGGTAAAAAGAAACGCAAAGTATCGAAACAGATAGAGGAAAGTTTAGGAGCGGCACAACCACAACCTGCTGAACAACCAACTACCCCACAACAAGAATTTTTACCTGAAGAAGAGATCCAGCCTGAAGGTATTGAGTTATCCTGGAAATGGCATATTATAACGTATCTTATTGTTGCGACTGTTATATGTATTTTATTTTTTACTTATGTAAAAATAATGCATAATATATCAGTGAAAAATTTTAAGATCGCTTGTGATGTGATGAAGTGGGGTGAAGAATTAGCTAAAGCTTCGGATAAAACTCAATACGATAATATAATTAAAGAGATAGAACCTGAATTTTTAGAATTACAAAAAAGTATCATTTTTCTTACAAGTTATATATCTGAGATAGATCAAAATCGTAGGAAATTCGATGAAAAAGAGCAGACCCCACGCTGTGAAGCGATCGATACTCGGCTTGAAACAGCCCATAGGTTAATTGAAAAAAATATCCAACCTTTATTAACGAACAATGGCATCCAGCTAATGTGGAATGATTATATTAAAAAAAAGGATTACCTTAAAGAACAATTAAAAAACTATTTCAATACAAAAGACTACACAAAGAATTATCTTATAACTGAAGCGATAGAGGATTTTGTACCGGCAGTAGAGAAAGTTGCATTATTATGGGACTTAGAGAATATATATAAAGTTGCTATAGCAAAATATATTGATGCGATAAGATTTGAGAGAACAAATAAAGAGGCCTGGCTTGCTATTTCTCGCGCATATTTAAAGAACCAGTGGGAAGACCAGGCACTTGAGAGTTATATGCGAGTTATATGGCTTGATAGAAAGGGTGGCAAATATTACAAAGAGGCTTTTGCTGATATCGATTCAATGATAAATCGCCAGCCACCATATCGCGATGCTATGTTTTATAAAGCTATAGGATTATGTATCCTTGAAAGATTTATCGAGGCATCTCAATCATTAAAAAGTTATTTAGAGACACAGGGTCATTCTATCTGGGTTGAAGAGGCACAGAAACTTAAAAAAATGACCGATGCAGAGGAACGTAAAAATATCAGGAAATATTTAGCAGATGATTTATGGATACACGGTAGGACTTCTTTTTAGAAGATAGAAGCTCGGAGTTCGTAGTTCGTAGAGCTGAGCTCCTAACTCCTAACCTCGAAGTTTTTCGAAGGAGTCAACATTTAATGTTGAAAAAAATAGAGAAGTTTTTACAGGAATGGTTGATCGTGATATTATTGATACTTATGGTCATTGCAGCATTCCTTGCTTATGGTTCACCATTCCCGGTAATTGAGTTATTAATAGAGGGTGATGAGATAGCGTGGCGGGGTGTTAAAGTAATTTTTGGTTGGATTATTGCCGGATTCGTCATTGTTTTTATTTATAACTGGATTTATGATTTTTTTACTAAAAGTGAAGACAAAGTGGATTTAGATAAACAAGCGACTATTACTCGAAAAGAGGATAATAGTAAACAACAGAAGAAGTGAAAGAAAGTTTAATAAAATTCGAGAAACTAAAAGAGTGGTTAGTTGATACTTGTGGGGTAGTGATTGCTTTTTCAGGTGGTGTGGATAGTAGTTTTCTTTCATACACAGCAAGTTGTGTTAAAGATATAATTAAAGTAATACTTGTTACAGCAAAGAGCGAGACTTATGACCCTATCTCTTGCGAAGAAGCTAAAACAATCGCAAATGGTCTAAAACTCAAGCATATATTAATTGATACATCTGAACTGGATATCCCCGGTTTTAAAAATAACGATAAGAACAGGTGTTATTATTGTAAATACGAGCTTTTTTCTAAACTGAAAAAGATTGCAGAAGAAAAAGGTATATCTGTAGTCTGTGATGCTACAACAAAAAGCGATGAAAACGATTATAGACCCGGTTTCAAAGCAAGAGACGAACTGGGAATAAAAAGCCCACTACAGGAAATCGGGTTTTACAAAGAAGAAATAAGAAAACTATCAGAATATTTTAATTTACCTGACCCTTACAGACCTGCTACTGTTTGTTATGCTTCAAGGTTTCCGTATGGAGAAGAGATAACAAAAGAAAAGATTAATAAAGTATCACAATGCGAAACTTTTTTAAAAAATATATTTCATAATAAAAATATAAGGGTAAGATATCATAAAGAGGTTGCACGGATTGAAATTGATAGTGATGTTATTGATAAAATCCTTGATAATAGGGATCTCATCATCCCTGTTTTTAAAAGAAGCGGATTTAGATTTATCACACTTGATCTTGAGGGATACAGACAGGGTAGTTTTAATTTCCCCACACACTAAATCAGTTGAAGAATCTGATTTTTAGCGAGGCTTTTGTGCTCAATTGTTCTTGATATTTTTAATATAATAGATATATTATACATAAAAAATGAGAAAGAATACCATTAGTTTCAGAACAAAACTTTTAAATACGTTAAAAATATTAAAAGATATATTACCCCACACCATAATTATCGGGTCTGAGGTGCCAAATTTAATCCGCATTAATAAAAAAGTTGACCTGTTTGTGTCAGAGGATATTGATGTTGGCATCCCTGTTTTGAAATTTAAAATTATAAAGAGTGGAATAAAACGATTGTTAAAAAAATATTACGTTTCCAGAGATGAACCGTCCATTTTATGTCCGAAGACCAACGAACTTCTGGAAATAAATTTTTTGGGCATTGATAAGAATCTGGATGATCTTGACGACGTTTACATCTTCAGGGATGGTCTGGTATCTTTCATAGTATTTGGAACACTCTCCCTGATAAAAGGGAAAAAAGTAAGTATAAATGGTATGAAAGTTATTCTTGCAGAGCCGGCATCTTTACTCGTTGAGAAACTCTTGACTGAACGAAGCCATATTAAAGGAGAGCGTGACATTATAGTGGCCGGTCTGCTCCTTGAAGTTATTGACATAAAAAAAGAGATGAAGCACATACTTGCGATGATTAATGCTTTGAATAAAGATAAAAGATATTTAATACAGGATAATCTTTCGACCTTGATACTCATCACAGAGTCACGTAAATATGATTTTAACACGAAAAAGATGAAAAGATTGCTGGCAGGATTAAAATAGGTATGGGTAATCTGGTATCTCTTGAAAAAAAAGTGAAGAATTATAAAAAGAATCTGTTAAAGAAAAGATATGAATATAATCAGCGCAATACTGCAAACAGGATATGGCTGATATTGAAGAAGAATTTGGCGTTAGCAGAGGAGGTTATTGAGATATCTGAGCGGGTTAAAAATGACCTGCTCAAGAGAAGAAAAATAGATTTTCTCTTAGAATTGGAGACTATATCAGATAATAAAATATCAGTATACTGTGGGAGACTTGACATTATGAAAAGTATAAAGTATAAAAAGTTAGAAAAAAGCAGTGTTCATTTTATTAATTCGTCCGTAAACCGAAACATAGTTTTTATGTTCCGCTCCTTCATTTATAATTAAGCAGATATTTTTCATCAAGTGGGATGAATTCATCAGCAACACTCTTAAGTTCTTGCGAGGTTGAGTTCGGGAATGCAGAGACCTCAACTTTTACCCCTTTTGCAATCTTTAGATAATTAACAAGCGAAGCAAAATCACCATCCCCAGAAACAAGTATAACAACATCAGCAACCTCACTGATGATAATAGCATCCATTGCGATACCGATATCCCAGTTACCTTTTGCACTGCCGTCGGGCCGCTTTATGAGTTGTTTTGTTTTAATCTCGTAGCCGATATCTTTTAAGGCGCTGATAAAATTCTGTTGCAATTTTAAATCAGTTACTACGATATAACATATAGCACGAACCAGACTCCGATTACCAACACAATAATGCATCAATTTAGCAAAATCTATTTTCGGCTCATATCTTAGTTTTTTATGATGAGACCTCATTTTTTTATATTCGTACTGAGCGCCATAAAAAATGTTCTGCACATCAACGAACATAGCACATCTCTGATTTTTTAACATAGCTAATACCTCATCAAAACCGTCCCCATTTTTTTATTTCGGAAATAAAATATGCTTTTACCTGATCCCACGGGAGCTTCTTTAACAGTACAGGTGGTTCATCAGGTTCAGCATCATTAAAAAATACTAAACTCTTCTGTATATGAATAAGATTAGAAGCTAATTTCCCATATTTTTTATTATAAAAATTTAGTACCTGGGGCAAACTATAAGCGGATTTACAGATAAAATACAGATCAATAAAATCCCTTTTTAACCCTCGAGTTGCTATGGCATCTATCTTCATTGCTGCTATATCTCTAATATCAGCGATGTTCAATGAAACATATTTCAGCAGAGGGCTGATCAAAGGATACTTATAAATAAAAAGGCTGAATCTTATACCTTCAAAAATACCTATAACAGAACCTTTATCTGCCTGTTCCTCCTTAAACTCTCCTATTTCTGATAATACAAAAGAAAAATCTTTTGGGACAAATTCTTGAGTTGTAAAAAAATCAAAATCTACAGAGATGCGATGGCCTAATTGAAGTGATAGTGCTGTGCCACCAGCTAAATATGCATCTTTTAAAATACCTGAGTTGCCTAATAAGACCAGATTCTTTTTTGCCCTTTTCGAGAGTGATTTTTCAAACATAATACCTTATGGTGGGGGATGGAAAGTAACAGTGCCCAAAAATTGGCACTCTTCCTGGAATAACCACGATAATTAGATAGAACATCCTTTATTTCATTTTTCCTGAAATGTTTCCACATCCATGCAACACTCTTCTTGTCACCATATTCCAGAATTCTCCGCAAGATGTAGACTCTGTTTCTATCTAATGTTATTTTGTCAAATTCAATATCCCAAAAATACTTCTTTAAAAATACGGGTAATTTCTTCATTAGATATCTTTTTCTTCCCCAAATAATAAAATTAAGTATAGACTGCACAATTAGAGTATATAACTTGTAAAAACTATGTCAACGCAAAATTACTGCCTCATCTGTCTCTTTGACAACAAGGTTTCTGTTTTTTGGGGTACAATTTGCTTTTGCAGTATGGCATAGCAGCTTTCAGATGGCAAAAAGGGTTGAGGCACTGCCTCATTGGAACTTTTCTTGCATAAATTAGTTTTGTAAGTAAAATAATGGACAATTTCGTTAATTTTGCCTTTTAACTTTTAACTTGTCAGAGGAGTACTCATGAGCGCGGGTTGCGCTCTACACTATTGGGCTCTTGGGTTCTTGGGTTATTGCGTTTTTGCGCTCTACACAAGGTATGAAAAACTAAAGATGATATAAAAAGAGTCGTGAGTCACAAGTCGCAAGTCGTGAGTCAAAACAGGACTCGAGACTCAAGACTCAAGACTTTTCAGCAGGCTCCGGGCTTCGGGCTCCAGCCGGCTGTAGTCCGTAGCCTGTAGCCTGTACCCCGAATTATTAGAGTTGCGAAGTTTTTCAGAGGAGATTATATATGGTATTAGAAAAAGCATTAGGTTTTGTTGAAACAAAAGGGTATACCGGTGTCATTGAAGCAACTGATGTTATGCCTAAAACCAGTGAAGTAGAGTATTTCCATCATGTATTAATAGGTGGTAGTTATGTAACAACAGTATTCAGGGGTGAAGTTGGTGCTGTGCGGAGCGCTGTGGAACGTGCGAGCGAACAATCTGCTAAAGTAGGAACATTGCATACCTCTAATGTAATCCCAAGACCATTTGATGCGATATTTGATTTTATAAATAAACTTAAAGAAGTAGAAATAGATGATCCTGCTATGCAGGCGCTTGGCATGATAGAGACCGTTGGTTTTGTTCCGATGATTGAAGCAGCGGATGCAGGGTTAAAAGCAGCTAAAGTTATTGCATCAAACTGGGTAACTATTGGCGCAGGATATACTACAGTATTTTTTAGAGGCGAAGTAGCTGCTGTAAGGTCAGCGGTTGATGCTGGTGTTAATGCTTCTCAACGCGTTGGCGAAATAATCTCTCAGCATGTTATACCACGACCACATCAACTGACTAATCTAAGGCTGCCTGTAGGTAAACCCAAAAATCTTGAACCACTTGATAAAAAAGCCGGCTTGGGTGAAGCACTTGGTATAATTGAAACAAGGGGTATGGCAGCACTTGTTGAAGCAGCTGACGCTGGTGTTAAAGCTGCAAGAACTATTATTACAGGGTTTTATAAGGTCGGTTCTGGTTATGTTACAACTACTTTTAGAGGTGATGTGGCTGCTGTCAGGGCTTCTGTCGAGGCAGCTTCTGCTGCTTCTTCCAAAGTTGGTAAACTTGTATCTGTTCACGTTATCCCAAAACCATATCAATCCGTTGAATCATTGCTATATTAAAGAGAATATATGGTTCTAATTAATTTTAAATATCCGCTTACAAAAGATGTCCGTTCTGTAAGTGTGATTGGTGAATGGAACAACTGGAAGCCTCAAAATTTAAAAAAAGACTCAAAACTCTGGCGTTTAGAACTCGATATAAAATCCGGAACCTATCTCTATAAATTCAGATTAAATAATAATAAAGACGTTATTGATCCTTACAACAATGCAAAGATGCCCGATGGTCAATTTAATCCGGCATCTTTTATTTGTGTGGGTACCTACACAAATGATGATAAATTTTCTGAACCGGTTGTTTTTCACGAAGAGGATAAACGGTTTGTTGAAATAGTTGATAAGAATATATTAAGTATTAAAATCTATCTCTTTGATAAAAATGTTAAACAAATATTTATTAAAGGCGCTTTTAACTTACAGATGGAAAAAATATATAGCGGTGATATCTATAGTATATTTCAATGTAGAAGACGTGTTAAAGATGTATCAAATATTAAATATTATTTTGAATTGAATTATGGAAAAAAGTATAAATATTATATAAGATCAGGTATCTATAAAAATAGCCCCTCAAAAAAGAAATGGTTTAAATGGGACAAGAAAAAATATTACGATGATGCCCCGAGCTGGTTAAGAAACACTGTTTTTTATCAGATTTTTCCAGATAGATTTTATAGACATAAACTAAATTATACAAATCCTGATATAAAAATAGAAAAATGGGGTAAAAAACCAGGATACTTTAATTTCTCTGGTGGAAATCTAAAAGGTATTATGAAAAAACTCGATTATCTGAAAGACGTGGGTATTAATGCTATATATCTAAATCCTGTTTTTAAATCGTCATCAAATCATAGATATAATACCGATGATTATTTTACAATTGAGCCTATGCTCGGGAACGAAAAAGACCTTGTTAATCTTGTTAAACAGGCACATAAACGAGATATTCGTGTCATTCTTGACGGTGTTTTCAATCATACAAGTACCGCTTTTAAACCATTCCTGGACGTCTTAAAAAATCAGGAAAAATCTAAGTTTAAAGACTGGTTTAAAATTAAAGGTTTTCCCATTAGCTTAAACCATGAAAATAATAATTACGAGTGCTGGGCAGGATTCCATCATATGCCTGCGCTGAATATTGAAAATATCGATGTCCAGAATTATATATTTAAAGTTGCAAGATATTGGATACGCGAGGCTGATATTGACGGCTGGAGATTAGATGTTCCATTTGAAATACCTCACTGGTTCTGGAAGAAATTTAGAAAAGAAATAAGAAAAGAGAAACGAGATGCCTGTATTATAGGCGAAATATGGGAAGACGGAACACAGTATTTTCAGGGAGATGAGTTTGATGGCGTGATGAATTATAGATTAAAAAGAGCACTTGAAACCTTTATCCTTGATGAGAAAGAGGGAACAAGAAAAGCGGTCTCTGAAATAAACAGAATTTATTCAACATATCCCCGGGCTGCTCTGTATTCCTCTATGAGTTTATTATCAAGTCATGACGTCCCGAGGATTTATACTGTGTTAAATAAATCTTTATGGAAATTTAAACTATTATATGTTTTGCTTTTTACTTTACCCGGAGCAGTATCTATCTATTATGGTGATGAAATAGCTATGCCTGGAAAGGGTGACCCTGATTGTAGAAGATGTATGAAATGGAATAATTTGTCCAAAATCCCAAAAAATATAAAATATTTTTTCAAAAATCTTATTAAGATTAGAAAGAATAACCCTGTTCTCAGGGAAGGGGAGATAAAATTTTATTACCATCAAGGCGATGTTCTCACGTTCTCAAGATACAATGACAAAGAGAAGGTGTGTGTATTTGTGAATAAAGGACCTGCTACCGCAACTGTCGATTTAAATAAAAATAAGTCCTTTATTGATTTATTCAATAATTTGAAATATAATAAAAGTAAACTTAAAATACAACCCCATAGTTTTTTAATTCTTAAAAATATATCTTGATAAGTTTTATTAAAATATTACTATTCTCAAATACTGCTTAACTTTGTTTTTCAGAGGAGGTCCCGGTATGTCGTTATTGAAATATGTTTATTCTAATCTGTTAAGCGAATCGGGTGTATCCACAGGTATATCAAAAAAAGAGTTTAGAGATAATCATAAATTATGTAATGAAGCATTAAAAAAAGTTTTATCTGACAGAGAAAAAGGAGTGACTAAATATCGTGAATTACCCTACAAGAAAAAATGTATAAAAGAAATAGAAGCTTTTACGAAAAAATATAAAGACAGGATAGAGGATTTTGTCGTACTTGGCATTGGCGGAAGCGCACTTGGAAATATTACCCTGCAAACAGCATTGAATCCTCTCACTTACAATAGCCTTAATAAAAAACAAAGAAATGGGTTCCCACGTATATTTATTCTTGATAATGTTGACCCTGAATTTATTAAATCTTATCTTTTAATCTTAAATCCTAAAAAAACTATGGTCAATATAATATCAAAAAGTGGGACAACCACCGAGGCTATGGCTAATTTTTTGATTTTTTATAAATGGCTGAAAGAAAATAAAGTAAATCCAAAAGAACACATAATTGTAACAACTGATTTGGTTAAAGGCGTGTTAAGAAAAATTGTTGATAAGGATGGTTATTTAAGTCTGGAAGTCCCTGATGGGGTAGGGGGCCGGTTTAGTGTTTTATCACCCGTAGGCTTATTGTCCGCCGCTTTTGGTGGCATTAATATTAAAAGATTATTAAAAGGGGCTGAAAAAGCTGATATTATGTGTTCTAAAAAAAATATTAATGAAAACCCTGCGTTTATGAATGCGTATCTCCATTATCTTTTATATAAAAAAGGGTTCGATATAACTGTTCTTTTACCTTATGCTAATGCTCTTAGTACGCTTGGAGACTGGTTTGTTCAATTATGGGCAGAAAGCCTGGGTAAAAAGTTCAATCTTAAAGGTGAGATGGTCAATACAGGTTTAACACCAATAAGTGCGCTCGGAGCAACTGATCAGCATTCTCAAATACAACTTTTTAATGAGGGGCCCTTTAATAAAGTAATAAATTTTATAAGAGTTAAAAGATTCAGAACCGATATAAAAATACCAGCGATATACAAAGAACACGATGAGCTGAATTATCTTGGTAATAGAAGCATTTCTGAACTTCTTAATAAAGAATATCTCGGAACTATGATCGCTCTTACTGAAAATAATAGGCCCAATTGCACATTTGAAATACCAGCTATAAACGAAGAAACCATGGGTTTATTATTATATCTTTTTGAAGTTCAGACCTCATTTATGGGCGCTTTCTTAAATATTGACCCTTATGACCAGCCAGGTGTTGAAAACGGTAAATTGAATACCTATGCTTTGATGAAACGAAAAGGCCACGAAGCACGTGCTACACAGATTAAAGATAGTTTAGCTAAACGTAAGGAGCATTTTATCGAATACTAATCAACACCTTACTTTCGCTTTATTTTTATTGACTATAATCTCCATAAATATGTAATTATTATGATATGATAAAAGAAAGTGCAAGAAACGGATTTTTATGGATAATAAACCAACATTAAAAGAATTGAGAATAGGCGATTTGACAGCTAAATTGCCTATTATTCAGGGTGGGATGGGTGTCTGTGTATCTTTAGCACGTTTATCTTCTGCAGTAGCTAATGAAGGCGGAATCGGTGTCATTGCATCAGTTGGACTTGGTAGATTTGAGCCAGATATATTTACCAATTATGTCGAAGCAAATAACAGGGCATTAAGAAAGGAGATAAGAAAAGCACGCCAACTAACCAATGGTTTACTTGGTATTAATATAATGGTTGCGCTATCGAATTTTGCTGAACTCGCCCAAACAGCTATTGACGAAGGGATTGATGTTATTTTTTCTGGTGCAGGGCTGCCGCTTAATCTACCTCAATTTTTAAGAAAAGATAGAAACACAAAATTAGTCCCGATCGTTTCATCAGCTCGAGCTGCTAAACTTATTTGTAAACGATGGAAAGATAAGTTCAACTATCTGCCTGATGCTATTGTTGTTGAGGGACCTTTAGCCGGGGGTCATCTCGGATTTAAATATGAGCAGATTTTTGATCCTGCTTTTTCTTTGGAAAATTTAGTTACTGAAGTTATTAAAGAAATAAAGGTTATCGAACAATTATACAATAAATCTATACCAGTAATAGCAGCTGGCGGTATATTTTCAGGAGAAGATATCTATAATATCTTTAAACTGGGCGTTGCTGGTGTACAGATGGCAACACGATTTGTAACAACACACGAATGTGACGCATCAATGGCTTTTAAACAGGCTTATATAAATGCTAAAAAAGAAGATATTATCATTATACAGAGTCCGGTTGGTCTCCCGGGAAGAGCTATAAGAAATAAGTTCCTTGATGATGTTAGTGCAGGTAAGAAAAAACCGTTCAAATGTCCGTATCGCTGTATTATAACCTGTGATGTTAAGAACAGCCCTTATTGCATCGCACTTGCATTACTCAATGCTCAGGAAGGAAAACTTGATGAAGGATTTGTATTCACAGGCTCAAATGCTTATAAAATAGATAAGATTCTATCTGTTAAAGAACTTATAAACTCAATAATAGACGAATACAATAAAGCTGTCGAAAAATACGGACCATTGTAACCCCATTTAGCGCGGTTTGCACTCTACACTATTGCGTTCTTGCGTTCTTGGGTTATTGCGTTATTGCGCTCTACACAACGTATGAAAAACTAAAGATGATATAAAAAGAGTCGTGAGTCGCAAGTCGTGAGTCAAAACAGGACTCAAGACTCAAGACTTTTCAGCAGGCTTTTGGCTTTTGGCTCCAGCCGGCTGTAGTCCGTGGCCTGTAGCCTGTCCTGATACCTCTCACTTCTTCCGTTATCTTGCTTCTTGCTTCTACTTGATATCATTAGAGTTACAATGTTTTTCAGAGGAGTAGTCATGAGCGCGGGGTGCGCTCTACACAAAGGATGAAAAAGATAGGAGATAGGAGTTAGAAGTTAGGAGTTCGTAATAATAGATCCGAGCTCCGAACTCCGAACTCCAAACTTCGAACTTTTTCGGAGAAGAGTTATGCAGCAAATTAATGAAAAAAACCAAAAATTTAGACACGGAGATTATGGTCCGAAGTATATGTTTCGCGGGCCAAACATTGATTGGGGTATTATTGTTTTAAAAAAGGGGATTGAGCTCGGTTATCATTATCACAATATTGTAGAAGAAACTTTTTATCTTGTAGATGGTAATGCAAAATTCATTATTAATGACAAGGTTTATGAAGCGATCGAAGGTGATGCTTTTCGTATGGAACCAGGGGATAAACATAATATTATCCCTGTCTCAGATACAATAAAACTCATATTTATTAAATATCCATATAATCCCGATGACAAAGTCGATGTAAAATAGTAGCTACCATCGCAGTAACAATTGTTTTATCTTAGCCATTCTTAACATTTTAAGAAACTTTTCCAGAAATGGCTATTTATCAAATATCTTGCGGATAATACCGTATTTCAAAATACATCTTAATGCGTGCACCCCGTCTTTCCAGTTAATCTTTTTCCCCTGTTCATAACTTCTACCATAATATGAAATGCCGACCTCATAAACCCTGCAGTTCATCCTGCATATTTTCAAGGTTATCTCTGGTTCAAAGCCGAATCTGTCTTCTTCTATTTCAATATTTTTTATTATGTTGCTACGAAAGAGTTTGTAGCATGTCTCCATATCAGTAAAATTGAAATTTGAGACCATATTTACCAACATAGTAAGTAACTTATTGCCTACCATATGCCAGAAAAAAATCACTCTTCGTGGGTTACCTGACAGAAACCTTGAGCCATAAACAACATCAGCCTCATTATTTATAATGGGTGGCAATAAAAGTTTTATATCCTCAGGGTTATATTCAAGATCCGCGTCCTGAATAATAATTAAATCACCGGTTGCAGATTTCACACCGTTTCGTATCGCTGCACCTTTACCAACATTTTTATCATGAAAAATTTTTTTATATTTATCGCTTAGATTTTTAATAATTTCCCTGCTCCCATCAGTAGAATAATCATCAACAATAATTATTTCCTTTTCAATCCCAAGATTTACTTTTTCAACGCGGTCAATAATTATCTCTAACGTATGTTTTTCATTATACACGGGTATAATAAATGAAATGGAATTAATCATATAACTCATAATTTTTACCACCAACCCCAATATCACAGTATATGAGCCTGTTGAATAAGTCCATTTTTTAGTTTTTTACAAAATCTCAGATTTGAAAATGAACAAGTTACAGAATAAAAAAGTTGATCTTTGATACTCATGCAACAGACTCTATATTTTATTTAAGAAAATATAATATTAAAAGTCAAGAATTTTGCTTGAAAGAAATCCACCCCTAATAGAGACTAAATGGTGAAGGATTTATGTTATTTTGCCGAAGATTATGTATTTATGTTCTAATCCCCATTATATTGTTTCTTGTTTTTACATTAAATAAAGCCGATTCTTATTTAGTCCTGGATGAGGTTATAAGTTTTTATACGGCTCTTGTCCCATAAGGTCGGCGTAAAATGCCTGTTCAAGTCCCTTAATCTTTACATTCATTGCAGGAGGGGGGACTTGAACCCCCATGGGTCGCCCC
The DNA here is from genome assembly GCA_040752395.1 of Candidatus Hydrogenedentota bacterium. Taxonomy (GTDB): domain Bacteria; phylum JBFMHD01; class JBFMHD01; order JBFMHD01; family JBFMHD01; genus JBFMHD01. The sequence continues at coordinate 15,992 of JBFMHD010000036.1, forward strand.
ACAGGATCCTTAGTCCTGCGTGTATTCCAGTTTCACCACTCCTGCAAAATAATCACCTATGCCTTACTTAACAAATCAGCTCAAAACTGTCTTAATTATAAATCAGTTGAAGGTGTTGTGGTTTTCTTTTTGGGTTTAGTTACTTTCTCTTCTTTTTCTTCTTCTACTTCTTCTTTTTCTTCTGCCCCTTCAGGAACAATAGTAAGTTTATTATGGACAGCACTCACACCCTTAATATTTAATACGATATCCTCAATCCTTTTTGCCTCATCTTCATTCTCTACTATCCCACGTAAAGTTACTTCGCTATCAAAAACATCAACATTAATGTCAATAGCATAAACTGCGCTGGTAGCAGATAATTTAGATTTAACCTTTGACAGAATCCATGTATCATCAATTGTTTGACCAACTGTCCTGCCACCAGTACATCCACTTATTATTATGCAACCTAAGAACAAAACCATAACAATAAAACATAGTTGTTTCATCCCAGATTTACCTCCTCTGAAAAACATTGTAACTCTAATGATATCAAGTAGAAGCAAGAAGCAAGAAGCAAGATAACGGAAGAAGTGAGAGGTATCAGGACAGGCTACAGGCTACGGACTACAGCCGGCTGGAGCCAAAAGCCCGGAGCCTG
>JBFMHD010000037.1:0-5303 GCA_040752395.1 Candidatus Hydrogenedentota bacterium
GCTCATGAGTACTCCTCTGAAAAAGTAAGAAGTGGGAAGTGAGAGGTATCATGACAGGCTACAGGCTACGGACTACAGCCGGCTGGAGCCAAAAGCCTGAAGCCAACATATCATCTTTAGTTTTTCATCCTTTGTGTAGAGCGCAAAAGCGTTCGTGACGACCCATCTGAAAAAGAGTTATATAATCTCTACCAAATCGCCATTATTCACATCAGCTGCGTTTGCCTCATCAGTATCAAGATGTAATTCCATTTTATGACCATCACCTGCACGCACTACTATGTTTTCAAATAAAACCCCGCGTTTGCCGCAGACCCGGGCATTTACGATATCACCGTTCTTTAAACCAAATGCCTCGCTCTCAAGCAAAGAAAGATGTAGATGTCTTGCAGCGATTATAACACCCTCGTCAAGCTTAATCGTTTTATCATTAACATAAATAATGCAGCCACAAGAACCAGCAATATCGCCAGATAATCTAATCGGTGGTTTAATACCCAGAATAAACGAGTCTGTTTTTGATATTTCAACCTGGGTCCGGCCTCGACAGGGCCCGAGTACCCTTACATTCTGGATAAAACCTTGCGAGCCTATTAATGTAACTGTAAGTTTTGAAGCAAACTGACCCGGCTGACTCAATTCTCTTAAAACCTCAAGTTTATAATCTTCGGACATTAGATACTTTAAATGTTCTTCTGATAGATGTAAATGTCTATTAGATATGCCTATGGGTACCAATTTTTTATCTGTGGTTCTTTTATCTTTCTCTTCTGTTTTAATTACTCCCAGACGTTTACTAACTTCTTTAACAATATTATCTATTATCTCTTTCTCATTCATCTTTAATCCTGTTTTTATACTGTACAAGCGAAATTTCCTAATCTATCCTCTTTTTTTCTGATACTTCTTACTTCTTTCATTATCTTGCTTCTTGCCCCTTAAATTCGGTGTTTGGTTTTCGGTGTTCTGTTTACTGATAACCTTCTCCTATGAAAAGTTAAAAAACATCTCTTCGGGCTACAGGCTTCAGGCTACAGCCGGCTGGAGCTTGGAACCCGGAGCCCGGAGCTAACATATCATCTACTTTTTGCCTCTTGCCTCTTTCGTTATTTTACTATAATCATTCTTGATATTTTTGTCAAAATTTTTTAAACTTTACTTTATAAGTCTATAACCAGCGTTTAAAGAGCTTGATTTTTATGTTTGATGCTGATTTGCTTGACAAAGTATTTATAAATTTTGAGGATGCAGCCCCTTCATTCGGTAAATTAGTCCCGCTAAAAATACCAAATATATTTAAAGATGGTTATATCGATTTAAATTTTGATAAAGCCGCCATAATAGATATATTTAATAAAGAATTATTAAGAATAAAATCTAATAAAAATCCTCTTATAATTTGGGGAACCGATGAGCAGAGTATTATAACTGAATTAATCCCTTCTCGTTCTAACGATAAACCGATAATCTTTCTTGAGACAAACCCGATGTTCAAGGATATATTTATTTTACAAAATTTGGAACTTATAAATAGAAACAAAAATATCTATTTCATTGGAAGTGATTTGTATAATATCCTTTTTGTTAAACTCTCTGATCTTCTCTCAAATCACACCTCTATCCTCCCTGATTTTGATATCATCATTACACCCTCTGAATTAGAATACATTTTTCGTAATGATAAAAAACTCGGTTGTGTATTAAGATTTCTTATTGCATCACTACCTTCTAATTACTGGTCAACTGATTTTAATAGAGACATAGAGCTAAAAAAGGTCCCGTTTATATATAGCCGATTAGAGGGACTTTTAAAATTAATAGTTCTTGCTTCTCCGGGGATCTCAACACTTAATATGCTGTATGAAAATAGAGGTAGCCGACCGTCATACACTCAAAACCGCCAAACTACTAATTTTTCTAAAAAATTAATCCAAAGAAAATATAAAAAAGATAAAGTCTCTATTATTATTCTTGCATGGAATCAATGGAGTAGCACAGAGAAATGTATAAAATCAATATTTAATTTTTCATATAATTATGATTTCGAGGTCATCGTAGTTGATAATGCTTCAACTGATGATACACCTTCTAATTTAAAAAAATATCAAAGTATTTATCCGGCGTTAAAGGTAATAAGAGCAAGTGAAAATTTGGGTCCTGCAGGTGGCAGAGATTTAGGCACTCTTCATAGTAAAGGCGAATATCTTATTTATCTTGATAACGACACTGAGGCTTATTCTCAAACATGGATTTCAAATCTTATACAAACATTAAAAGTACATCCATCAATTGGTGGAACAGGTGCGTTTGCAGTACTTCATACGAGTGACTCCACAGAAGATTTTGTTCAGATAGTCTTTATACCGGGTATCCCTATACCAGTAAACTGGGTTAGCAGTTATTGCTCTGCTTTTAAAAGGCAGGCGATTATAGATGCTGGTGGTTGGAGACCTGATTTATATCATCTCTGGGGCTGCGAAGATTTTGCAATGGGTTATGCTTTACGTGATGCGGGCTGGATAACTGTCTCACCGCTATCTATAATTGAGGTAACTCATCTTATCCAGCATCGTGAGGGATTTTATAGTTATGATTTTAATGAGACAGCTCGTAAAAATACAGAGTCTTTTAGAAAGATTTATGGTGAACGGCGAAGACTTAAAAATGCTGCGATCTCAAACGAAAAAGCGGTTTGTTCCCCACTTTTTTCAGGTCTTTTTTAAAAGTCGTTTTTTCAGGCACAAAGGCACATAATTTTTTTTAGAAAAATATTTAGAGTCATCGAGACCATCTAATTTCCCAGGATATATAATTAAAGCAGGCAAGAAAATCTATTAATTGAAATTGATTATAACCCAAAACAAATATCATGACTACATAAAATGTTTAACACTTGACATTTCAGGAGAGAGAAGATAGAAGACAGAAAACAGAAGACAGGAGAGAGGATTAGATTGTGGAATGTAGTATTGAAAAAGACAGACAATGTAAAGTTACTATTAATGTATCTTTGCCTTATGAAGAATATGCTGAAACATATAAGAAATCTGTCCAGAATGTGAAGAAAAATGCGCGGATTGATGGTTTCAGAAAGGGTAAAATACCTGAAAATATTTTACTAAAAAATTTTAGCTATGCTATCAGAGAAGACTTCCTTGATAACATCTTTTCTTATATCATTGATAAAAGTATCTATCAGCAAAACTATAAAATCGTATCACCCCCTGTTATTTCTGATGTAAAATTTGATCCTGGTCAAACGCTGGAATGTAAGATATTAATCGAGACTAATCCAGAGGTCGAAATTAACGATTATAAAAAATTGCCTTTAACTAAATACCTGTATGAAATCTCTGACAAACAAGTTGATGAATATATCGAACCAATCCTCGAAAGGTTCGTAACTTATATCCCTGTTAAAATCCGTCATTCTAAAGAAACCGATAGAATAAAGGTTGATCTTGAGGTGATCGATGAAGATAACAATAAAATCGTTGAGTTATCAGGTGAGAACCACATAATTACTCTGAATAAAAGCGGTGGTTTCTTTGATAAACTTATTGATTCTCTGATTGATGTACAACCTGGCGATATAAAAATTGTGCATTTGAGATTCCCACCTGATTACCCAAGGAAAGAGTACCAGAATAAAATGGTAACAATAAAAGCTTATATCAAAGAGATAGAAGAGAAACAATTGCCACAGCTTAATGATGAACTTGTAAAAAAAATAAGTAACAAAAACAATGTTGAAGAATACAGAAAAAGTGTAAGAGAAATACTTTTAAAAACAGCTGAATTACAAATAAAACAGAGTCTCAAATCCCAGCTTACAGATTTATTAATAAAAAAGTTTGGTGACTTTGAAGTACCTGAATCCTCAATTATTAGAAGAAAAGAATATCTACTCAACCGATTTAAAAAACATTTAGAAGAAGAAGAAAAAATTAGTTTTACTGACTATCTGCAGAAGATAAATAAGACAAAGCAAGAGTTCGAAGATAACATTTTTAAAGAAGCAGAAAAACTTGTCAAACTTGACTATATATATTATAATATTAGTATAAAAGAGAATATTGTTGCATCTGAAGAGGATGTAAAAAAAGAGTTTTCACGATTAAGTATGTCTTATAATATACCTGTAGAAAAAATAAGTAAACGATGTGAAAATACAGGCCTTATTGATGATTTAAAATTTGAGCTACTCAAAGATAAAGTAATAAATCTTCTTATTGAAAACGCCGATATTAAAGAGTCGAGAGTCGAGAGTCGTGAGTCGTGAGTCAAAACAGGACTCGAGACTCAAGACTTTTCAGCAGGCTTTTGGCTTTTGGCTCCAGCCGGCTGTAGTCCGTAGCCTGTAGCCTGTCCTGATACCTCTCACTTCCCACTTCTTACTTTTTCAGAGGAGTACTCATGAGCGCGGTTTGCGCTCTACACAAAGGATGAAAAACCAGATGTTTGTTTATCTTGCTTCTTGCTTCTTGCCTCTTGCTTCTACTTGATATTATTAGAGTGACAGCGTTTTTCAGAGGAGGATTTTATGGAAGCATTAGGGATGATAGAGACACGTGGTCTGGTGCCTTGCATTGAGGCTGCTGATGCTATGGTTAAAGCAGCGAAGGTGGTGCTTGTTAGTTATGAAAAGGTGGGGACAGGGCTTGTTACTGCCTTGATCCGTGGTGACGTAGCTGCTTGCAAAGCCGCAACAGATGCCGGCGCCGCTGCTGCTGAACGTGTTGGCGAATTGGTAAGTGTGCACGTTATCCCAAGACCACACGAAGACGTTTTAAAAGTTTTCCCGGTTTCTTTACCTGAGGAAAAATCAGGAAAGGCTAGATAATTCTTAAAAAAAGGATAAATAAATGAAAATAGGTAAAGTAGTTGGCACTGTTGTTGCTACAAGAAAAACTGAAAAACTTATTGGATATAAATTTCTCCTCGTTGAGATACTTAAAGCTGACTCTACACCAACCGGAACTCACGTCGTTGCGGTAGATGTTGTTGATGCAGGTGCGGGTGAAGTGATACTTCTTGTTGAGGGCAGTTCAGCTCGTATGGCTATGCCTGTTGATGGCCTTCCCGTTGATGCTGCTATCTGTGCTGTGATTGACAGTATCAGAATAGGTGATAAAGAGATTAAATTTCAAAAAGATTGAGATTGAAAGATTAAAAAATTAAAAGATACGGCAAGGAAGTGTATATTTTCGCTTTCTTTACTTTTAACTTTTGACTTTTTACTTTTAACTTGTCATAGGAGTTAGAAGTTAGGAGTTCGTAATAATAGCTCCGAGCTCCGAACT
>JBFMHD010000037.1:5403-16593 GCA_040752395.1 Candidatus Hydrogenedentota bacterium
ATTAAAAGATACGGCAAGGAAGTGTATATTTTCGCTTTCTTTACTTTTAACTTTTGACTTTTTACTTTTAACTTGTCATAGGAGTTAGAAGTTAGGAGTTCGTAATAATAGCTCCGAGCTCCGAACTTTTTCGAAGGAGTCAACATGAGCGCGTTTGCGCTCTACACTATTGGGTTCTTGGGTTCTTGCGTTATTGCGTTCTACACAAAGGATGAAAAACTAAAGATGATATGAAAAGAGTCACAAGTCGCAAGTCGTGAGTCAAAACAGGACTCAGGACTCAAGACTCAAGACTTTTCAGCCGGCTCCGGGCCTCGGGCTCCAGCCGGCTGTAGTCCGTAGCCTGTAGCCTGTAGCCTGTACTGATACCTCTTACTTCTTCCGTTATCTTGCTTCTTGCTTCTTGCTTCTACTTGATATTATTATAGTTACAATGTTTTTCGAAGGAGAGCCCCCATAGATATGTATATTAATGAATCCCAGATGCAAAAGATTGTTGAGAAAGTTATAGAGCGACTGAAAGATGCAGGTGAAATCATTATTGATGTTAATAGAGGTGATGGAATATTCGAGGATATAGAATCAGCGATTACAGCTGCTAAAAATGCTCAAAAAACTCTGCTTGAATTATCACTTGAGAAAAGAATAGAGATAATCGAAAGTATGCGTAAATTTGCTCGAACACAGGTTCATCGATTCGCAGTAATGGGCGTTGAAGAGACGGGTATGGGTAGAGTAGAAGATAAGATTGCTAAAAATTTGCTTGCTATAAATAAGACACCAGGTGTTGAAGACCTTATCCCATGGGTCTGTAGCGGCGACCACGGTCTTACCCTTGAAGAAAAAGCACCGTTTGGTGTTATTGGTTCCATTACTCCGTCCACAAATATTACTGAAACTGTTATTGGCAATGCTATCTGTATGATAGCAGCAGGGAACAGCGTGGTGTTTAATCCTCACCCATCTGCTAAAAGAACAGCACAGGCTGCAATGGTGGTACTGAATCAGGCTATAATAAAAGCAGCCGGACCAGCTAACCTTATAACCACAGTAAGAGAGCCAACCTTAAAATCAGCTGAGACTATTTTCACGCATCCTGAAGTTAAACTCGTACTTGTAACTGGCGGACCTGCTGTTGTTGAAGCAGCTATGAAATATCCTAAACGTTGCATCTGTGCAGGACCAGGAAACCCGCCTGTTGTTGTAGATGAAACAGCTGATATAAAAAAAGCAGCTAAAGATATAATTTTAGGTGCTACGCTGGATAATAATATTCTGTGCATCGCAGAAAAAGAGATATTTGTTGTTGAGCCTGTATGTGATGTGCTTAACTCTGAATTAAAACGTGCCGGTGGATATCAATTGTCAGGGTATCAAATGGACCAATTAATGAAACATATTGTTGTTAAAGAGGAAGTGGTGAACAGAGAACTTGTTGGCAGGAATGCTAATGTTATAGCTAAATATATAGGGTTAACTATACCTCAAGAAGTGAGACTACTTTTTGCCGAGGTCTCAAAGGAGCATCCGCTTATTTATTTAGAACAGCTTATGCCCGTGATACCTGTTGTCAGAATTAAAAACGTAGAAGAAGGTATAGAACTATCTCTCAAAGCAGAGCACGGATACAAACACACAGCTATTATGCACTCTAAGAATATCGAGCGGTTATCAAGGATGGCACGTATTATGGATGTATCTATATTTGTTAAGAATGGGCCTTCCTGTGCAGGTCTTGGTTATGGTGGAGAAGGCTACACTACCTTTTCAATCGCAGGTACAACAGGTGAGGGCTTGACTACACCAAAAACATTTACCCGACCCAGACGCTGTACACTGGTAGATTATTTTAGAATCGTATAAGATGAAAAAGATAGGAGTTAGGAGTTCGTAATAATAGATCCGAGCTCCGAACTCCGAACTCCGAAGTTTTTCGCAGGAGTGATGGAATACTATATGGTAGAGAAAAAAAGAGATTTAATTGATATAATTAAAGAAGCAGGGGTTGTGGGCGCTGGCGGTGCTGGATTCCCTACACATATTAAATACAGCACAGAGGTTGAATATGTAATAGCAAATGGTGCCGAGTGCGAACCACTTCTACGTGTCGATCAACAATTAATGGATAAATATGCAAATGAGATAATACAGGCGTTACTTGCTGTAAAAGAAAGAGTAAAAGCAAAAGAAGCTATGGTGGGATTAAAATCTAAATATAAAGATGCTATTCGCTCCCTTAAAAAAGCTTCAAAAGATAGAGTAAGATTACATCTTCTTGAGAATGTGTATCCTGCCGGCGATGAACATATTCTTCTTTATGATATGACAAAAAGAATCGTTCCAGAAGGTGGCATACCATTGCAGGTCGGCGCTGTTGTCTCTAATGTTGCCACACTTCTGTGGGTATATGAAGCAATGAATGGTAAACCTGTTACTGATAGGTGGCTGACAGTAACAGGTGAGGTTAATAAACCACAGACTATAAAGGTTCCGATTGGTACCACAGTCAGAGATGTGCTGGAGTTTTGTGGCAGAGTAAAGATAAAAGATTTTAAAGTTATTGTTGGTGGACCAATAATGGGGGGTCTGGCTGAGAGTATAGATCAAGGGATATTAAAGACTACAAGCGCCATTATTGTTTTACCAAAAGACCATTATGCTGTGTCTTACAAATATTTTGATTTAAATCTACATATCAAAACGTCTAAAGCAGCGTGTTGTCAGTGTACATTCTGCACCAGTATTTGTCCGCGCAATTTAATAGGTCATTCAATAGAGCCTCATAAAATAATGAGGGGGATATCATTTGGTGTTAATACAGCGGTCAAGGATGCTACGTTAGCTTTTTTATGTTGTGAATGCCAGTTGTGTTATTTCGCCTGTCCGATGAATTTAGCACCAGGAAGAATTAATGCTCTATTAAAACAGGAATTGACAAAAAAAGGCATAAAGAATCCGCATAATTTGAAACATAACAGGGCCCATATAATAAGAGAATACAGGCTTCAACCTCTTAAAAGATTGATTGTTAAACTCGGGTTAACAGACTATGATGTTGATGCTCCTATATCTGATGAAACTTTTTTGCCAAAAAGGGTAAAAATATCATTGAAACAACATTTTGGCAAAAGTGCTGTTTGTGTGGTAAAAGAAGGGGCTAAAATTAAAAGAGGCGATGTTATAGGTGAAGCTGCTGAGGGTATATCAGCACGGGTTCATAGCTCTATAGATGGAATTGTAAAGAGTACACAGGGTGATGAGGTTATAATAAGTAGTGGATAATCCATTGGTTATAGTTAGAAGCAAGAGGCAAGAAGCAAGATAACAGAAGAAGTGAGAAGTAAAGACCAAGGAGAGAACAATGGAACAGGCTTTAGGGTTACTCGAGACAACGAGTGTCGCGTTAGGTGTTCAGGGTTGTGATGCGATGCTGAAATCAGGTAATGTTATATTGTTGGAGTCACGACCCACGTGTCCGGGTAAGCACTTTACATTAATTTCAGGTGAGGTCGGTGCTGTAAGAACAGCTATCGCAGCTGGTGAATTAGCTGCCTTCCCATCTGTGGTTCAGACAATGATTATCCCGAATGTTCACCCTTGTGTTATACCTGCGTTTACAGGTTCTAATATAGTAGAAGAGATAGAGGCTTTAGGTGTGATTGAGACCTATTCTTTAGCAGCCTGTGTTGAGATGGCTGATGCAGCAGTAAAAGCTGCTGAAATTAAACTTATTGAAGTGCGATTAGGTTCAGGGCTTGCTGGTAAGTCATTTATATATTTAACAGGTACGGTGGGAGCTGTGAGGTCTGCTGTTTCTGCTTGTTTATCGCTTGAACATCATAAAGGATTGGTTCACTCAAGTATCATTATACCTTCACCGCATCCTGATTTAATCAAAGCGATTTTATAAGAATGTCAGTCGACATTCTTTTGGATACGGAACGATATCAGCTTTGCAGGATTAAGGAGTTATGGATAAAGAATATATAGCTTCTGTGATAACAGAAGTTATAAATGAAGAGATAAAGATAAAAGATAAACTTACATATCCAGCGAAAGAAGTCGTAAGAGTTGATGAGGTTATCGATGAAAGGATTATAAGAGATTTAATAAAAGGGAAAGCAGATGTTGTGAAAATAAAAAGTAGCGCAAAGATTACACCGCTTGCAATGGATAGAATAAAAGAGTCTAAAATTAAAGTTGTGAGAACATAACGTGTTTTTTGCAAAAGTGATAGGTAATGTAGTTGCAACAAAAAAAAACGAAAATCTAAAAGGAAGAAGATTACTTCTTGTTCAGCCTGTAGACGAAAATATGAAACCCAGGGGGGACCCTGTTATTGCACTTGATTGGCTTGGCACAGATGAAGATGAATTAGTTTTTATAGTTCAGGGGAGAGAAGCTGTATATGAGGAATCTATGAAAGTAATGATACCAGCTGATGCTGGTATATTTGGTATTATTGATTCAGTGGATACAAAAGATAAGAACCTTTATAGAAAGCATTAGGCTCGGGGGATGTATGATCCTTTGTAAAGTTGTTGGTGTGGTTGTATCAACACAAAAAAATAAAAAGTTCGAGGGTGTTAAAATTTTTGTTGTACAGCCGATTAATCCCTCAGGCGAACCTATAGGAAATACTTTAATCTCTGCAGAATATGAGAATGATGCAGGCATCGGAGATACTGTATTAGTATTTACTAAAGGGAATGCATCAAGATTAGTTGTAAGGGACCTTTCTTCACCAGTAGATTATGCTATCTGTGGTATTGTTGACAGAATAGAGATGAGTCATTAGTGGTTTACCATCTTTTGCGTTTCCAGAAAAGCATAAACCATACCATCGCAAGCAGAGCTATTAACATTATAATCCAGAAAGAAGAAAGACGCTCTTGAGAAATAGGTAGCGGTACATTCATTGAGAAGATACTAACAACAAGTGTGGGAACCATAATTGAGATGGTAATAATATTCAAGGTTTTCATCAAAATATTAAGATTATTATTTACGATTGAGGCACGGGCATCCATTAATCCTGCTAAAATATTTGAATATATTTCAGCTTGTTTATAACATTGAGAGTTTTCAATTGCTATATCATCAAGTAGTTCAAGATTTTCCTGCGTGAGAACAATTTTGGTTGCATTATGTCTTATTTTTTCAATCAGCATAGAATTGGAATTAATAGAATTTAGATAATAAACAAGACTCTTTTCAAGAGTGAATAAATTAAGGAGGTATTTATTTTCCATAGCATGAATTAATTTTTTTTCAAGTGAATCTGATACCATATTTATGACCTTTAAATGTTCAAGATAATGATGGATTGAGCGATAGATAAGTCTGAGTAATAAATCCTGTAAAGACGTTATACGATTAAAGAGTTTTCCATCAAATAATAAAGTGTTATCGGGTAAAATAACGATTAAATGTTCTTTAAAAAGAAAGAGTCCGACAGAATAGACCTTGAATAAAAATTTATCACTTGATGAATAGTTTTTAGGTTTTTTATAGATTATAGCGATATGCTCAGGCTCGAACTCCAATCGTGATAGCTCATCAGGGTCCAGAGCGGAATTAAGAGTGTGTTCATCGAGCTCGAATTCATCTAATAGATATTTTCTTTCAGCTTCATCAGGATTGACAAAGACTAAAATTTTAGCATCACCATCCGGGGCTTCTACGATTTTATCACCGAGTATAAGATACTTTCTTAACATTTTCTTATCTTCTCCACATTCTCTGAAGGTTACTCACATTCTACGTTTAACAAGATGCGGTACCTCACGTTTTAGTATGCCGTTTAAAATACCATAAAGAGCTCTCTCGATATTTGGACGGTCAGTATTTGGAGGCAACGTAAGATCAAGTTTAATACGCGCTGAATCAATCAACATATTGTGAACCTTAATACCCATAATAATTATGTTTCTTTCTAACTGTTTTCTAATCCGATGTTTTAATCCCTCTGAGAGCCGTGAACGGCTCGCACGATCAGGCATACTAAATGAAAGCTTAAGCTCAATGTTAACCCTTCGAATTACTTGCATAAATAATATCTTAACATATATGAAAATATTGTCTATAATTTATTTGACATAATTCCCTCGCTTATAGGTTGTAAGAAGTAAGAAGCAAGAGGCAAGAAGTAGATAATATGTTGGCTCCGGGCTTGGGGTTCCAGACTCCAGCCGGCTGTAGTCCGTAGCCTGAAGCCTGTAGCCCGAAGAGATGTTTTTTTAATTTTTCATAGTAGGAGGTTATCAGTAAACAGAAAACCGAAAACCAAACACCGAACTTAAGAATTTTACCGAAGACTGAAGGAATACTAGTTGACTTTGTAAAAAAATTAGTTATTATATAATCAATGAAAGTTATAACAGTTAATAAGAAAGCTGGGTTTAATTATCAAATATTTGAAAGGTTTGAAGCTGGTATAGTTCTTAAAGGTAGTGAGGTAAAATCAATAAGAGAAGGTAATATAAATTTAAAAGATGGTTATTGTATAATGAAGGCAGATGAATTATATCTTATAAATGTGCATATATCAAGGTATAAGCCATCAGGAGTATTGAATCATGAACCTGAACGGGCACGAAAAATGCTCCTTCATAAAAGAGAATTAAAAAGATTGACAGGAAAGATCAATGAGAGAGGGTTAAGTATTATACCATTAAAGGTTTATATAAATCAAAAAGGCAGAATCAAAGTTGAGATAGGTTTAGCTAAGGGGAAAAGTAAGATTGATAAACGTGAGGATTTAAGAAAAAGAGCTATTGATAGAGAGATTGAGAGAGAGTTAAAGTATTGACGAATCTAAAGTATTATAGTAATATATAAAATTATAGGAGACAGAAGACAGAAGTTAAAAAGATACAAAGATTGAAAGATTCAAATGCATTTTAACTTTTAATAGGAGGGTAAATAAATTTGCAATTTGCAATTTACAATGGAGCAAAGCGACAAGAAAGGGGGGCGATTTGGGGTCGACTGGGCTTTAATTGCTGAAGACTGCATACCGGCGGAATCCTTGCAGCGCCGTAAAAAAAGCAGGGAAACTTAAAAAACGCCAACACTGAATTGGCTCTTGCTGCTTAATAAGACAGCAACACTCGTACTCTCCTCTCCTGCGGGTTAGTACAGAGTGTCAGATAGCAGGATAGTGATATGGTTTTAATCTTGGGGCTATATTACGAAGTCTTATACAAGAAGTAGAAGGATGAAATCCTGTCCGCAGGAGTTCATTTTTTGAAAATCAATATACGGACTAAGTATGTAGATGTTTTCAGTGATTAGTTTCAGGACGGGGGTTCGATTCCCCCCGCCTCCATTAAAATTTAACAAAGAGGGAATCGAACAGGCGATTTTCGGCTGACCTTATGGGAGGAAGAGTTCACAAGGATGTGAATAGAAGAAAATCACCGTGCCTGGAGCGAAGCGACAGCCGGAGTCGAACGAGAGTGAGCTAAAAGATGAAGAATAAACCATCAGTTATAGGTGTTGTTCTGATTTTTTGCCTGCTACTTTTTAGTAACACTGATTGTATAAAAGCTCAGACTGCAAAAATATTGAGAGTTTGCATAGACCCGGGGCATGGTGGCGAAGATAGCGGCGTACCTGGTATGGCCGAACTCTTGGAAAAAGATGTTACTTTACAGATAGCAAAAAGAGTAAAGGAACAATTATCAGGTTATCCGAATGTTGATATCGTGCTTACAAGAACGCTTGATATAACGTTAAACGATAAAGAAAGAATAAAAAGAATCTTTAACTCTCAACCCTCTCTGGTTATTTCATTACATACAGATGCTTCTTTAGATACAACTCTATCAGGAATAACAATATATAGTCTTGAAAACATAGTATCACCAATTTTAGGAAATGAACAAAAACAAGAAATAATTAATAAAACATATAATGCTGCTGAAATAATTTACCAGATTTTTATTAAAAATATAATTTCTTTTGGCGTGAGCAAGCCGATAAAAGCGGATTTAGCGACATATAGGAAGATAGGTCTCCCTGTAATTATGATTAATGCTGGATTTATAACTAATGCTGCTGATGAACTTATTATTTCAAAACCCGAGGGTTTAGAAGAGATAGCAAATAGTATCTCACAGGCAATTATTGGTTTAGAATCCCTCTTTATGGAATCTGTGCAATCAGAAAATTGATTTTTATTCAAGGGTTGAGGCACTGCCAGAGAAGAATCTTATCTGCGGAATTTTTGCAATTCGTACAGAATTTTTGCTTTCGAGTCTGGCGTCTGAAGCATACGAATGGAGAATGGGTTGAGGCACTGCCTCATCCGTCTCTTTGCCAACAAAATTTCGCTTTTTGCATAGAGAATTCGCTTTTGCTGTATGGCATAGCAGATACCGAATGGTAGAATGGGTTGAGGCACTGCCTCATAATACAATGAAAGCTGTACCTGAAAGTAAACGAGAAAAAAAAAGAGGTAAATCAATGAGAAGAGTAGTATATATAATTATATTTTTAGCCGGGGTGATAGGTTTACTTTTAACAATAAAAACAAATTTCAATAAAATAAAAAGGGTTAATGAAATAAAAGGAGTTGCAGCATCTCAAACTCCGCTACAAACCGAGAATGTGAGTATATATTTTGCTATTAAACAGCGAATGGAGTTACGCCAGGAAATAAGAATAGTTGAAAAAAGTAACACCATAGCTGGTAAAATAAAAAGAATTATAGATGAAATGAAAAAGGGACCCCTGGATCCACAACTGAACAGAACCATACCTGCTGATATAGAAATTATGGATATATTCTTATCTTGTGACAGGGTATTTATTAATTTAGGGACCCACAATTTAGAAGAAATATTTATAAGCTTATCACAGGAGAGGATATTTATTAATTCTATTGTATTTTCTATTCTGAAGAATATAGGGTATACCTATGATTCTGTAAGAATACTTATCAATGGGAAGGAGACAGAGGGAGTTCATATATATTTAGGAAGAGACTATAAAATAAGCGATTTTGAATCAGAAGAAGAAAGTCTATGAATACTAAACCGGGGCAGATTATTTTAAGCAGTCTGTTTTTTATCTTTATTGGATATATAATTTACTGGGCGTTTTATTCAAAAATTGAAGAACCCAAAATCTTTAATAAAGCCATAGAAAAAAATGTTAAAAATTTAATTACAGGTGGTAAATATATTCGTGCATCAGAAGGTAAAATTCACTGGGAGATTACTGCAGATGAAACACAAGAAAAGGGCTCAGGCGAGATTAATTTAAAAAGAGTTTATTTAAAATTTTATGATATCGAGGCCGATACACCGATAATAGTAAATGCACTCGAGGCTATTTATAGCCCCAATAATAAAATCATTAAATTAAAAGATAATGTTGTTATAAAATACGGAGATTTATTAATATTAACAGATGAACTTAATTATGAAGAAGAGAACGGATTTTTATTTAGTAAAAGTAATGTGGAGATAAGAGCCAATGAGAGCGTGATATATGCCAGAGGATTGAAGGCTTATACAAGAGAAAAAAAATTGAAACTTTTTAATGTAAAAGGCAATTTAAGACCAGAAGATATAGAGGGGTTGAATAATTTATGAGAAAATTACTGCTGATATCAGTTGTATTTTTATTGTTAGGTAATACCGGGATAGCTTTAGAGGTAGAGAAGATACAGATCAATCATTCCGATGAGATGATTTACGACGGGATTAAACATACGCTGGAATATACCGGCAGCGTGGATGTTACAAGCGACCAGATGGAATTAAAAGGTGAGAGAGTCATACTCTATTTTAATGAGAAAGAAGATGAGATAATAAAAGCAGAGGCGTTCGGTAATGTATATATGAAAAAGGATGAATTCACTGCTGAAGCAGGTAAAGTAATTTATGAAACCCAAAACGGGAAAATTACATTAGAAGAAAAACCAGTTGTTTATGGCGAGGGGAAAAAACTTAAGGCAGATTTTATAATCTACTTTGTTAAAGAGAAACGGATTGATGCAAAGGGTAATGTATCGGGATTCTTTATACCACAGAAAAAAAAGAAGAAAGAAGATGAGTCAACTAAAAGCTGAAAAAATATCAAAGAGGTTTGGGAATATAATCGCTGTTAATAATATAAGTCTTGAATTTAGTTGCAGCGAAGTTATTGGTCTGCTTGGACCAAACGGCGCAGGTAAAACAACAACGTTTTATATTCTTATAGGATTGATAAAATCTGATACCGGCGATGTTTATATTGACGAACAGAAAATTACAGATTTTCCTATCCATAAAAGAGCACAATTAGGCATCGCGTATCTTCCACAGGAACCATCAATATTCCGCAACCTTACTGTTAGAAATAATTTATTAGCGATACTTGAGTATCTCCCTCTTATAGAAGAGGAACGTGAAAAAAGAATTAATGAAATTTTACTCGATTTTAATCTCGGAAAGATTGTAGATTCTATGGGTTATAGTTTGAGCGGCGGTGAGAGAAGACGAGTTGAAATAGCACGAACTTTGCTTCGTAAACCGAGATTCCTTTTGCTCGATGAACCTTTCTCCGGTATCGATCCCATTAAAGTTGATGAACTAAAAAAAGAGATAATAAGACTTAAAGAAAAAAATATCGGCATAGTTATAACAGACCATAATGTTAGAGAATTACTTGAGATAACTGATAGAGCTTACATAATTAACAATGGTGAGGTATTGATAGAGGGAAATTCAAAAGATATAATCGAGAGTGAAGAGGCACGAAATATTTATCTGGGTGAGAATTTTAAATTGTGACTTAGAAGCAAGAGGCACAAAGGCACAGAGGCACAAAGTATGAAAAGAGTCGTGAGTCAAAACAGGACTCGAGACTCAAGACTCAAGACTTTTTAGCAGGCTCCGGGCTTCGGGCTCCAGCCGGCTGTAGTCCGTAGCCCGTAGCCTGTACCCCGAATTATTAGAGTTACAGCGTTTTTCAGAGGAGCGAAGCGACAATTAGGTTATCGGTGAACTGACCACCTAACACCGAACTTAAGAAACTCTATCGATAAAATAGACATAAAATTGACGGTAATATATTAAAATATTGACAAATATAATTTTTTTTAAAAGATTTTTAATGAAAAAATACTTTAAAATAAAGAAATTATATTTTAAAAAAAGACTTGACAAAATGGTATAAAGCTTGCTATATATTTTTATG
>JBFMHD010000038.1:0-16520 GCA_040752395.1 Candidatus Hydrogenedentota bacterium
TTTTTGGGTTTTTGCGCTCTACACAAAGGATGAAAAACTAAAGATGATATAAAAAGAGTCGTGAGTCACAAGTCGCAAGTCGTGAGTCAAAACAGGACTCAAGACTCAAGACTTTTCAGCAGGCTTTGGGCTTTTGGGCTCCAGGGGCCGGCTGTAGTCCGTAGCCTGTAGCCCGAATTATTAGAGTTACAGCGTTTTTTAGAGGGGTTTTATTAAGGATTGAGAAACCAGATAGCTTTCAGATATTTTAAGAGAGGGATAGAACATTACAGAAGCAGAAAATGGAGTTATGCGATCAATGCTTTTAGAAAAGCAATTGATTTAAACCCGGCTTTTGAGGAAGCAAGAACACATTACATAAAATCTTTAATATCTTCAGGCAGACTTGAACATTCTAAACGTGAAATCAGAAAGAGCAGAGGAGTATCTTTATCTGATAATACTCTTTATATATTAATGGGTTACATAGCGGAAAAAGAGGGTAAATATGAAGAAGCATTATCTTACTGGAATTCAGCCAATTTAGAGAACGAGCCAGAGGCTATATTCCATAAAGGTGAGGTTTACATAAAGCTTGGACAATTTAACAATGCATTAATGAATTTAGATTACCTGATAAAAAAATATCCTTGTAACAGCGGCATAGTTTTTTTAAGGGCTGCTGAATCATTAATATTTTTAAACAAATATTTTGAAGCTTTAGGTTATCTCAGGCGAGCATTAACAACGACTCCGTTACTCCCGGATATATATTTTCGTCTAAGTCAGTGTTATTATAAAACAGTTCAATATAAAAAAGCTTTATCAAGCATTAAGCAGGCTATTCTCATAGATAGGAATAATCCTGAGTATTACTATCATCTTGCCAATGTTCAGTTAGCTATTGGTCTCTCCAATGGAGCAAATGTTACACTTGAGTCGCTGATAAAGAATTTTCCCAGGTATCTACCTGCTTATATTTTACTCGGGGATATCTTTCTTGAGAAAGCCCAATTAAAGGATGCTGAACTGGTTTTCAAATCTGCCTTAAGAATAGAATTTGATAATACTGAGGTACTGTATAAACTCGGTTATGTTTATTCTGCAAAAGGTGACTGGGAGAAAAGTCTTTCTATGTGGGAGAAGTTAAGGTATCTCAAGCCTAATTTTGCTGAACCATATTTTCATCTTGGGAACCTTTATTCATTAAAAGGTGATACAGAAGATGCTATAACTCATTATGAAATATTTCTTGAGCTTGGTGAAAATCATCCAGATAGAGAAGAGACTTTTATAAGTTTAGGATATTTATATCTTGAGGAAGGTATGATAGCTGATCTGGACAATCTTCTCACACGGGCAATCGAGGAATTTAAGGATTCCATAACACTCAGATTGATGAGAGCTCAAATGTTTAATTACATTGATGAGCCAGAAGCAGCTGAAAAAGTTCTAAAAGATATCCTGAATGATTTTCCGAACGATTCAGAGGTTTTATACGAGATCGGGTTATGCTATATAAAACAGGAGAAGTACGAGGATTGTATAGAGGTATGGAAAAAAGCTTTAGCATCTGATAAAGAGAACTTCTTTTTATCGAACGAGATTGCGGAGTTGCTTCTTAGAACCTCCAAACTTGAAGAAGCTGTGAAATATTTTAATAAATCGCTACTCGTCTCGCCAAATGACACTATGGCTCTCTCCGGACTCGCTATTATTTATATGGCAAAAGGTGAGTATGAGAAATCACGACGATACTGGGAACATATACTTTCTATCGAACCGACGTCAGTCACGGCTTTTATTGCTCTTATTGAAATTTTCGTACTTTCGGGTAAGATAGATTCTGCTTTTTTGAAATTAAAAGTTTTTGAAGAAAAATATCCTGATCATACATATATGTTTTTCTTAAAAGGGTTGATGTCACTTGTTATTGGTAGACCGACCGAGTCTTTAAAGTTGTGGCGGTGTGCGTGGGGCAAAAGTAAAAATATTTTCAAGGAAAACTCCGCGTTTTTAAAAAGTTTATTATCTAAATGGGATATGACTGATTTTCTGCTACTTCTTCGTAACTGCCCATTTGAAAAACAGTTTAAAAAAGATGTTCAGAGAGTATTTATTGATAATCTTGAACTGCCATTATTTGAAGGAAAAGAATGAAAAAATATTTAATTTATTTATTAATATTATCATCCTGCATCTCTTTATCGTGTAAAAATAATATTATAAAAAAAGAATATACCCCTGCTTTTACCAAATATTCGGTTGATAATACTATCTCAGATGATTCAGCAATGGAGAGTTTAATAGCGCCTTATAGAGATGATTTAAAAAAAAGAGTTGGGATTGTTATAGGTTATAGTGACACTATTCTTACAGGAGCTCGACCAGAAGGAGCACTTGGTAATTTTGTCTGTGATGTTATAAAAGATTATGCTGATAGGAACGCAGGTGGCGCTGATATCTGTTTAATGAATAACGGCGGTCTTCGTAGAGACATACCGCTCGGCGAGATAACGATAGGTACAATCTACGAACTTATGCCGTTTGATAATGAACTTGTTATCTGTTTTATGGATGATAAGATTGTTAGAGAATTCGCAGACGAGTTAATAAAAGTATTCGGTGAACCGGTAGCTGGTATACAAGTATTATCTGAAAATAATATTATAAAAGTGATAAAAGTAGCTGGTAAAGATTTAGAGGATGGTAAGCTCTATCGTATCGCAACATCAGATTATCTCGCGTATTACGGTGGCGATTTTCCCTCTCTGCGTAAATCAAAAGAGATTAAAAGAACCGGAAAATTTATTAGAGATATTCTTATCGAATATTTTAAAGACAGTGGAAAAGTATATTCTATCATAGAAGGCAGAATAGTTATTAAATAACTAGAAAGAGGTCTCTTTTAAAACCCTGATTATCGCATCTAAAGATGCTTACTACATTTTTATTTTTTGTAATTTCAATAATAATAATATATTAAAGTAGTGAGGGTCTAAAGACCCGTTCTTTAGACTTTAGACTAAAGGATTTGAATATTATTTATTGAAAAGATATTTTACAAAGCTTGACAAAATAGATTTAGAAATAAAAACTACAAAACCTATGAATTTTCAGGATGTTATCTTAAATCTACAGAATTACTGGGATAAGAGAGGTTGTCTTATAGCACAGCCATATGATATTGAGAAAGGAGCAGGAACTTTCAGCCCGCATACTTTTCTTCGTGTATTAGGACCAAAGCCGTGGAAAGTAGCATATGTAGAACCCTCGCGAAGGCCGACTGATGGCAGATATGGTGAAAACCCGAATCGGCTCCAGCATTATTATCAATTCCAGGTTATATTAAAACCCGCGCCAGCTAATATACAGGATATCTATTTAAAAAGCATTGAGGAGCTTGGCATAGATTTACAAAAACATGATATCCGGTTTATTGAGGATGACTGGGAATCACCTACATTAGGTGCCTGGGGATTGGGATGGGAGGTCTGGCTTGATGGTATGGAGATAACGCAGTTCACGTATTTCCAGCAAGTAGGTGGTATAGACCTTAAACCTGTTTCAGTAGAATTAACCTATGGTATTGAACGTATAGCGATGTATTTACAGAACAAAGAGAGTGTTTTTGATATATTGTGGAATAATGAGGTAAGGTATGGTGATGTTCATCATATAACCGAGCGCGAGTTTTCGAGATATAATTTTGAGCTTTCTAATATAGAGAAACTTTTTGAGTCTTTTTTGTTTTATGAAAAAGAGAATGAGAGATTAATAAAAGAGGGGCTTGTTTATCCAGCGTACGATTTTTGTTTAAAAGCCTCGCATACATTTAATCTTCTTGATGCGCGCGGCGCTATAAGTGTTTCAGAGCGACAGAGTTATATAGCTCGTGTAAGAAGGCTGGCTTCTGCTTGCGCAAAACTTTACTGCGAGCAGCAAGCCGGGTAAGGTTGGCTTCAGGCTCCAGGCTCCAGGCTTCAGCCGGCTGTAGTCCGTAGCCCAGAGTCTGAAGCCTGACTATAAAGAAATAGGACTTTTCATCGGGGATATCTATGGCTACACACGATTTATTATTTGAACTCGGTGCTGAGGAGATACCTGCAAGGTTTCTGGTAAACAGAGAAGAAGAATTCAAAAATATTTTGATAAATCTTTGCAGAGAATTTTATTTCGATTATAGCAATATAGATATTTTCCTGACACCGCGAAGAATATCATTTATTATAAAAGAACTTCATGAGAGACAGAGGAAAGAGGAGGTTGAGAAAAAGGGGCCACCGGCTTCATCGGGTCTTGATAAAAATAATAAACCTACAAAATCAGCGATCGCGTTTGCTAAATCGAATAATAGAAATCCTGATGAAATCTACATTAAAGACACTGACAAAGGTAAATATATTTTTATAAAAGTAGATGTCGGTGGTGGGTTGATAAAAGATGTTTTAGCTGATTTTTTTAAAAAATGGATTTTAGCATTAGAGTTCCCTAAAAAAATGAGATGGGAGGATAGTGATTTTGAGTTTGCAAGACCGATACGCTGGATTGTAGCAATGTATGCCAGCGAAATAATCACTTTTGAGATAAGTAGAGTTAAAGCCTCAAATATAACCATGGGGCCGCGTTATTATGGTAAGAAATCTTTTGAAATAACTGATGCAGCTTTATATGAGCTTATCCTTGAAGATAACGGAATAATAGTATCACATATAAAAAGACGAAAAAAAATTAGAGAATTAATTGAGGGTATATGTAATAAGAAGGGAAATAAATTTGTTGAAGACAACGAACTGATAGACGAGATAAACTTTCTTGTAGAGAACCCTGTTATTATACTTTGTGATATAAGCGAGGAATTCATGGATTTACCAGAAGAAGTATTGATTGTTGCAATGAAACATCACCAGCGATTTATACCGCTATGCAATCACGATAATACGATATCTAAATATTTTATCGTATTTTCAAATACACTACAGGATACTGAAGGATATATCAAGAGAGGAAATGAGAGGGTATTAAAAGCGAGATTAAATGATGCAAAATTTTTCTATACAGAAGATATTAAAAAGAAACTGATTGATTACCGTGACGGTTTAAAAAATATGGTTTTTCTTACCACAAGGGGAAGCCTGTATGATAAAGAAGAAAGAATAAAGAAAATAGCAATGGAGATACAAAAGATGATAAATTATCACTCTCCACAAAAAATACAAAGAGCCTCCTATCTTTGCAAGAATGATCTAATCACTCATATGGTTTTTGAATTTCCAGAATTACAGGGCGTTATGGGAACTATTTATGCAAGAAAATCAGGAGAAGATGATGAGGTTGCTATCTCTATAAAAGAGCATTATTTACCAAGACAGACCGATGACAGGATACCAGAATCATTGCTTGGTAAAATTATATCAATAGCTGATAAAATTGATACTATAATCTGTGCATTCTCATCTAATAATATCCCAACCGGTGCAGGTGACCCCATCGGTGTCAGGCGTGCTATGATAGGGATTATAAGGATACTTGATGAAGGTAATTTAAGTATCCCTATAAAAGAGCTCTTTAAAAAATCAGTAAGCATAGTAAGAGAAAATTTCAATTTCAATGAAGAGGAGGTACTCAGTCAGATATCGCAATTCTTTATTGAAAGAATAAGGACATACTGGTCAGACAGGATAGGGTTGCCGGTAGATGTAGTCTCAGCCGGGGTCGAACTTGAGTTTGATTATTTAAATGACCTGCATAATCGGATAGCTGCGATAAAAAGGTTCAGGGACGTAGGCGATTTCTTAAGTATAGCCATATCATTCAAGCGGGTTATTAATATACAGCGAGGGATAGAAGACATAACAGGCAAAGTGGACGAGAGTTTATTTATTGAAGAGACAGAGAAGATTTTATACAACGAGACATTGAAATTGAAAGAGGTCTCTCAGCGATTAATGAAAAATAAAAATTATTATGATTTACTTATAGAGATATCGAAGATAAAGCCGGTAGTCGATAAATTTTTTGATGATGTACTTGTTATGACTGATGATATAAAATTACAGAAAAACAGACTCAATCTCCTTTATAAATTAGCATCTATATTTTTAAGTATAATCGACTTCTCAAAGATACAGACTGATTAATTTCCATCACATCTCTTTTAAACCCTATTTTGCTCATGGGTTACAAAGTGACAAAGGTACAGAGGCACATAGCCACAGAGGGATATAAAAAGCCTCAAAAAACTTTGTGCCTTTGTGCCTGTCAATTATTTTTTGACAATTTTGCTAAAAATAAGTATAAACATTTATTTATCCTTTAGCACAATGCCTGACCAATCGTTAAAGCTGACCACCGTCCAAGCATGATTGTCGATGATATTAGATATTTTAGCATGGGGTCAAAATGAGGATTGTAAAAGAGATAGAGATTGAAGGTAAAAAAGCTATAGCGCTATTTGACACTGGTTCTATGCATACCTATGTCGTGAGTCAGCTATTAGAAGGTGTTGCTATCCGTTGCCTATCAGAGACTTACAAAGTAGCATTAGGTGGAAGGATAGTTGAGGTAAAAGAGTATTGTGCAATTGAAGGCAGGATTGAAGGCCTTGTATTTCACACCGAGGCAATCCCTATTGATGAACTGGGGAGAGTGGATGGAAAAAAGATTGATATTCTTATTGGTGCTTTAACTATGGAAGAGTGGGAGATAATTCCAAACCCTAAGGACGCAACATTAGATTTGTCAGGATTAAAGAGAAGAGAGTTTACTGAATTTTAAAAGTATTATTTCTTTTATTTGACATTTTTTTTATAGTATTTTAAATTAAATGACGATTTATTATAAGAAAGATAACGAAAGAAGCAAGAAGCAAACGAGGAGATTAATGCATTATAATTATAGAAGATTAGTCTATGCTATAGTAGCTTTATTTGTTATAATAGTAACTCCTTTATTTGCAGATGATACATCGGTATGGCTTTCATTAGATGGTACACAGGATTCAATAACCACAGCTAAAATAGGAGAGTTACTCGATGTATGGGTAATAGACCCTTATGCTAATGTAAATCCACTTGCTCTTGATACTGTAACCGTCACACTTTTTTCCCAGATACCTGGTAATGATACAGAGACCTTAACTCTTCTGGAATTAGATATAAATCTTGGGATATTTCATATAAATGGTGGGGGAGTTTTATTATCAACTACAACAACTGAGACAAACACAAATAACAAGATTTTAGTAACAAAGGTTAATGACACAGTAGCTGTGTGGTATGGTGTAAGACCATACGAGGATTCGATAATAGTACAACCCGCGACCACGGCTGCTGAGGCTGATTTTATTGATAGTTTTTTTATACCAGGTCCTGCTTTAATAGTAGAAACGTATTCAATCTATCCCGGATTTATACCTCCACAGCAGAATGACACAGTTTATGTCGTGATTACAGATGCTGATGCGAATGAAGACCCTTATGCTCAAGACCAGATTACAATAACAGTAACTAATAATCAGACACTGGATTCACGGTCATTTACTCTTATAGAGACCTCTGATACAACAGGTGTCTTTTATTCAGCAGCCACAGGTGTGATTCTTGAACTCATCGATACTACTTATGTGAGTACTTTAGATAATATTATTGCCTGTACAACGGTCTCTGTTAATTACTTAACATTAAGGTATCTTGACCCGGATGACAACGATTTAACTTTTGACACTGTTTCTGTTGTACCTGAACCTAACTCAATTATTGTGATAACTGATGGGAGTGATACAGAGGATTCATTTGCCATAGGAGATACGAGGCTTTTTGTACTTGTTAAAGACTATGATGAAGACATAGATGGTTCTGTTGATGAGGTTTCGGTTACAGTATATAGCAATACAGGTGATAGTGTTATTGTTACTATAAGGGAGTCGATGCCGCCGTTTTCAGCAGGCGTATTTCACGATAATTTAAACAACGGCGTTATTTTAACTGATAGCGGCACAGCTCAATATGGTGATAATATTCTTCTGGTTGGTAACGCTTCTACGTATAATTATATTACAGCTGTTTATCAAGATAATGATGCGGCGAATGACAGGGTTACGGATACTGCATCTTGCTATCGAAAAAATGATACAGGGATAATCGAATTTATTAATGCCCAGGCCTCGATGGTGGATACCTATTCAATAGGAACGAATATTTATATTATTCTTACTGAATACGATGAAAACCAGGACCCGATGGTAGCAGAAACAGTATATGTTACGATTATAACCCAGCGGAATGATTCAGAGGTTTTTATTTTAACTGAAAATGGTTTGGCTTCAGGTATATTCAGTAATACAGGAACATTAGGAATATTTTTAACTGACACAAAAGGAGCGACGGCTGACAGTATAGTTTTTGCAATCAATAATGACACGATTGAGATAAGATGGCAAGACAACGCAGTGATAGAGGACAGGGATACAGTGGCTGTCTATAAAGTTCCAAGTGACGGCGATATATATATCTATGATAACTTCCAAACATTATCTGATACAGCAAGACCAGGTGATACAATACTAATTCTTATACGTGACAATGATAAAAATTTAGACCCGTCATCTCAAGATTTAGCAGGAACAGTAACAATATATTCAAAACTTAATGGTGTTGTTATAGATTCTATTGTTTTATTATCTGTATTAGAGTCAGGTAATGCAACAGGTGAATTCACTCAAGAGATAACCTTATCTGATACAACAAGCGGAGAAACAACACTTTTAGTTGGATATAATTTTGTAGTTGAGGCGATATATACTGATTCTGTTTATAGTACTGATACAGGGATTGACAGCATCGTGATAAAATTAAGATATACTTCCTCAAGCGGTATTTTTACAGTAGATACCCAGGCGAGTATGGCTGTTGATTCCTATGCTATTTATGACTCGATATATATTTTAGGAACTGATTATAACAGAAATATTAATCCTCTGAGTAAAGACACAATAGTTGTTACTCTTTCTACAAACTGTGGTGATACTGAAATATTAGTATTAACAGAGACAACAGATACAAGCGGTATGTTTATTAACCTGTTGCCTGTATATATTTATGATACTTTATTAGTGGTAGGCGATAATATTTTAACTGCTGGATATGGCGATACTATTACAGTAAATTATATTGATATTTATGATGCATCTGATTCAGCAACAGGTAGTGTTATTGTAAGACGCATCAATAGAAGTTCTAACATTACTCTTATTAACAGCCTCGGTCAGGATACAGATCATTATTATGTTAATTCGAGTTCAGTGTATGTTATTTTAACAGATTATGATGCGAATGTGAATCCGGAATCACGAGACACCGTTGTTGTTACTTTATTTACTTTCAATGGTTCACAATATATTGATACAGAAATTATTGTATTAACAGAGATATTATCATCAACAGGCGCTTTTACGAGTTCTCAAACTATTACTCTGTCGAGTTCGCAGTCAGGGACAGGTATTTTACTTTGCGGAAATTCAGACTCTGTTGTTGTAAAATATGAAGACATAGGTTCAAGCATAACTGATACAGTCTATGATACAGCTATAGCTATTTATGTTCCTGTTGTTTCTAACTTAACAATACTTGACAAGACAGGCATTGTACCTACAAATATATTTATTGGTGACACGTTTACTATAATACTTACTGATTTAGATGAAAATAAAAATCCGTTAGCAATTGATACAGTACTTATAACAATAGCTGTATATCCTACTTTAACAAGCCGAAGTGATACAGTTTATTTACAGCTCAGTGAAACAACTGAATCAGGTGTTTTTCGCGGTTTTTTTGAGTCACCGTTATATACATCAGATACTTTTTATGGTCAGGGTACTAGTGACAGTGTTCTTTTCATAGATTCAGGCGAACAGCTTGCTGTAATATATAATGATAATGATGATTCTACAGACTCAAGAATAGATATCTCAATATTTATGAAAACAAGAACAACTACAGCGTTGTTGAAAATAGTTAATAGCAGTGGGGTAGATACAGACCTGTTTTTCATTGGTGATAGTCTATATATTTATCTTACTGATGCTGATAGAAACTGGGATAAGAAAGCGAAGGACACTGTGATCGTTACTCTTCATAGTGTTACTACAAATGATACTGAGTATATAGTTTTAACAGAGAGCAGTGACACGAGTGGTATTTTTACAAATGTTAATTATCCTGGTCTTGCTTTAAGAAAGACCGCGAGTTTAGTTTTATATGATAACATTTTGGCAGTCTCTACTTTAGATACAGGCTCACGAGCTCTTCAGCTTTTATATACAGACACACAAATTGAGTATCAATATGATACAGCAAATATTACTGATATCCAGGTTACTGCTACTCTTGTCTTATTGGATTCTTTATTTCAAGCAGCTGATACTTTTTATACTACAGGTGAATTATATGCAACTCTTACAGATTTAGATGCAGATGTAAATCCGGTTATACGTGATACTGTTGTAGTGACTTTATTAATTATTGAAACGAATGATTCAGAATTATTAGTTTTAACTGAGATTAATTCTAATATAGGTATTTTCAGTGATACTACTTCTGGTTTAAGTTTTGCGTTAAAGGGTGCAGGTGGGGTCAGCAGAAATAATGTTTTACAACCCGATACAAGTGGTACCATTGTTGGTTACTGTAATGATGCGTATGATACAGCTTATTTTATTGACAATGCTTCTACTGCAGTGATTGTTCTTGTTAATAAAAATGGGTATGCAGTGTCTGAGTATATATGTGGGATAGACAGCGTTTATATTATATTGACTGACCTCGATGCTAATCAAAACAGATTATCGATTGAGACAGTTGTTGTCACGGTAACACACAAGTATAATGATACTGAGATAATCGCCTTAACCGAGCTTTGGGCTGATAGTGGTGTATTCAGCAATCTGGGGACAGCAGGGTTACCTATCTCTGCGGTTAATGGTATGGTTATGAATGATGGCATACTTTATGTCCAGGCATTAAGAGTCAATCGGGACGAGATAATAGTGATATATCTTGAATCTTCAGGTGCAGGGACACAGAATCCGATTCGACCCACTGTAACTCCGGGGTTACCTGTCGTAACAGATTTCT
Source organism: Candidatus Hydrogenedentota bacterium (assembly GCA_040752395.1). Lineage (GTDB taxonomy): Bacteria > JBFMHD01 > JBFMHD01 > JBFMHD01 > JBFMHD01 > JBFMHD01. The sequence goes on from JBFMHD010000038.1 coordinate 11,115, forward strand.
CAAAAACCATTGTTGGACCTAATCCATTTAGAGGGGATGTAAATGCAACGATAACTTTTCAGGATATACCTGATCAGTTTACCATAAGGATTTATACAATCTCAGGGAAACTTGTTTATGAATATACAGGAACCACTCAGGCTTTAAATACGCCGGGGCGCTTTGTCTGGGATGTAATAAATGGTGCGGGCGAGAGTGTAAGGAGCGGTATCTATGTATACTATATTGAGTCTCCCGGGATAGGTAAAAAGACAGGGAAGATAGCGATTATAAGATGATCAGAATCTTTTTAATCACGGTTATTTTAATTTTATGTTTGATATTTAGTCTGCCTGTGTATTGCAGGGAGCAGGATGCAGGTGCTACCACAGGTGATTTTCTTACTATTGGTGTTAGTTCTCGGGCAGCTGCGATTGGAGAAGCTTATTCTGCATTTGCAGAGGGACCGGAAGGGCTTTTTTATAATCCCGCAGGACTGACATCGAACCAGAGAGCAGAAGCTGGTTTTATGTATTATACCCTTTTTGAGGATATCTCTTTTAATTATCTGGGTTTTGTAAGACCTTTAAAAGAGAAAAAAAGTGCTTATGGTCTCGGGTTAATATATTTAGATTACGGTGATCTTGAACGTATCGGGCTTGATCCAGCCACAGGTGATCTTTTCAGGATGGGAACTTTTGATGCTTATGATATGGCTTTAAGTGCTGGTTATGCTTACGATGTAGGTGAGGACATTACTTTAGGTGGGGCTTGTAAAGTTATTCAATCTAATATTGACAATGTTACTGCCAATGCGTTTGCTGTAGATTTAGGTGTCAAATTTCATTCGGTTTTTCGTTACCTTGATGCGAGTTTTGTGATTCAGAATATGGGGAGTAAAATGAAATTTATTCAAGCAAAAGAAAATCTGCCGGTTACAATGAGAGCAGGATTAAACTGTCATCTTATAGAAGAGAGATTGAACATAGGGGTAGAAGTATTCAAAAGGAGCAGTGAAGATATTGAGGTGGGTGTAGGAGCAGAATTTTTCCCCTGGTACCAATTTTGTTTAAGGGTAGGATACAATTCCGAAGACGAGGCACAGGATGGAGTAAGAGCCGGGTTTGGTGTTCTTTTTGATAATTTCAGGTTTGATTATGCTTATATTCCGAATGATAAATTTGAGGATGGCCACCGGTTCACTGGTACGGTAATGTTCGGGCCTCCACCTCCTAAACCTTTACCACAAAAAGAAGAGATAGAAAAAGAAAAACCTTATATTGAGGAGGAAGAAGTTGAGGAGGAAGAAGTTTTAGAAGAAAAAGTTGAAGAAGAATATGAGAGAGAGATAGAAGAGGCAAAGAAGGAAAGAGAAAAAATAAAACTTAAAGAACAGAGAAAGAAGGAATTAGAAGAAGCTTTATCTACCGTCTTAGAAAAAGCCGAAAGAGAAGCATATATTAAAAAAGAAAAAGAGGTTATCAAGGAAGAGAGAGAAGAAGAGGTTACAAAGCGAGAGATACCAAAAGAAGTTGAAGAAGCAGTAGAAGTTGTTGAAGAAAAGGTAAGTTTAGAATATGCATTAGACCTTTTTAATAATAAACAATACGAAGAATGTATAACTATATTGAAAGAGTTAGCAGAAAGACCAGATGCTGATTTTAATATTATTTACAATCTGGCAACAGCATATTATACAACTTATCGTTTCGCATTAGCTACTAAATATTATCAGAAAGCTGTAGATTTAAAACCCACTGATGCTGACGCACATTTATATTTAGGGTATTCATACTATCAACTTGGTTCAATAGATAGAGCGGTATCAGAGTGGAAGATAGCTTACGAACTTAATCCGAATAATACTCAAGCACGAGACGCATTAAAAGCCTTTAACATTTCAGAATAAAATTGCTTGACGAAATAAGTGTTTTATAATTCTAATATAGAGGGGTATACTACTATGGTATCAAAGGAGAGATTTTTTAAAGTCAATTCGATAATTTTTTTTGAAGGTGACTCTCCTGGTCCGATATATCTTATTCATGAGGGTTCTGTATTACTGATTAAAAGAGATTTAGATATCACTTACAAGGCAGGAAGAGGAGATCTTATAGGTGTTCCCTCTGCAATAGCTCAGATACCGAGACTTTATACAGCAAGGGTAGTAGAAGAAGTCACAGCTATTGAGATACCTATTTTGAATTTCAAAAATTTTATTAAGGGGAATATTCCGATAGCTTTAAAAATAGTTCAAAAGATGTGTGCTGAAATTAGAGATTTAAATCGGATACTTGCCGAACCTATTGTTAGGATAGAGTCTGAAAAGGGGATGCTTGATATTGGAGATTATTTTTACGATAAAAACCAGGTAAAACAGGCTTTATATGTTTATGAGATTTATCTCGAAACATATCCAGGGGTTGAAGATTACGAGGACATTGCGTTTAAACTTGCTGGTTTATATGAAAAATCAGGAAATAAAGAGAGGGCATGCGAACTATACAAAAATCTTAGAGATAGATTTGCCCCTGATTCTATGAAATGGGAGGCTTATAACAAACTTGCAAGAACTATTGAACCATTTGCTGATGAAACAGCGGTTAAGAAAGATACATCATCACTTCTTGCAGAAGTTTTTGAAAGTATCGGTGGCAAGCACGTTGATAAAGAGAGTCCCCAAAAAGAGGGAGGGGACAAAGATAATATATTAGGATTTCTTCTACAAGAGCAGGAGAAGAGTAAAGAATGAGTGTTGATCTTTTTAAAAAGTATGGGGTTACTTTTAACGAGAACGAGATTATTTTCTGTGAGCATGAAAAAGGCGATAAGATGTATATTATTATGAATGGTGAGGTTAAGATATCACGCATTGGCAGGACACACGAGCAGGTGCTTGCTATACTTAAAGAAGGCGATATTTTTGGCGAGATGGCTATAGTTGAGGACAAACCGCGCTCAGCTACAGCTGTTTCTTTGACTTCAACGAGACTATTAGCATTTGGGAAGGAGGATTTTGATTTTATTTTTGACAGAGAACCAGAACTTGCAGTAAAATTGATAAGAATACTTGCAAAAAGATTAAAGGATACGTATGATATGTTAAAACGGAGCATCAGATGACAGAGCTGGTTGAGATAAGTCCTGATGAAATTCAGGGGATTATAGAAGAAAACAGAGAATTAACAAAACAGGTATTTGATTTAAAGTCGCTTTTTGAAGCGTGTAAATCTTTAGGAACAACACTTGATACCGCTAAAACACTTGAGAATTTGATAGTTGTTGCTACAAATCTTATGAGGGCACGCGATGCATCCATACTCCTTGTTGACAGAAGAACTGGTAATCTTATTTTTAAAATAACGCATGGTGCCAAAGGCACTGAACTTGTAGATATGGTCTTACCACGCGGACATGGCATAGCTGGCTGGGTCGCTGAAAACGGAAAAGGGTTAATAGTGAATGATCCAGAGAATGACCCGAGATTTGATAAAACAGTCAGTGAAAAACTTAAATATAAAACAGAAACTTTATTAAGTGTACCTATTAAAAGCGGTGAGAAGGTTATAGGTGTTATCCAGCTCCTTAATAAAAAAGCAGGTGGCAAGTTTAATGAAAAAGACCTGAGATTACTTGAATCTTTTGGCTCTTATGCCGGGATAGTTCTTACTAATTCATTGATGTATGAAGATATAATGATTGAGAGCCGAGAAGAATTTGAAAAGACGATTGCGCTTGGAATACAGAAGAGTCTTCTCCCAGTAAGAAATCCACAAATCTCAGGTTTTGAATTATCTGTTTATAATCATCCCTCAAAGATAGTCAGGGGTGATTACTATGATTTTTTAGAGAATAAAGATAATTTATATTTAGTATTAGAATCAAACACAGAAACCGGTATTATCGCAAGTATATTAGCAACTATTTTCAGGAGTACACTGAAGAGTATTATATTATGTAATATTGATTTTAAAGATATAGACAGATATCTGAAAGAGGCGATAAAGGATGATGTTGAGGGTAATCTTGATAAATTATCTTATTCTTTAATTCAGATAAACAAAGCAAGCAATGATATGTTATTTTTTACTACCGGGAAAATGTTAAGCGTAAAAATAACAAAGGAGACAATCTCTTCAATCAAATGTAATAACGAACCTCTAAAAATAGAATTGGGGTTTCGGGATAAACTATTATTTGTTTCAAATGGTGTGATAGATATACTCTCAAGAAATAGGGACGGTTTGAGTGCTGAAGCAAAACTTAAAGAGATAGTATCTTCAGGTTACGATATGGATACAGGGTCGTTAGTAGAAACTATTTTTATGTCATTATCATCAATCGCACCTGAAACCGAAATTTTAGAAGATATTACTTTAGTTGCAATTGAAAAGAAGTAGGGGATCCATGCGGTCGTAGCTCAGCTGGATAGAGCACAGGATTCCTAATCCTGGAGTCAGAGGTTCGATTCCTCCCGGCCGCGAATTCCCATATCTCCTTTGAAAAACATTGTAACTATAATAATATCAAGTAGAAGCAAGAGGCAAGAAGCAAGATAACGGAAAGAAAGATAACGAAAGAAGCAAGAGGCAAGAAGCAAGATAACGAAAAAAGTAAGAAGTAAGAAGTGGGAAGTGAGAAGTATCAGGACAGGCTACGGGCTACGGACCACAGCCGGCTGGAGCCCGGAGTCTGAAGCCAACATATCATCCTTAGTTTTTCATCCTTTGTGTAGAACGCAATAACCCAATAACCCAAGAACCCAATAGTGTAGAACGCAAACGTGCTCCTGTTGACTCCTTACTAAAAATTTTAAAGGCTTATATTTTAAATACCGATTATTAGAGAAGACAAAAGACAGGAGATAAGGCAAAAATGGATGTTATAGATTTTCATACGCATACATTTTTAAGTGACGGCGATCTAGGACCTGAGGAACTTATTCAAAGAGCTACGGTAAAAGGATATAAAGCAATAGGGATAACTGACCATTGTGACGAGACGACCTTAGATTGTTTAATAGAAAAGATGCTTATATTAAAAAAGAGAGTTAATACTTTTAATATAAAAGTTATACCAGGTATTGAATTGACCCATATCTTACCTTCTAAAATAAAAAAGTTTGTAAAAAGAGCCCGAGAGAAGGGTATACCGCTTGTTATTGTTCATGGCGAGACACCTGTTGAACCTGTTAGAGAAGGCACTAATAAAGAGGCAATAATCGCTGGCGCTGATATTCTCGCACATCCAGGTCATATTACTTTAGAAGAAATAAAGATGACTATTGATAATAATGTTTATCTTGAGATTACAGCACGAAAAGGCCATTCTCTTTTCAATGGATATTTATACAAATACTTTCAAAAATATAATTTCCCTGTTATTTGTTCTTCGGATGCTCATTCAGCTGATGATCTATTAACCGAA
>JBFMHD010000039.1:0-16510 GCA_040752395.1 Candidatus Hydrogenedentota bacterium
AATGAGTGAGGAAGCACTGAAGTATCGGGCCAAACGCGGTGTCCTTGAGTTAGACGAACAAATGGCTTTACTTATCCAGCGTGTTTCAGGTGCAACGTATGGTAATTTATTCTATCCACAGCTTTCAGGCGTTGCTTTCTCTTATAACCCTTATGTCTGGAGTGAAAGTATAGACCCTCATGCCGGAGTAATGCGGCTTGTATTTGGGCTTGGAACAAGAGCTGTGGACCGCGCTGATGATGACTATACGCGTGTTGTTGCTCTAAATGCGCCTGATAAACGGCCTGAACCAGATTTTGATAAAGTAAAACGCTATGCTCAAAGACGGGTGGATATCCTCGACCTCGCTAATAATAAATTCACCTACAGTTATTTTACTGATGTTGTCAAACAAAGCCCGGGATTACCAGTTGAAAAGTTCGCGATATTAGACCATAATGTTAACAATCATATGAAAGATTTTGAAACTAAACCCTGGGTTCTCACATTTGATAATATCTTTTCAGAAACACAGTTTATAAATGATATGCGCAAAATGCTACAAACAATAAAAAATGTATATAAAACCAACATTGATATTGAATTTACTACAAACTTTTTCCCGGATGGCACTTATAAACTGAACCTGCTACAGTGCAGACCACTGCAGGTCAATATAGATGTATCTGTCCAACCATCTAAGATTCCACGCATAAAAACTGAGAACATCGTTATGAAAGCTTGCGGCGGAGTTATCGGTCAAAGCAGAGTTATGAGTATAAATAAAATTATTTATGTTATACCATCTGCCTATGGAAATCTAAAAGAAAAAGACCGTTATGCTGTGGCAAGGTTGATTGGAAAATTAGCTCATCTTGGTGCCACAGAAGAGTCTAATAACATAATGATTTTTGGACCCGGGAGATGGGGTACAAGTATGGCCTCGCTTGGTATACCTGTATCTTTTGGTGAGATTAACACTGTCTCTGTGTTGTGTGAAATAGATATGATGCATGAAGGCCTTGTCCCTGACCTCTCATTAGGGACTCACTTCTTTAACGAAATGGTAGAGACGAACATACTCTATATCGCATTCTTTAAAGCAAGAAAGGATAATATACTTAATGAGAATTTTTTATTAAGTATGCCAAACCACATAAACGATGTATTACAATCAAATGAGGATTGGTCCAATGTGGTACGATATATATATTCTAAAGATTTATCCGATAATAAAAGATTATACCTTAATGCTGATCCCTTGAAGCAGGTAGGTATCCTTTATATAAGCAAATAAATCGTAACCACGAGGGAATACAATCAGTCGTAATCCTTAAACCAAACACCGAACTTAAGAACTCCATTGAAGACTGAAGCATTACAATCAGCAAAGTTTTGTAAAAATTGTTGACAAAAGAATAAAAAACATATTAATTTTTTAGTTTTATGAACATAGAATATTATCCAGAAGACAAACTCAAAAAAGAAATTATGCAAATTATAAGAAAACATCTTGATGCTGACAGATATAAAGTATTCTTTTTTGGTTCCAGAGTTAAAGGGGATAATTTTATACATGCAGACATAGATATTGGAATTGAAGGTGATGAGCCGATACCTGCAAGCAGTAAACTTGAAATAATCGATGAGCTTGATAATTTACCCACATTATATAGAATAGACTTCATTGACTTTAAGGTAGTATCGGACAAATTTAAGAATGAAGCATTAAAATATTCGGAAAGGATTGACACGTGAGCTTGCCAGTGCTTGGAGATTTTGTTAAATCCATTGAAAGATTAAAGGAAGTTCTTTTGCTTGTAAAAACACCGGTAATCCGCGACTCGGCCATAAAAAGGTTTGAAATCTGTTTCGATTTGGCCTGGAAATCGATTAAGAGCTACGCAAAAAAAGAGGGTATTGAATGCAATTCACCACGTTCTGCTTTTAAAACTGCTTTTGAGCTGAAATTAATTGATTATGACGAAAGATGGCTTGAAATGATTGATGACAGGAATTTAACTGCGCATATTTATAAAGAGGAATATGCCGAAGCAATTTTTTTAAAACTGAATGAATACACAGATATGTTCAATATGTTGTCAGACAAACTGCAGAAGGCTTTATAGTCACTAAAATAATCTGCATAACCAATGTAGTGTATTATAACATTAATTTCTGATCGTAGATTTTTTATGTCATACCCCCAAAAGCGGGAACCCATACTCTTTTACTGGATTTCACGGTTGAGCCGGGAAATTTATGTCACAAGCCAGTAGTGCTTAACTATAGTATTGATTATAAACTTAGGAGATGAAAATGCAAAAGTTCAGTAATTTAAATATTGTTTTAGTAGAAATATTCTTTTTTTTAGTCATATTTAAAAATTCTGCTACAGGAGATTACTGGGACAAGTTTAAACACATTCCTTTGGGATGTGTCAAGCTTGATATAGGCAGTAGTTTGCGGTTAAGATACCAATCACAACATAATTTTAACATAAAGAAATACGGCCAAACCTGTGATGACTTTTTTGAAGAACGTTTTCGGCTGGAATTAAATTTTAAACTTGGTAATAATAAGCGTATGTTTATTCAATTACAGGATGCACATGTTGAGAATTTGAATTTTACTGTCGAAGATTTTTATCCGCCATATTCTCCTTATGAAAATCCTTTTGACCTGAGGCAAGCTTTTATTGAATATCAGAACATTGCTAATACGCCATTAGGTATCAAACTTGGCCGTCAAACAATCTTTTACGGTGATAATCGTATTTTTGGTCCTGGAGAATGGGGTAATGTCGGACGTTATTTTTGGGATGCCGCAAAGATTATTTATGATGATTTAAATTATCTTAAAATGGATATGTTTATAGCTCAACAGGTAATGAGTAAGCCTCATGAGTCTGATACTAAAAAATCTGATTTAACTGTCTATGGGTTATACTCAACCATAAAAATATTCAATCCTGCTATTGATTTGTTTTATGTTTTGAAGAAAAATGATAAAACTAAACTCAAATGTTCTACTCTTGGGACAAGATTTGATGGAAATCTCTCTATGCTTTTTTACTCCGGTACATTTGCTTATCAGTTTGGCGATAAGAATGAAGATGACATAGATGCCTGGGGATACAACGCAAAAATAGGTTATCTTATACCAAGACTGTGGTTATCTGAACTCGGAGTTGAATATTCTTATGCTTCTGGTGATGATGACCCAAAAGATGGAAATTACAAAACATTTGATGGAGTATTGGGTGCTATTGATATGTACTATGGCAGGATGGCTTTTTTCTCATGGATGAATTTGAAAGATTACCAGATCAACTTGGATACTAAACCTACACGGAAACTATCAACTACACTGCAATATCACTGGTTTAAACTTGCAGAAAGTAAAGACGCATGGTATTATGGTAATGGAAAGCCACAAAGACAGGATAAAACAGGTAAGGCTGGTTCATTTTTGGGCAAGGAAATACTTTTAGCAGTAAAATATGTCTTCAATAAACATTTTAATATTTTCACTGGATACTGTTACTTTTTTCCGGGTGAGTTTATAAAAAATACTGGAGGCTACAAAGGAGAGTCTTCTTTGTTATTTTTCCAGACAGAGTATAAATTTTAAGAAATAGGAGGAGATGCTAAGATGAAAACTTTATTACAAGCAAAAAGTTTTTGTAAATCACTAGTAATATTTATCAGTATTGTATTGCTTTTGGTAATTACCAATCATGAAGTATTTGGGAAAGGAAAGAAACGACTACTTTTTCATGCTGGTGCTGGGCAACGTCCTTCACTTGATGAAATTGCTGAAATATTTCAACAGCGTCATCCTGATGTCAGAGTAGATTTTTCTTATAAAGGTTCTGGCTATTTCTTAGCAGATATGACAATTTCTAAAGAAGGCGACCTGTATATGCCAGGAGAAGAATTTTATCTTTTACAGGCAGATAAAAGAGGATTTGTTGCTGACTATAATCCTGAAACAGACATAGCTGCATATTTTGTTACTGTGATTATCACTCCAAAAGGTAACCCTAAAAACATCAAATCAGTGGCTGACTTTGCAAAATCCGGTACCCGAGTAGGTTTAGGTGATCCCAAAGCATGCGCTATAGGAATCTGGCATGAAACAATATTTAAAAAAGCAGGTATCCTGGAGAATGTTCGCAAAAACGCTACTATGAATGCAAAAACTATACCTGAATTAGGTAATGCCTGCCAGTTAAAAGCTATTGATGCAACTATTGTCTGGGCTACTACTGCTATGCTTTACCTTAAAGATATTGAAATAATACCTATGGAACCTAAATACCGTGGATTGATCAGATTACCTGTTGCTATCCTGAAATTTTGTAGGTACCCAAAAGAAACAAAAGAACTTAAAAACTTTATTCTATCTGATGAAGGAAAGAAAATATTTCACAGTCACGCTTATTGTATTGACCCGAATAAAGTAGACGAAGATATGAAATGGTTAGTTGAAGCATCAAAAGTTGCTAAAGACCCGTCTATCCCTGTTACAGAAGAAACTGTTGGTCCGTTTGTAAAAGAAGTAAAACGCCAGCGTGAAACAAAAAGATGAATTACAGCAAAATTAAACAATCAGTCTGGATAACTTCTTTTTCAGCGTTTGTAGTCATTGTTCTTATTGCAATAGGTTTCCTTATTATTACTAATGTTTTATTCTTAGGTTTAAGTGATTTTTTATATTACGCAGGCGAATCACGTACTTGGGTAAGTTTTGTTACTACTTTATGGACAACAACAATAGCAACTGTATTATCAATGTTTATTGGTGTACCTGTAGGTTATACTCTTTCCCGATATAAACTTCCCTGCTCAAAGCTGATGAAAACTTTAATTGACCTTCCTGTAATGGTACCGCCAGTAGCAACAGGTGTGTTTCTTTTGGGGGTATTTAAATCTGTACCATTAGTAAATATAACACAGTTTTTAGGGATAAGAATAGACCATGCATTACCAGGAGTAATTGTAGCTCAGTTTACCGTGACAGTATCCTTTTGTATTCGTCTTGTAATGGCATCTTTTGATACAATCAGCCCCAGGTTTGAAGCAGTAGCGAGGAGTTTAGGTGCAGATTTGCCGTATACATTTTTCAAAGTAAGTTTACCTTTAGCTAAAAATGGTCTCATAGCAAGTTTAATCATAGTATGGGCACGAGCTGTTGCAGAATGGGGCTCATTGATGCTTTTTGTTGGCGGTATTCAGGGAAGAACAGACGTAATGCCTTTTGCAGTGTATCTTGATTTTATTAGTGGTAAAATAGGCTCGGCACTTACAATGAGTATGTTATGTATATTGATTGCTATAGGAAGTATGTATGCTGTATACCGGGTCGGAGGTAAAACACGTGTCTGGTAGTAAATGGTTTATATCTATATTATATGCTATAACTGTTTTATTTATCTTGTATGTTTGTTGGTTATTTTTAAGTAATACAGGACATACTGATATACAATCTATTTTGCAACTGGTAAACAGAAATTGGTTCTGGAGGTCTGTAAAACTTAGTTTAGTAACATCGTTTATTACTACTATAATAGCCATATTGATAGGCATCCCGGCAGCGTATGCGCTTTCCAGGTTTGAAATTCCTGGAAAGACATTTATTGACATAATATTCGCATCTGTTATTGTATTACCAGCATCAAGTATTGGTCTGTGTTTGATAGTCGCATTTCAATATGAACCTGTATTAAAAATTCAAGAGGCATTAGGATTTCGTATTGTTCACAGTCTTCCAAGTATTGTTATTGCTCAATTAGTACATGCTATTGCTTTTGGTATAAAAGCATGGCGGGTTGCTTTTGATAATGTAAATCCGCGGTTTGAACAGGTAGCCCGCACATTGGGCAGTTCCAGGATAAGAACCTTCTGGAAAATTACTCTACCTCAATCTAAAATAGGAATAATCGCTGGCATAATTTTAGCATGGACACGAGCAATGGCAGAATTCGGTGCTGTGTTACTTTTTTCTAGTACATTCCGTAACAGACATATAAGTCAATTTTCTGATATAACCAGATTTCTGGGATTGGACAGAGCAGATATACTCCCTATAAGTATGTTACTGGAAATAGAGTGTGGTAATATTGAACAGGGTATTGCAATTGCTTTTGTCTTATTAATGATTACTGTGTTGTCAGTTTATACACTCAATAAAATAGGTGGAAAAGGAGTTTTAAGTTAAGTGTGATTCAAATAAAAAACTTAAATGTTACATTAGGCAATTTTATAATGAAAAATATCAATCTAAAAATCAATACAGGTGAATATTTTGTACTGCTTGGTCCGACTGGCTGTGGAAAGACTGTACTGTTAGAATGTTTGGTTGGTATTAGGAAACCTGATTCTGGAGAAATATGGATTGATAATGAAAATATTACCCATAAATATCCAGAAGAACGGCATATAGGTTATCTACCTCAGGATTTTACTCTTTTCCCTAATATGACAGTACAGGAAAACATTGAGTTCGGTTTGAAAGCACAAAAGAAAGATAAAAAGTATATACAATCAGTAATAAATATGCTTGCTGAATCATTGAATTTATCTCAACTATTATCACGATACACTCAAGGACTCAGTGGTGGAGAAAAACAAAGAGTAGCGCTTGCCAGAGCACTTGCGATAGAACCAAAATCAATTTTTCTTGATGAGCCTTTAAATGCTATAGATGAAAATACACGAGAACGACTCTCTTATGAATTACGCAGTATCCATGACAAGTTTGGTACGACTTTTGTCCATGTGTCGCATAATTTAGAAGAAATATCTGATGTTGCTGACAGAGTAGGTATTATGAATTTTGGTACTCTTGAACAGGTAGATACTATCCAGGAAATACTGCGGCATCCTGTTAATCAGTATGTTGCTGAGTTTACCCGAACTAAAAACATTTTTCCAGGGTCTTCTATCTCAACAGATGATGGGTGTCGGGTGTTAGTAAACAATACAATCTGGTTTCATACAAAATCTAAACTCGTAGGTAATGTTTTAGCAATTATCCGTCCTGAAGAAATACACTTTAATAAAAGACATCTGAATCCGTCTGAATTGGATAAAAATGTTTTCTCTGGTAAAATTGTTAAGATTACTAATAAAGGAAATTTTATTCGCTTAGAAATAGATATTGGAATATTGCTTACGGTTTGTACAATGGCTTATATTATGTATGCTGATACAGGTGTTCAAAAAGAAGATACAGTATCAGTATATATCCCACCGGATGCTGTCCATTTAATCAAAAAGATATAAAACTAAATTGAAATAGATTAATGATGCCTGTCAAATCATTTAAGAATGTAACCATAGATTAGATGAAAAAGATTCGGCATTTTTTGAATACTGTTGTAAAGAATCCTTATGTCTTTTTGGTCTTTTGTTTGCAAGCTAGTAAATTCTATTAAGTTTTTTATCTATTGCTTTTTTTCATATATTATGCTTATGAATGACTGGTTATTCATAAATCAAATTTACTATTGGTTGCTATCTTATTTTTTTCTTCTTTATTTTCAAGGGTTTTATTGAACTAAAATTCCTCAACCCTTCAACTATTTAAAATGAGGAGGAAACCTCCAGTGGTGGCTTGGCTGCGACGTCTGGGTATGAAGTTAGATGCAAAATATATTAATTTTATAGAGAACAGCTGATAGTGCTGCCTGACCTTCACCTGTTTCTGGAACTGTAAATTCTTTGCTGCTTAAGGAATAAAAAAGTTTTGCCACCGATTTTTTGTTTGTGGAGAAAATCGCGAATGAGGAAGAAAATAAAATATCTTCATGTAATATAACAGAATTCTCTCCGATTAGTTTATACCATGAGTATATAGATTCTTCGGACATTTTTATTCTAAATTCTTTTAAAACATCTGCTATTTCACTTAAAATTGATAATGTTGTATAATTCTGTAAATATCCCTTTCTCCATAAATCTAAAACTTTATAAGAATTACCGCTCCAAAAAATGCCTGAAATAAATACATTGGTATCAATCACAACTTTTATTTTCTTCATTTATTGTTTATTCTTTCTTCTGACAGATTTAATAGCATCTTCTATAGTACTTTTTTTTAACTTATTTTCTTTTGCAAATTTACGAGCTTTTGCTATAAGTCTATCAAAATTATTAAAAGAGGGAGGCTCAAGAGTTTTTAAAACTATAGTATCTCCTTCATGAAAAACAATAAAATTTTCACCTTCTTGTAACTGCATTTGTTCTCTAATTTTTTGAGGTATAACCACTTGTCCTTTTGAAGATAATTTTGTAACTTCTAATTGTTGCATATTCTAATCCTCCTATAAGATTTTTTTACTAATAAGATTATATCAATAAAGATATTTAATGTCAATTAATAATTTCGGATAATAATGTATATGTTATGTCAATAATTATGTTGAAAATTAATAAAAAAGGGCATATTCTTCCTTAATTAAGTATAAAAACTCTTAAAAAGGAGGAACATACCCTATGAAAAGCATGAGTAAGCCGTTAACAGCCTTAACAGAATCAGACTTATGGAAAGAAGTCAAGGTCGAAGAGGATGATATCTGGGGAGATTTGAACCCACAACATTTAAAAAAAGAATAAATATTCACTGAAATATCAAATAAAAGAAAATAATTTTATTATTCGGCCGCTGTAGCCATCAATACTTAAACCCTGAGATAGATTTACTTTGTCGCCATTAAGTATGTCTATACCCCTGCCCCTCAATCCTAAATCTATTTTATTTTTAGTAGCTCTCATATTAACTCCAACAAGTATCGCATTCACTTTGTTAAATCTTAAAAAGGTTACCACATCATCAGAATGTGAATTAAGTAAAAATTCGCTCTCTCCATCTCTTAAAACATCATTATCCTTTCTTATCTTAAATAGCTTTTTATAAAAACTAAACAGAGATTCAGTATAAGCTGTATTAAAGTTAATCTCAAGTTTGTCAAACAACCCCCGCCAGTTAGGATAATCCTCGTCTCCAGACTCCTGTCCTGACCAGATTAAAGGAACACCATCAAGCATATACATCAGTATCGCTGCTGCAAATGTTTCCTTGAACCCAAAAAATGATATGCTCCTGTCTTCATCGTTATTCTCAAGAAATCGTAGCCTGATAGCTTTTTGTGGAAACCTTCTTTTTTGCTCCTCATACATCTTACGGATATTATCCGCAGATGCTCCCTCCTTAAATACTCTTCTTATCTCTTTTCGTATCTCGCTCTCATAGGTTATATCAAATGAGGCTAAATGTAACTCAGGCTCATTACTCTCAGCTAATAACAGAATATCTTCTTTAACCTTTTTTAATTCTATCCGTGCCTCTACCCAGAAATCAGTAGGGACAAGTGAAGCTACATCACACCTGAATCCATCAATGCCAAATTCTTTTATCCAGTACTTCATTGAATCAATTATATATCTCCTTAAATCACAGTTTCTATAATTCAGATTTACGACATCATTCCAATCAGGATGCGGTAATGTCAGATTACCATTCTCATCCCTTTTAAGCCAGTCCGGGTCCGAAAATATTGTTTCATTATCCAGTGAACAGTGATTAGCTACCCAGTCAATAATAACTCTCATTCCTCTTTTATGTATCTCCTGGATAACAAGCAAAAAATCAGCTTCATTGCCTAAATCAAAATTTATTTTACGATAATCTTTCACAGAATACGGGCTGCCAAGTGTGCCTTTCCTGTTCTTTATACCAATTGGATGTATCGGCATAAACCATATAAGAGTGGCTCCTAAATTCTTTATTCTATCTAAATCAGGGATAACAGATTTAAAATCACCCTTTTTTGTATGAGCACGTACAAATAACTGATAAATCACTGTATTATATATCCATTCAGGCGAATCAACTGATTTTTTTTGCGAATACATAGTTCACTCTCATAATAGTTGTTAGTTTAATTAGTTGCAAAAATTGCAAATTATTGTATATGTTATTCCGAGGTGATGAGGAACACGTCTTCATAAAATGTGTGGCATGACCACAATTAGGAGGATGACGCCTCATTCCTCGGTCAAAAGCTTTGATTACATCCTGACTACTTCTTCTTTCTCAACACCACCCGTATCGGTACACCATCGATACCATATAGTTCTCTTAATTTATTGTGAATAAATCTTTTATAATTTTCTCTAAAAAGACAAGGATTATTAACAAATAAAATAAATGTCGGTGGTTCAACACTCTGTTGCGTCGCATAATACACTTTTGGGATCTCTGTTTTTGTAATAGCTGGTTGATAGTTCAGTAAAATCTCGGATAAATCAGCATTGATTTGAGAGGTATTAATTCTTTTTCTGAGCCCATTGTAAATCTGTATTACCATCGGTAAGATTCTATCTGTCCGCAACCTGTTTTTTGCCGAGATTGATATAACAGGCGCATGGGATAATAAAGGCATTCTTTGTTCAATAACCTTCTTTAAATTATCAAATGTTTTCTCATCCTTTTCCTTTGCATCCCACTTGTTAATCAGGACAATTATTCCTTTACCTTCATTTTCTATATATTTAAGTAGATTCAAATCCTGTGATAAAAAACCATCGAGTGCATCAACAATGAACAGAACAACTTTAGCCATTCGTATGCCCTGTTTAGCACGGATAACACTGATGTTCTCTAAGAGATTATGTATCTTTGCTTTTTTTCTGATGCCCGCTGTATCAATAATCTTAATCTTCTGATTTTCATATTCAATAATAGTATCAAAAGAATCCCTTGTGGTTCCAGGAATCTCAGTCACAATAGCCCGCTCTTCATTACATAAAACATTCAGTAAAGTAGATTTACCAACATTGGGTCTGCCTATTATAGCAACAGGTATACTCTCTTCTCGTTCTATGGATTTTGAGTGAATAGACTCAATAACATAATCAAGTAAATCACCTATCCCCCTCCCCATTTCAGCAGAAACCTCAAATATTTTATTAAACCCGAACTTAAAATAATCTGTCTCCATATCTCTCTTGATTTTTTCATCATCTATTTTGTTTAAAACAAGTACGACTTTATCACGGTAAGGTATTAAAAATTTATACACTGTTTCATCTTCTTGTGTTATTCCATGTCTCGCGTCTAAAAGAAACAATATCAATTCACTATTTTTTAATACGCTTGTTATCTGTTTTAATATACCAACAACAATAGGGTTCTTTTTATCATCAATAATTCCACCAGTATCAACTATGATAAAACTTTTCCCGCCCCATTCCACAATGGCCTCAATCCTGTCTCTTGTAACACCCGGCGTTTTATCAACAATAGCCTTTCTTCTGCCTATTAATCTATTAAAGAGTGTAGATTTCCCAACATTTTGTTTACCGATAATCGCAACTTTTGGTAACATTGATGATTCTCCTGTATCTTGCCTCTACATATCAACTCTTCACCCTTATGCCTTTAGAAAATAAATACAATATAGAAATAAAAGATTTTATAGACGCCTTTAAAAACTTTATTTTACTCCTTCGATCTATGGCATTCAGCTTAACCGGGAACTCTTTTATCCTGTAACCTTTATTCTGCAATCGAGTAAGAACCTCTGTGTCCCACATCCAGTCTGTTAATATTATCTCATCTAATATGCTCTTTATCGCCGCTTTTTTAAATATTTTTAAACCACCCTGATTGTCTCTTATATCTGAATTCAATAATGTTTTAACCGTACAATAATGGACAAGATGTAAAAAATATCTAAACTTCTTTAAGTCTTTAAGAGTGTCTCGCTCTATATATTTTGACGCAATAACAACATCATAATTATCATTTTCAAGTAGCTTTAAAAAATCTTTTATATATAGAAAATCTATTTCTAAATCTATGTCAAGATAGCCAATATAATCTCCCCCAGCTATTCTCATTGCTTTGGTTAATATAAAACCCCTGTATGTGTTTATATCCTGTGTTACATATTTTACGTTTTCATATTTTTCTTTAAGCTCTTTTATAATTGACAGACTGTTATCCGTTGAACCGTCATTACCTAATATTATTTCATAAGCAGGGATGTTTCCTTTTAAAAAACTATGAATTTTTTGAAAATTCTCGGCTAATATCTTTTCTTCATTAAATACCGGTAATACAATGGACAATAAAACCATCTTGATATCTTCTCTAAAAGATATTAAAATAATCTTTATGAAATTTAAAGTCTTTTTTTATGCACTGATTATCTCGTTAATAATTAATCTGCCATATCTTATGGGTCTCATTTTAACGCCTGAAGATTCCCAATATCTTCATTATACAGCAAGCGTAAATAATTATGACCAGTTATACTCAATTGATTGTTTTCATCAAGGTATGCACAGGATATTTAAAACTATAAATTTATATTCTACTGAAAAAGAACGGTTCAAACGTTTTGCACCATTTTATCCATTCTGCGGGTTTGTTTTTAAATCAGCCGGGTTTAACATTGATTATGGTTTCACTCTGTTAAGAATAGTCTCAACAATCATATTTATCTCTGTTTTATATTATTCTCTTACTGTTTTTTTAGAAGGAGCCGAGATCTGGCGTTGTTTACTATTCATACTTTTTTCTGGTTGTTTTTATTATGTTTCGTATATTGATACAAATACTTTTCTCTCGATTTATCTACACCCCCATCTTGCAATATCCCTGTCACTTGTCTTACTTATACTATCGCGTTATTATAAGTTAGAAGCAAGAAGCAAGATGCAAGATGCAAGATGCGCAAGACAAGAGACAAGAACTCAGCAAAACTTAAATCTGGCTCTATTATGTTGTTGTATTTTTGTTCTGTCGTTTGTTCATACATATATGCTTATCCCTGTAATTTTATTCTGTTTAATATACTGCTCTTTTCTTAAGAGATCACTGATCCCTCTATTGTTTACGATATTATTCTCATCACCTGGTATTATCTATCACTTTTATACCACCTATCTATCTTATACAAAACCTGAATTTCATTTCAAAAGCGCTTATATATTCCCGAACCTATTCATAACATTTGGTCTTTATGGTTTGCCGTTTTTCCTTGCTATATATTTCTGGTTCACTACTGATGGTCGTTCCCTCTTAAAAAATAACAAAATTTTACGGTTTTGTAGTGTATGGTTTTTTGTCTTTTTTATATTGAGTTTTGTCCCGCTTTATTTTGGTAGAAGGTTTGTTATCAGCACCCATATGGCTTTATCAATTATGGGATTTGTATTTATTGAAAAGAAATTGCTGCCAAATAGAAAAATTATAGCATCCTTTTTAATATTTTTAGCTGTTCTGCCAACTCTATTTTTCTACGCAAGACAATTCTATAATATCACTCTTAATAAAAATAGTTATTACATTTCAAGTAAAGAAAATAACATTATAAAATATCTGCGTAATTATTATCGTTCACACCCAAAATTAATGTGCTCTGAATATTCAGGGATGCTTTATCCGCCATTTACAGGTTGTACAGCTTTTTCAAGCGGGTGGGAATTCACCTCGTTCTGGGTATCAAAAAAGGAGATTATAAATATTTTCTATAGCCCAAAAACTGATAACGAAACCAGAAAAAATATATTGAGAAAATATAATATAAAATTTGTTCTGTATACACCTAACGAGACAGGGCCTC
The DNA here is from genome assembly GCA_040752395.1 of Candidatus Hydrogenedentota bacterium. Lineage (GTDB taxonomy): Bacteria > JBFMHD01 > JBFMHD01 > JBFMHD01 > JBFMHD01 > JBFMHD01. Next base: position 13,619 of record JBFMHD010000039.1, read on the forward strand.
GACCCGAACCCTGGCCTGATTTATCTGGTTTTTTAGAACCTGTCATAGATGAGAACAAATATAAATTATTTTTATTTACAGAAAACATAAATTAACTATAATGTATGAAAAAGATAGGAGCTATTTTTTATAAGAGTTGTCATGAGCGTGGTTTTCACTCTACACTATTGGGTTATTGGGTTATTGCGTTTTTGCGCTCTACTCTACAATTAAAAATTAAAAATTAGAAAACAGGAGACAGGAGACAGACTTCTTGCCTCTTGCTTCTACTTGATATTATTATAGTTACAATGTTTTTCAGAGGAGGTATTTTTTATGTTTGAGATCGAGGGTATAAAATTTTACTGGCTGGGACACGCTTCATTTAGAATTGAAGCCCAGGGACTTCTGGTATACTTAGACCCGTATAATGTCAAAGATTATAAAGCTGATGCTGATATTATACTCATAACTCATAACCACTATGACCATCTGAGCCTACAGGATATAAATAGATTAAAGAAATCTGATACTTCTATTGTTTTACCTGAATTTGATAAGGGATCTATCTCTGGTACTAATCTTGTCTACCTAAAACCAGGGGCTTCAATTGTGGTAAAAACAATCAATATCGAGGGTGTCGCTGCTTATAATACAAATAAAGCATTCCATCCTAAAAATAATAACTGGCTCGGCTATATTGTAAATATAAGCAACAAACGTATATACCATGCTGGAGATACTGATGTTACAGCTGAAATGAAAAATCTACAAAATATAGATATAGCATTGCTGCCGGTTGGCGGGACCTATACTATGACTGCTAATGAAGCTGCACTGGCTGCAAATACATTGAAACCGAAATATGTTGTTCCGATGCACTGGGGCAGTATTGTTGGTAGTAAGAATGATGCTCTGTCTTTTAGTAAGCTTGTTAAGGATTCAAAAGTAATAATGCCTCAATAATCACATCTTACTTTTGCAAATAATTCATCGCGTTTCTCACAGGAATCAAGCAGTGTCTCGATAAAATCAAAGAATGTGGGGCTATCTTTTTCAATAAAACATTTGAGAGCTGAATATTTAATTATCTCGTCTCTTAAATTTTTCACGATATCCTCCCTTCGAAAAACTTGAGTAACTCTAATAATTTCACGAAGTAAGAAGTAAGAAGTATCAGGACAGGCTACAGGCTACGGACTACAGCCGGCTGGAGCCAAAAGCCAAAAGCCTGCTGAAAAGTCTTGAGTCTTGAGTCTCGAGTCCTGTTTTGACTCACGACTCACGACTCTTTTCATATCATCTTTAATATTATTATCGGCAAAATATTATGTAAACTTGATGATAGTACTCTCCTTCCCTACCATTATTCACTTACACTGCTTCTTGCCTCTTTCGTTATCTTTCTTTTCCGTTATCTGTCTCATGCTTCTTCATTCCACCTATAACTGAGAACATGTGAAAAAATTAGACTTTTTTAGAAAATGGGGACTGATAATAAAAAAGTTAGCAGGTATTAATGTTGATTATTTCACACGTTAAGAATTTGTAAAAATTCTTTACACGAGGGGATAATTTTGATTAATATATGAAATTATTAAATGAATCAGGAGGCGAATTGAAATGTCAGTATCAATAAAACAAAAAATGCATTTATATGTAGAGAAAAATAATAAGAGATGTGGCGGCGTGCCTGTAATAAAGGGAACGAGAATACCTGTTACGATCATTATTAAACACTATAAATCAGGAATGTCCATAGAAGATATTCTTGAAGGATATCCAAACTTAAAACCATAATATATTTTTGATGCACTAAGTTACTATTATGATAACAAAGATGAAATTGAAAAAATATTAGCACAATGAATATTAAATTATATCTCGATGAAGATGTTCATAATTTTATTTGCTTTTAGTATATTAGTAAGGCTATATATTACGATATAGTACCTTACAAATAAAATCTTGACATTTTCAGCAAAAATATTTTACCACTGAAACACAGAATTACTGAAACACGGAATATTTTTCTGTATTTCAATAAAATTCAATCCGATAATGCTGGAATGATCCTGTGTCTGGTGTTTTTCCGATTATTCCGTGGTAAAATTTTTCCCGATTTATTCGGGTTAGGAACACATAATTTATATAAATAGATAATAATGGACACTAAGAAATATTTTTTAAAATTAAAAAATGTCAAGATAGAAAAAGAAGTGCCACTCTCATATTATACTACATTCCGAATTGGCGGGGCAGCAGATTTATTAATAAAAGTTACTTCCCAAAAAGAACTCGTAGAAACTATCAATATTTGCAGAGAACATAATATACCCTTTATTATACTCGGTGGCGGTTCAAATGTCCTTATCAATGATAACGGTTTCCAGGGCGTTGTAATACTCGATAGAACCTCTGATTATAGTTTTTACGACGAAATAGTTACAGCAAATAGTGGGACATTTTTTCGAAAGATAGCTTTTGAAAGCATCAAGCGAGGTTTAGAAGGTATAGAATTTGGCTGTTGTCTGTATGGTACTTTAGGTGGCGCTATCTATGGTAATAGCGGTGCTTATGGTAAGAGTATCGGTGATGTTTTAATAGAAGCAGAGATTTTAAAACCTGATGGTAAAATTGAACTCGTTGATAATAATTTTTTTCATTTCCAATATAGAGATAGCTCTCTTAAAACGAATCTCTGCGTTGTCTTGAGTGTAAAACTTAAATTACAAAAATCTGACCCGATAGTATTACTTACCAGAGTAAAAGAAGACATCGAAAAACGGCTTAATAGCCATCCGCAAAAAGAGGGTTCTGCTGGAAGCTACTTTAAAAATTTGCCATCATCGGTCCAGGGTGAACCCCGTATCCCAGCAGGTAAAATACTTGATGAACTTGGGGCTAGAGGGA